>CALWXT010000004.1 GCA_944385575.1 uncultured Flavonifractor sp. | reverse complement strand
CTGATCCACATCTCCCAGATTGCCGATCACCGCATCGACAAGCCCGGCGATGTGCTCAGCGAGGGCCAGATGGTGGACGTGAAGATCATCGACATCGACTACGACAAGCAGAAGGTGTCCCTGTCCATCCGCGCTCTGCTGGAGGGCCAGGATGCTGACGAGTCCGCCGAGGACGAGGCTGACAACCAGGAGTAATCGCTTCCGCAATGTAAACAGCGCCGTTTCTTAAGGGAAACGGCGCTGTTTTTGCCTTTTTTAAAAAGAGAAAACAGAAATTTAACTTGCATTGGTGCTGAAAAGTGTCTATAATAAGTTTATAAGCGAAATTTAGTTATACGAATTGGAGTTGATCGGACCGGGAGGTGGGATCGTGTTTCAGGTAGGGGACAAAATCGTTCACCCGATGCATGGTGCTGGTGTGATAGACAGTATTGTGCAGAAAAAGGTCAATGGTGTGGTGCGGGAGTACTATATCCTCAAGCTCCCTGTGGGTGGCATGCTGGTCATGATCCCCACGGAACACAGCGAAGAGATCGGTGTGCGGCCTGTGGTCAAGCAGGAGGAGGCGGACCGTGTCATTGCGGCCATACCGAGTATCGAAGTGGACATGACCCCCAACTGGAACCGGCGATACCGGGAGAATATGCTGCGCTTAAAAAGCGGCGATCTGCTGGAAGTAGCCCGGGTAGTCAAGGGCCTGATGCTCCGCGAAGGGGAGAGAGGTCTCTCTACCGGTGAGCGGAAGATGCTCCATTCCGCCAAGCAGATTCTGATTTCCGAGATCGTATTGTCCCAGAATGCCAGCTATGAGGATGTGGAAGCCCGCATCAATACGGCGCTGGCGTAATACTGTTAGGATGTGGGGCGGCCCGCCGCGGCCGCCCAAGTTCTTTAGATAGACGTTTGGAGAGGAGCCATCGGGCTCCTTTTTTCAAGAAAGGGGAAGACAATGGCCGGAATACTGTCTCGCCTGTTTCACAGGCAAAAGGAGGCGCCTATCCGGTGCGCGGTTGTTGTGCCGGCAGCAGGCAGTTCCACTCGTATGGGAGGAAAAGATAAGATCCTGCTTCCATTGGGGGATCAGCCGGTGCTGGCACGTACCTTGCGGGCGCTGGAACTGTGCCCCCATGTCACCGAGATCGTGGTGGTGACCCGGCGTGACTTGATCGTGCCTATCGGGCAGCTGTGCCGGGACTGCGGCTTTCAGAAAGTAACCAAGGTGGTTCCCGGCGGGGAAACCCGTACCCAGTCTGTACTTAACGGCGTGGGTGAGGTCAGCAAAGATGCAGAGCTCATTGCCATCCATGACGGCGCCCGCCCTCTAGTGACCCAGCGTCTGCTGGACGAGGTCATTACCCGCGCGGCCCAGTGCGGCGCTGCCGCCCCTGCTGTGCCGGTAAAGGACACCATTAAGCGGGCCAAAGACGGTGTGGTAGAGGCCACCCTGGAGCGCTCGGAGCTCTTTGCCGTCCAGACGCCCCAGGTATTCCAGGCCGATCTGATCCGCACCGCCCTGACCCGCGCCATTGAGGAGAATGCTCCGCTTACTGACGACTGCGGCGCGGTGGAGCGGCTTGGGATCGGTGTGGCCCTCACGCAGGGGGATTACCGCAATCTGAAGCTCACCACGCCGGAGGATATTGCCATGGCGGAGGCGCTGCTGGAATGGGAGGACGAAGCATGAGAATCGGACATGGATATGATGTGCACCGGCTGACTGAGGGCCGGAAGCTGATTCTGGGCGGGGTGGACATTCCCTTTGAGAAGGGTCTGCTGGGCCACTCCGACGCGGACGTGCTCACCCATGCGGTCATGGATGCGCTGCTGGGCGCTGCGGGCCTGGGGGATATCGGGAAGGCATTTCCCGATACTGACCCGGCCTATGCCGGCGCGGACAGCCTGAAGCTGCTGGACACTGTAATGGAGATGCTGGCACAGGCAGGGTACCGGGTGGGTAATGTGGATGCCACCATCCTGGCCCAGCGCCCCAAGCTGGCCCCGTACATTGGCCGGATGCGGGAAAATCTGGCCGGACGGATGGGCGTGTCTCCGGATCGCGTGAATGTAAAAGCCACAACGGAAGAAAAGCTGGGCTTCACCGGCAGCGGTGACGGTATGGCGGCTCACGCTGTCTGCCTGCTGGAAGAATCCTAAAGGCGCAAAACGCTCCTCTCGCGCATACAGTGGTGCGAGAGGAGCGTTTTATTATGGTCTATTATCTCATCGTATGCCGCTCCCTGACCTATGCCCAGCGGACGGCCGCCGCGCTGGAACGGGCGGGGATCACGGCCCATATTCTCCGTTCTCCCAGAGCCATTGACCGGGAAGGGTGCAGCCATAGCGTGAAGGTATCAGAGCGGAACCTGGCCAACGCGCTGCTGATCCTGGGCCGGGTCGGGCTGCCGCCTAAGCGCGTCTATCTCATCGCGGGCGACGGCAGCTATAAGGAGGTGCTGCTTTGATCTATCTGGACAGTGCAGCCACCACCATGCAGAAGCCACCGTCAGTAGCCCGGGCCGCTGCTTATGCCGTGGGACATATGGCATCTCCCGGTCGGGGCGGACATCCGGCGGCCATGAAAGCGGCCGAAACCGCCTTTGCCTGCCGTCAGGCAGCGGCAGAGCTGTTTGGTGTAGCCGATCCGGAGCGTGTGGCATTTACCTCCAATGCCACCCACGGCCTGAATATTGCCATCCGTTCTCTGGTAAGTGCCGGGGACCGCGTGGTGATCTCCGGATGGGAACATAATGCAGTCACCCGACCTCTCCACGGGATCGGGGCAGAGATTATAACCGCCCAGGCTCCGCTGTTTGACCGGGCCGGGCAGATCGCCGCCTTTGAGGCGGCCCTGGACGGCGGGGCAAAGGCTGTTGTCTGCAACCACGTCTCCAATGTGTTTGGCTTTATCCTGCCCGTGGAGGAGATTGCCGCCTTGTGCCGGGAGCGGGGCGTTCCATTTATTCTGGACGCCTCTCAGTCGGCTGGCTGCCTGCCTGTGCGGCAGGACCGGTTGGAGGCGGCCTTCATTGCCATGCCGGGACACAAGGGGCTCTATGGACCACAGGGTACCGGCCTGCTGATCTGCGGCAGTGATCCGGCTCCGCTGCTGGAAGGAGGGACGGGGAGCGCCTCCATTCAGCAGACTATGCCGGACTTTCTGCCCGACCGACTGGAGGCCGGTACCCACAATATGCCGGGTATCGCCGGTCTGCTGGCGGGCCTGCGATATGTCCGCGCCAGAGGGCCAGAGGCTATCCTGCGCAGAGAGCGGGAACTGACCCGGCGTGCGGCCCGGGGGCTTGCAGGAATCCCCGGCGTACACCTCTTTGTGGCAGACAACCCTGGAGAACAGGCAGGGGTGCTCTCGTTCCTGATGGAAGGGAAAGACTGCGAGGAAGTAGGGGAGTGGCTGGGTCAAAAAGGGATTGCGGTGCGGGCGGGGCTGCATTGTGCCCCTACCGCGCACAGAACAGCCGGTACCCTGGAATCCGGCACAGTCCGGGTCAGCGTGTCGGACTTCAACACGCCGGCGGAAATAGTCTGTTTTGTACGGGCGGTTTCCGAACTGGCCAGGACTTGAAACCGGCGGTGTCCGGCGGAGCCATATTCCGCCGGATGCCGTCGGTTCTTCCTGTTTGTTTACAGAAAATTGATTTTCCGCATTCCTGTAATACTTGTAAAGAAGCCGGGAATACAGTATAATATTTTAGTTAAGGGAGATGGAAGCGGCCGTCGGAAAGATTGCCGCTGTGCGAGGGAAGAAACAGGAGACGTGGGAAATGGATGGGATCTTATATCTGCTGCAACAGCTGAAGGGAATGGTAACACCGTTCAGCGTCTTTGACCTGATCGACATTCTCATCATGGCCTTTATCATCTATAAGGTCATCATGTTTATCCGGCGCACCAGTACCGGAGCGGTAGCCAAGGGCATTCTGGTGCTCCTGGTGGCCGTCCTGGTTACCAGCGCGCTCCAGCTCAATATGGTGAATTTCCTGATGGGCAAGATCGTGGAATATGGCGCGCTGGCCCTGGTTATTTTGTTCCAGCCGGAGATCCGCCGGTTTCTGGAGCAGGTGGGCCGCACCAACCTGGGCGAGGTATTTTCCCATGCAGAGGAGCGCAATGAACTAGATAGCGCCATTACCCAGACGGTGGAGGCTTACACGTCCCTGTCCAAGTCCAAGACTGGTGCGCTCATGGTGTTTGAGCGGAAAAACATGCTGGAAGATGCCATTAAGACCGGTACTGCGCTGGACTGCACAGTAAATGCCGAGCTGCTGAAGAATATTTTCTGGAACAAAGCGCCTCTCCATGACGGCGCAGTGATCGTCCGGGGCGGCCGTATTGTGGGCGCAGGCTGTATGCTCCCCATGTCCGGCAATGTAAATCTGTCCCGTGAGCTGGGCATGCGCCACCGCGCCGGTATCGGCGCCAGCGAGCACACAGATGCTGTGGTCGCTATCGTTTCGGAGGAGACCGGCTCCATTTCTGTGGCGGTGGGCGGTATGCTCAAACGCCACCTGGCGCCGGAGACTTTGGAGCGCCTGCTGCGCAATGAGCTGCTCCCCGAGCGGGAGGACACGGAGGCCGCACCGAAATTCAAACTAGCCAACCTATTCCGGGTCGGAAAGGGGGAGAAGCAGAATGGGGAAAAAGATCACTGACAGCAGATGGTTTTATATTGTAGTCTCCCTTCTGCTTTCCTTTGTCCTCTGGATCTATGTAGGAAAAGAAGCAAATCCGCTGAAAACCAACACGCTGAGCGGCGTACAGGTGGTATTCAGCGGTTTGGAGAAGCTGGAAGAGCGGGGGCTGATGATCTCAGAGGGAGCTGATCAGACAGTCTCTCTGCGTATCCGGACCCGCAACGATGTGTGGTTCCGGCTGAGCCAGGCGGATACTACAGTCACAGTTGATGTGTCCGGTATTACTGAGCCTGGTGAGCAGAGTGTGACCATCACGTCCCGCAATATCAATTATCCGCGCTCCATCACAGCTACCGATTCCATTGAATTGCAATATACCAGCCCGGGGGCGATTTCATTTACTGTTTCCAAGTGGGCCAGCAAGTCCGTAGATGTGCGCGGTTCCTTTGAAGGCAGTATCGCAGAAGGCTATCAGCGCGGTGAGTTCTCCATGGCACCTGAGCAGGTAACGGTCAGCGGACCCCAGGAGCTGGTGGATCTGGTTGATTACGCCAAGGTGACAGTAACCCAGACAGATATGAATGCCACCTACAGCCAGGATACCGGCTATACACTCATAGATTATGACGGAAACCCGATCTATGCCGATGAACTGGAGACCGATCCGGAGACGGTGCTGGTGATCCTGCCGGTGGAGAAGCTGAAGGAAGTGGAGCTGACGGTGGATGTGCTCCCCGGCGGTGGTGCGACTGCAGACGATGTGGAGATCGACATTGAGCCCAGGACCATCATGGTGTCGGGCAGCGACGCCGATCTGGTGAACCTGGACAGCATCAGCTTGGGTGAAATCAATCTGTCCAACGTCTTTGGAAGCCTGACCCAGTCCATGCCCATCCAGCTGGATACGGCCCTGACCAATGTCAGCGGCATTACGGAGGCCAAGGTAACTGTAACCGTGAAGGGGCTGACCACCAGAACCCTTCAGGTCAGCAACATCAGCTTTATTAACAAGCCTGTTGGCTATCAGGCTGATGTGGTGACCAAGTCGTGCAGTGTGCAGATCCGGGGTAAGGAAGACGCCGTGAATGCGGTCACCGCCTCTCAGCTCCGGATCGTGGCTGATCTGGCGGAGATGGAGCTGTCTACCGGCAGCCAGACCATCCCGGTTAAGGTCTACCTGGACAGCAGCAGCGACGTGGGTGTGGTGGGAGACTATAACATTGTAGTCTCTCTGACGAAAGAATAACAAAAAGGTGATAACATGATTCAAACTGCAAAAGTGACCCGGCTGCTGAACAATGGTACCGCCGAGGTCGCTGTCAAGCGGCAGTCTGCCTGTGGCCATGACTGCTCCAAGTGCGGTGGCGGCTGCAGCGAGCTGATGGTAAGCTCCACTGTGTCCGTGGTGGCTGCCAATCCGGTGCGTGCCATGCCGGGCGATATGGTGCGGGTGGAATCCTCCACCGGCGGCATTTTGAAGGCCGCCGTGGTAGTTTACCTGGTACCTTTCATTCTGTTTTTCCTTGGATATTTTATCTGCGCAGCGGCTCAGCTGGGCGGCGGAGTGAGTGCCGCAGTGGGCGGCATTGGATTTGCCGTAGGTGTGCTGCTGGCGGTTCTGCTGGACCGGCAGGTCCGCCGGGACCGCTCCATCACCTTCTGCATCACGGCCATCAATCCGGAGGACTGATGTTTGGTTATGTGCGTCCCTACCGGGATGAGCTGAAGGTACGGGAGCAGAGGGACTATGAGGCCCTGTACTGCGGCCTATGCCGGGCTCTTGGCCGTCGGCACGGCTTTTTGGCCCGCATGTTCCTCAATTATGATTTTACCTTTTTGGCCATGCTGCTGGACGAGGACAAGCCCGTTGCGGAGCGCCATCCCTGTCCCGCCCGTCTCTGGTGCCAGAAAAAAAACTGCGCTGTCAGCGGTGGTGTGGATATCGCCGCTGACGCGGGAACCATCCTGACCTATTGGAAACTGCAGGACACCATAGCGGACGGCTCTTTCTGGAAGCGGACGGGCGCCCGCCTCCTGTCTTGGCTGTTCCGGGGAAGCTACCACCGGGCAGCGGCGAGCCGTCCGGAATTTGACAGGGCGGTACAGGAAAATCTGGAGCAGCTTCAGCGCCTGGAACGAGAGGGCTGTGCTTCCCTGGACCGGACGGCGGACACCTTTGCAAAAATTCTCTCCGCTGCCGCACCCAATGCGGGCGATTCCGGGCGCGACCGGGCACTGGAACAGCTGCTCTACCATGTGGGCCGCTGGATCTATTTGGTAGACGCCTGGGACGATCTGACAGAAGACAGACGCCGGGGCGGCTACAACCCGATTTCAGCGCGTTTTCCCGGCAGCGAGATGGAAAACGAGACTTACCTGCGAACGACCCTGCGTCATTCCCTGAACCTGGCCCGCTCTGCCGGTGCGCTTTTGGAACTGGGCCACTGGCAGGGCACCGTAGAAAACATTCTGTACCTGGGCCTTCCTGCAGTGGAGGAACTGGTATTCACCGGCCAATGGCAGGCCGTCAATCATAGAAACAGGAGACAGAGTACATGAGCGATCCTTACAGCGTATTGGGCGTTAAGCCGGACGCCAGCGACGAGGAAATCAAGCGGGCTTACCGCGAGCTGGCACGAAAGTATCATCCAGACAACTATCAGAATAACCCCCTGGCAGATCTGGCAGAAGAAAAGATGAAGGAGATCAACGAGGCCTACGACACCATTACCCGCATGCGCAGCGGCGGCGGTGGTGGCAGTACCGGTTACCAGGGGCAGAGTACCTACCGTGGCGGCTATCAGCAGCAGTATTCCGGCGGAACCTCCGGCAACCTGTATTCCCAGGTGCGTCAGGCCATCAATATGGGCGATATCAGCCGGGCTGAGCAGCTGCTGCGCAGCGCCCCTGCTCAGGATGCGGAATGGCATTTCCTCTCCGGCTCCATTGCTTACCGGAAGGGATGGCTGGATGAGGCTACCCAGCACTTCCAGATGGCCTGTAACATGGACCCCTCCAACGGTGAATACCGCCAGGCCCTGATGATGATGCGCCAGGGCGGTCAGGCCTATCGGCCTTATGGATACGGCGGCGGCATCGATACCTGCGATCTGTGCTCTGCCTGTCTGTGTATGAACTGCCTGTGCGGCGGCTGTGGGTACTGAGCCATGAGCAGGAATCACGGTAAAGGAGGCGCCTATCTGGTAGCGTTGGTAGGTGTGCTGACAGCGCTTTCTGTGGTCACACTCTATTTCTCCGCCGTATCACCTACGGCACGTTTGGGCCTGACGGCAGTGGCAGGCTTGTTCCCGGCAGGCGCGGTGGTATCTTCCGGCCTGGGCGCCGGCTTTTTCTGCTACGGAGCTACAGGTCTGCTGGGCCTGCTGCTGGTGCCGGACAAGGGAAACGTGGTGCTTTACCTGCTTTTTCTGGGCCTCTGGCCCATGCTGAAAAGCCTGTTTGAGCGGCTGAGCAGCCGCGTTCTGGAGTGGGTGTGCAAGCTGGCTGTTTTCAATATCATTCTGGCTATCTTCTGGTTCGGCCTGCGGGAACTGCTGCTGCCTTTCCTGCCGCCTGTGCTGGATCAGGGCTGGATGATATTTGCCGGCGGCAGCGTTGCCTTTATCATTTATGACGTGGGCTTTTCCAAGCTGATTGCTTTCTATGAGGCGCGAGTGGACAGGGTCTTGCGAAAAGGTGCCTGATCTGGTATACTTTTCAGAAGACTTTTTGCGCCCACTGTGGGTCTGATTCAACAGAGATTACCAGGAACAGGGGGAACTGGCTTTGATCAAAAGCATGACAGGCTACGGCAGGGGAGAGGCTGTACTCCACGGCCGACCCATTACCGTAGAGGTTCGTTCCGTCAATAACCGATATCTGGACTGCACCGTGAAGCTGCCCCGGATTTATGTCTTTGCGGAAGACGCCATCAAGGCGGCGGTGCAATCCCATATTTCCCGGGGCAAGGTGGATGTGTTTGTGACCATCGGCCCCTCCGAGAGCGGTGATGTGACCATCTCGGTAAATCGTCCTGTGGCAGACGGCTACTACGCCGCGCTGTGCGCTTTGCGGGATGCCTATGGACTGAAGGATGATATTTCTGTATCCATGCTGTCCCGGTTCCAGGACGTGTTTCTGGTCGAGAAGACCCAGGAGGATCTGGAGGCGGTGTCGGCGGATATCTGCTCCGTGCTGGAGCTGGCGCTGAACGATTTTGACGCCATGCGCCTGCGGGAGGGCGATAAGCTGGGACAGGACGTGCTCAGCCGGGCGGAAACCATTGAGAGCTTGGTGTCCAAGGTGGAGGCCCGCTCTCCCGGAATTGTGGCCGACTATCGTGCCCGCCTGGCTGCCAAGATGGCAGAAGTGCTTCAGAATACCCAGCTGGATGAGAGCCGTATTCTGACCGAGGCTGCCATTTACGCCGACAAGGTGGCTGTGGACGAGGAGACGGTCCGCCTGCGCAGCCATCTGTCTCAGCTGCGCCACCTGCTGGCCCAGGACGGCGCCATCGGACGGAAGCTGGACTTTTTGATCCAGGAGTTCAACCGGGAAGCCAATACCATCGGTTCCAAATGCAACGATATCGAGACTGCCGGCTATGTGGTGGATATCAAGGCCGAGATCGAGAAGATCCGGGAACAGATCCAGAACATGGAATAAGGCGGTGCTGAGGGATGAAACTCATCAATATCGGCTTTGGCAACATGGTTTCCGCCGGGCGGCTGATCGCCATTGTCAGCCCGGAATCCGCACCGATCAAGCGCATGATTCAGGAGGCCCGTGACAGAGGCGTGCTCATCGACGCGACCTACGGCCGCCGCACCCGGGCGGTGCTCATTATGGACAGTGACCACATCGTGCTTTCCGCCCTCCAGCCGGAGACGGTGGCCGGGCGTCTGGCCGGCAAGGAAACTGAGCCGGCGGCAGAGGAAAGCGAGGAGGCGTAAGCGTGAAAAAGAAAACCCGCGGACAGTTGATTGTGCTTTCCGGCCCTTCCGGCGTGGGAAAGAGCACTGTGATCTCCGAGCTTTTGAGTGAGCGGACGGACATCTATTTTTCCGTTTCCTTTACGACCCGCCAGCCACGGGTGGGGGAGGCCGACGGCGTAAACTATCATTTTGTGACCCGGGAAGAATTTGAACAGATGATCGCCAACGAAGAATTGTTGGAATACGCCGAATATGTCCATAATTACTATGGCACCTCTTTGAAGGTGATCCGGGAAAAGCTGGATGCCGGCATAGATGTTCTGCTGGACATCGAGGTGCAGGGAGCGGCCAAGGTGCGGGCCAAGTGTCCGGATGCAGTGCTCATTTTCATTGTGCCGCCCTCTTTTGAGGAGCTGTCCCGCCGCCTCCATCGCCGTGCGACCGATCAGGAGGAGGTCATCCAGGGACGGCTGCGCAAGGCCAGAGAGGAATACCAGCAGATTTGCAACTATGACTATCTGGTGGTCAACGATAAGGTGTCCGCGGCAGCGGAGGAGATCATCGCTATCCTCACCGCCGAGGGCTGCCGCACAAAGAACCGCATGAATTTTGTAGAAGGAGTCTGATCCGATATGATGCTCGAACCCCCTATGAATCAACTGCTCAAGCAGGTGCCCAGCCGCTATATGCTGGTAAACGTAGTTGCCCAGCGGGCCCGTCAGGTGGCCAGCGAGGCAGAGGACGCTGGGCTGTCTCTGGACGATAAGCCCGTGACCATCGCCATCCGCGAGGTGGCGGACGGCAAGCTGGACCTGGGGAGAGAAGAAGACTGAGTGTGCAAGTGAGGGAGGCAAGCGGCGGAGCAAATGAGATCTGCCGCTTGCCTCTGCCTGTGCTTAGCGAAAAAAGGAGTCGACAGGAGGGATGTGGATGGACGGTATCACGGTGGCTAAGATCGCGCTGAGCGCAGCCACCTACGCCATCGACAAGCCCTACGACTATACGGTACCGGATGAAGTGCTGGAAAGCCTGCGTCCCGGCATGCGGGTCATTGTGCCGTTTGGGGCGGGAAACCGCCGGACAGAGGGAATCGTGCTGGCACTTGTGTCCGGCTGTTCCCCCAATGCAAAGCGCAAGCGCATCCTGTCCATTCTGGACGAGGAACCGGTGCTGGACGGAGACGCACTGCGTCTGGCGCTCTGGATGCGGGAGCGTTGGTTTTGTACGGTATATGACGCGGCCCGTGCTATGCTGCCCGCCGGGCTGTATTTCTCTCTTCAGGACCGGTGGAGTCTGGTTCCGGGTGTGGAGCAGGAGGCCGCTTTGGCAGCTGCCGGACGTTCCGAGCACGCCAGACATCTGGTGGAACTGCTGTTCGCCTGGGGCGGCCAGGCGGATGTGGGACAGATCAAAGAGGCGTTCGGCCTCAAAGACCCCAATCCGGCGCTTCGGCTTTTGCGGGACAAGGGAATCCTGACCCTGGAGACCAGCGCCTCCCGGGGCGTGGGCGACAAGACGGAGCAGGTGGCTGTGCTGGCCATCCCGCCGGAGGAAGCCATGGCACAGATTGCGGGCAAGCGGCGCTCCGCGCCACTCCAGTATGCTGTGGTAGAGTTGCTGTGCGGCTTGGGCAGCGCTTCCGCTAAGGAGTTGTGCTATTTCACCGGTGCGTCCGGCGCTACCCTGCGGGCCTTAGCCAAGCGGGGCATCCTGACGTTGGAGCAGCGGGAGGTTTTTCGGCGGGTATCAGTTCCAGACGGCGTGGAGCCGGCGGAGGAACCACAGCTCAACGAGGAGCAGCAACAGGCCTATGAAGGGCTGGACCGCCTGGCATGTTCCGGTCAGGCTGCTGCCGCCCTGCTCTACGGCGTGACCGGAAGCGGAAAGACACAGGTCTATTTGAAGCTGATCCATCGGGTATTGGAGCGGGATGGGTCCGCTCTGGTACTGGTGCCGGAGATCGCGCTGACGCCCCAGCTGCTGCGGCAGTTTTCCGCTCATTTCGGCGACCAGATCGCCGTGCTTCACTCCTCGCTGCGGGCGGGTGAGCGATATGATGAATGGAAGCGTATCCGATCTGGAGCAGCCCGTGTAGTCATCGGGACCCGGTCGGCTGTATTTGCCCCGGCAAAAAACCTCAGGCTCATCATTCTGGATGAGGAGCAGGAACCCACCTACCAATCGGAGAATGTTCCGAAATATCACGCCAGGGATGTGGCAAAATATCGCTGTGTCCAGAAGGGGGCGCTGCTGCTGCTGGGCTCGGCAACCCCATCGGTGGAGAGTATGTACCGCGCCCAGAGCGGCGCCTATCATCTGTTTACCTTGCGCAAACGCTATAATACCCAGCCCCTGCCGCCGGTGGAGATCGTAGACATGAAGCGGGAGCTCCGCTCTGGAAACGGAACTGATCTCAGCGGCCCTCTGAAGGCCAGCCTGGCGGAGGCGATGGACAGGGGAGAGCAGAGCATTCTGTTCCTCAACCGGCGGGGCGCCAGCCGTATGGTCTCCTGCGGGGAGTGCGGAGAGGTACCCAGCTGCCCACGCTGTTCCGTGCGCCTGACTTACCACTCCGCCAATGGGCGGCTCATGTGCCATTACTGCGGCCATTCTGAACCTCTGCCGGACGCCTGTCCCTCCTGTGGCGGTACCCTGAACTTTATTGGTACCGGCACACAGAAGGTGGAGGAGGAGCTGAAAAGCGCCTTTCCCAACAAAGAGATCCTGCGGATGGACACCGATACTGTATCGGCCACCCAGACCCACGAAAAGCTGCTCACCCGCTTTGAAAGAGAAAAGATCCCGGTTCTGGTAGGTACCCAGATGGTGGCCAAGGGCCTGGATTTTGAAAATGTCACCCTGGTGGGCGTGATTTCCGCCGATTTGTCCCTGTACGTAGATGACTACCGGGCAGGGGAGCGCACGTTTTCCCTGCTGACTCAGGTGGTGGGACGCGCGGGACGGGGCACCAAGGGTGGAAAGGCCCTGATTCAGACCTTTACACCAGAAAACGACGTGATCCGCTGTGCTGCCCGTCAGGATTACGACGCTTTTTACGCGCAGGAGATCGAGCTGCGGCGGCTGCGAGGCTGTCCGCCCTTCCAGGACCTGTTTGTGCTCACCGCCTCTGCCAAATCGGAGGCGGCCGCCCTGCGGGCCTGCATGCGGATGCGGCAGGCGCTGGAAGCCTGGCTGCGCAGGCCGCCGCTGGATCGGCTGGAGCTGCGCATCTTGGGCCCTGCCCCCGCTGGTATCGCCAAAGTCAATGACCGATACCGCTACCGGCTGACCTTATCCTGCACCAACAGCAAACAAGTGCGCGCACTAGTGGCGGAACTGATCCGGTGCGCCCAGACTGATAAAGAAAACAAGGGGGTCTCCGTGTTTGCGGACGTCAATCCCCTGGACTAGGAGGAACTTTCATGGCACTGCGTACCATTCTGACTGACAATGATCCTGCACTCCACAAGGTCTGCCGTCCGGTGACCAGCTTTGACGAGCGTCTCCATGATCTGATCGACGATCTGAAGGAGACGTTGGCCGAGGCCAACGGCGCGGGCCTGGCCGCGCCCCAGGTGGGCATCCTGCGCCGAGTGGTCATCGTGGTGGATGACGAGGACAATATGCTGGAGCTAGTGAACCCGGAGATCATCTCCCAGGAAGGGGAGCAGGAGGGCTTTGAGGGTTGCCTCTCTGTACCCGGCCGCTGGGGCATCGTCAAGCGCCCCCAGAAGGCGCGCGTGCGCGCCCAGGACCGCAACGGCAACTTCTTTGAGGTAGTTGGGGAGGACATTGTGGCCCGCTGCTTCTGCCATGAGCTGGAGCATCTGGACGGCCACCTGTTCACCGAGCACGCCGACCGGCTGTACACCAACGAGGAACTGGACGAAATGATCCAGGCCCAGGAGGAGGGCTAAGCATGCGGATTCTGTTCATGGGCACCCCTGATTTTGCGGTGCCCTCTCTGGAGGCTCTGATCGAGGCCGGACACCAAGTGTGCGGGGTCTTTACCCAGCCTGACAGGCCCAAGAACCGAGGTATGAAGCTGCTGCCGCCGCCGGTAAAGGTATGCGCTCAGAGCCACGATATCCCGGTATATCAGCCCACTAAGCTGCGTGACGGTACTGCGCTGGCCCTCATTCAGGAGCTGGCGCCCGAGCTGATCGTGGTGGCGGCCTACGGCCGCATCCTGCCGGACGAGATCCTGGCGGCACCGCCCGTGGGCTGTATCAACGTCCACTCATCCCTGCTTCCGGCCTACCGGGGTGCCGCGCCCATCAACTGGGCGGTGCTCAACGGAGACAAGGAGAGCGGCGTGACCATTATGCATATGGCCCATGATCTGGATGCAGGTGACATCATCGCCCAGACTGTCACGCCCGTCGGCCCGGACGAGACGGCGCCGGAGCTCTATACCCGTCTTGCCGATCTGGGCGCCAAGCTGCTGGTGTCGGTGGTGTCCGACCTGGCCGCCGGTACCGCCTCCCGGACACCTCAGGATCACAGCAAAGCCACTCTGGCTCCCATGCTGTCCAAAGAGCTGTCTCCCATGGACTGGAACCGTACCGCCGGCCAGCTTCATAACCAGGTCCGGGGCCTGATCCCCTGGCCTGCGGCAGTCACCACATTGAGCGGCAGCCGCTGTAAAGTGTTTTCCACTACCGTATTGCCTGACCATACCGAGGCCGCACCCGGTACCATTCTGCGGGCGGACAAGGCGGGGATCGACGTGGCCTGCGGGGACGGCACGATCCTGCGGATCGATGAGCTTCAGCCCGACGGAGGGAAACGGATGAAGGCTGCCGATTATCTTCGGGGCCATCCCATCACGCTGTAATCGGGGAAGCGATGCAACTTCTCTGGACAGTTCTGGTCTCCGGGTTGGTGATCGCCCTGGGCCTTGCTCTGGTATTACGTTGGCTGGGTGCTGCGGGTCTCCCGGTTCCGCTGTATAGCAGGGCGCCCGATTCCGCGCGCTGCCCGGTAAGCAGGGATGAGAGTGTTCGGGTCTTTCTCCTGGCGCTGCTGTTCCGGCTGGTTATTTTTGTGGTGGTGGGACTATTTACCTGTCTGGTACTCTATCCCGATTCCGGCCCGGATGCGGCGCTGTGGATCTGGAAGCGTTGGGATGCCCTGCATTACGTGAATCTGGCGGAGCTGGGCTATTCCGGATATATGGAAGACGGAAAGCATCTGTTTCTGGTCTTTTTTCCGCTGTACCCCTGGCTGATGCGGTTGGTTTCCGCTCTGACCGGCAATACTATGGCAGCAGGACTGCTGATCTCTTTTCTTTGCTATGCCGGAGGCTGTGTCTACCTCTATAAGCTGACGGCTTGGGAGCTGGACCGGAGAGCTGCCCGCCGGGCAGTGCTCTTTCTATCGGTTTTTCCCTATGCCTTTTTCTTTGGCGGGATCATGACGGAAAGCCTGTTCCTGCTCACCACCGCCGCCGGACTGTGGTATATCCGGCGGCATCGCTGGTGGCTGGCGGGCTCCATAGGTATACTGGCTGCTATGACCCGGATGCACGGCATCCTGCTGGTCGGCGCTGCGGCTGCCGAGCTGGTGGAGAATAGGGGCGGCTTTGACTGGAAGGAGATCGGGCGGCGGCTGCCTGCCCTGCTGCTTCCAGTACTGGGGACGCTGGTCTATCTGCTGCTCAATTGGCGGGTGTCCGGTGATCCTTTCGCCTTTACCGTCATGCAGGAGCACTGGAGCCAGGGATTCTGCTGGATCTCCGATACCCTGTGGTACGTGCTGCAAAACGCGCTGTCCTACCCCACAGAGGCGGTGCGCTATCAGCTCTGGATTCCTACCATTTTGCTCTTTCCCGTCTTCTTTGCTCTGGCTGTATATGCCCGGAAGCGATTCCGCAGCATGTACACGCTGTACGGATTCGTCTATCTGGTGCTGAACTACTCGCTGTCCTGGCTGCTCAGTGCCGGGCGCTATCTTTCCTGCGCACTACCCTTTTTCCTGTTTACTGCCGCCCTGACCGAAAGGCGGCGCTGGCTCACGATTTTGATCGCCGCCGGAATGTCCATCGGATTTCTCGTTATGCTGTACGGATATCTCACCGGCGGACAGATCATGTGAATGGAGGCTCTTATGCCATTTTTCTACTACTATGATCCCTATTACTGGATGATCCTGGTGCCGGCCATGCTGATTGCCCTCTTGGCGCAGCTCAACGTGTCCTCCACCTTTAACCGCTATTCCCGTGTCAGCAGCGCCAGGGGTTTCACCGGTGCCCAGGCGGCAGAGGCCGTACTCCGGGCCCATGGTGTGTATGATGTGCGGATTGAGCGCGTGGCCGGCCGGCTCAGCGACCACTATGATCCCAGAAGTAATGTGATCCGACTGTCCGACGCCGTTTACAATTCTACCAGTATCGCTTCGGTGGGTGTGGCTGCCCATGAGGCGGGCCATGCCGTCCAATATGCCCAGGGCTATGGCCCCATCAAGCTGCGTACCGCCATAATTCCGGTGTGCAACATTGGCTCCCAGCTTTCCATTATTCTGATCATCCTGGGCCTGTTTCTTTATTCTCAGCCTCTGTTTGGCCTGGGCGTCATTCTCTTTTCCCTGGCTGTGGTAGGACAGATCGTCACGCTGCCTGTGGAGTTCAACGCTTCCAGGCGCGCCATCGTCAGCCTGCGGGAAACCCACCTGCTGGATGAGGAAGAACTGAGAGGGGCAAAGAAGGTACTGGGCGCTGCCGCCATGACCTATGTGGCCGCGCTGCTGGTGTCCCTGGCGCAGCTGCTTCGGTTCGTGCTGGCCTTTGGCGGACGGCGGAGGGATTGAGATGAGTGAGCGCAGTTCAGCCCGGGAAGTAGCGCTGCGGGCGCTGGTTGCCTGCGAACGTCAGGGGGCCTGGTCGGACGGCTTTTTGAAAAAGGAAACCGGACGGGCTGGCCTGGACGGACGGGATGCCGCGCTGGCTACCCGGCTTTGTTTCGGCGTCCTGCAAAACCGGATGCTGCTGGATTTTTGGCTGGGCGGGCTATCCAAGGTACCGCTGCCCAAAATGGAGCCTGCTGTGCGGGGCGCGCTGCGGCTGGGTGCCTACCAGATCCTGTTTCTGGATCGGGTGCCCGATCACGCCGCTGTCGACGAGGCGGTGGAGCAGGCCCGTCACCACAGCCGGAATCCCCGCTCCACCGGTTTGGTAAATGGGGTCCTGCGCAGCATGATCCGGCAAAAGGAGACGCTGCCCCAGCCTCCGGATGCGTCTGTCCGTTACAGTCATCCTCAGTGGCTGGTGGAGGAGTTTTCATGCCGCTTGCCTCCGGAGGAGGTTGAGCTTCTGCTAGCGGCTGATAACGGGGAACCGCCAACTTATATTCAGACCAATACATGTAAAGTGGAAACACCTGCTCTTATAGAGCGGCTCCGGCAGGAGGGGATGACAGTAACACCCCATCCGTGGCTGCCGGATTGTCTGCTTTTGGAGGGGACCGGCAATCTGGAACAGTCCGAGGCATTCCGTCAGGGACTGTTCTACGTCCAGGATGCAGCAGCCAAGCTGGCAGTACTGGCAGCTGATCCCAGACCCGGCATGGACATACTGGATGCCTGCGCCGCGCCAGGCGGAAAATCCTTTGCCGCCGCTATAGCCATGGGTGGAAAGGGGAGTGTCACGTCCTGTGACATCCATCCCCATAAGATGGAGCTGATTCAGGCAGGCGCGCACCGGCTTGGGCTGGAGTGTATTTCAGCGCAGCTCTTAGACGGCAAGACCTGTAAAGATGATTTTCTTGACAGGTTTGACCTGGTTATTGCCGATGTACCCTGCTCCGGGCTGGGAATCATTCGGAAAAAGCCGGATATCCGCTATAAAGACCCAAAGCCTCTGGAGGGACTACCCAATGTACAGCGGGCTATTCTGGAGAATGTATCCCGTTATGTGCGGCCCGGCGGGGCGCTGCTCTACGCCACCTGCACCTTGCTGGAGCGGGAAAACGAGGCTGTTGTGAACAGTTTTTTAGAAAAGCATAATTGCTTTACACCGGAGGAATTCCAGGCACCAGGGCCCTTTGCAGATGATGCGATCGGCGGCATGGTGACCTGCTGGCCCCACCGGCATGGTACCGATGGATTCTATTTTGCAAAATTGAGGAGACGCTCATGACCGATCTGAAATCCATGGATCTGGCGGAGATGTCCGCTTTCTTCAAAGAGTTGGGAGAACCTGCCTTTCGCGCCAAGCAGGTGTTCCAGTGGCTGCACCGGGGGGCCCGCTCCTTTGACGAGATGACCAATCTCTCCAAGGCCCTTCGGGAGAAGCTGAAGGAAACCTGCATTCTCTGTCCGCCCGAGGTGGAGCGCAAGCAGGTTTCCGCTCTGGACGGAACGATGAAATACTTATGGCGCCTGGGGGACGGGAATTGTATCGAGACTGTTTTGATGCGCTATCATCATGGGAATACTGTATGCATATCCTCACAGGTGGGTTGCCGGATGGGCTGTGCGTTTTGTGCCTCCACTCTGGGTGGCAAGGTCCGCGACCTGACACCCGCCGAGATGCTGGATCAGGTTTTGTTTACGCAGCTGGATTCCGGGCTGCCTATCAGTAATATCGTACTGATGGGCATTGGAGAACCACTGGATAACTTTGATACGGTCCTGCGGTTCCTGACTCTGGTAAACAGCCCGGACGGTTTGAATATTGGTATGCGGCATATCTCCCTGTCCACCTGTGGACTCACTGAAAAAATTGACAAACTGGCGGAGCATCAGTTACAATTAACATTATCCGTTTCCCTGCATGCCCCGGATGATGAGACGCGGAGCAGGATCATGCCTGTGAATCGCTCTGTGGGTGTGGAGAAGCTGTTTGACACCTGCCGGCGCTATTTTGAGAAGACCGGCCGGCGTATCTCCTATGAGTATGCCATGATCGACGGTGTCAACGATGCCGACTGGCAGGCGGATCTGCTGGCACGCCATTTGAAGGGGACCCCGGGACATGTCAACCTGATTCCCCTGAACGACGTGGCGGAGAGCCCGCTAAAGCCCAGCCGCCGGGTGGCGGCCTTCCAGAAACGGCTGGAGCAGCAGGGGATTACCGCCACTGTGCGCAGAAAGCTTGGCGGCGATATTGACGCCTCCTGCGGCCAGCTCCGGCGCAAGCGCATGCAGGAACAAGAATAGGAAACACGCATCTCCGCCCGGCCGTGCAGGGTGGGGGACAGGCTGTGCAATTTTCGTACGGGAAAGAGGCAGATTCACTATGATATATGCATGGGGCGTTACTGATAAAGGTGCTATCCGCACCCAGAATCAGGACGGCTATTACTTAGACGTGCCTTCGGAGCATCTGGCTGTAGGTGTGGTATGTGACGGCATGGGCGGCGCAAAGGCTGGCAATATTGCCAGCCTGATCGCAGTGGAGACCTTCGTGGACACCCTGCAGAGCATGCAGCCCAGTGACGAAGCCGGCCCGCCGGCGGTCTTGAGCCAGGCTGCGGCCACGGCCAATTCCGCTGTTTTCCGCCGTGCCTGCGCTGACCCGGACTGCCGGGGTATGGGTACTACCATGGTGGCGGTGCTCATCGTGGACAATGTGGCCTATTTGCTGAACATCGGCGATAGCCGGGCCTATCACATCAACGAGGACGGGATCACCCGCCTGACCCGGGACCACTCTGTTGTGGAGGACATGGTGGCCCGGGGCGACATTACGCCGGAGGAGGCGCGTACCCATCCCCGGAAGAACCTGATTACCAGGGCGCTGGGGGCGGAGGAACAGATTCGGGCGGATCTGTATGAGAAGCAGCTGGTGCACGGCGACTACCTTCTGCTCTGCTCAGACGGGCTGAGCAATGTCGTCACGGATCAGGAGATCCTGTACGAGGTGATCCACGGCGGGGAGGCAGCGGAATGCTGCCAGCGGCTGCTGGACATCACCCTGTCCAGAGGCGCGCCGGATAATGTGACGGCCGTCCTCTTTCAGATCGCTTAAAAGGGGGTAATGAACTATGGATCAGTACATAGGGAAATTACTCGATAACCGATATGAGATTCTGGAGCGCATCGGGATCGGCGGCATGGCAGTGGTCTTCAAGGGCCGGGATCACCGCCTTAACCGGCTGGTGGCCATCAAGATCCTCAAGGAGGAGCTGGCACAGGACGCCGAGTTCCGCCGCCGGTTCCACGACGAATCCCAGGCCGTTGCCATGCTCTCCCACCCCAATATCATGGCCGTTTACGATGTGTCCCACACCCCCGAGCTGGACTATATCGTTATGGAGCTGCTGGACGGCATTACCCTCAAGCAATATATGCAGAAAAAGGGCGGTAAGCTGGCCTGGCGTGAGGCGCTCCATTTTATAACCCAGATTATGAAGGCGCTTTCCCACGCCCACAGCCGCGGAATCATTCACCGGGACATCAAGCCCCACAATGTGATGGTCCTGCGGGACGGAAGCCTAAAGGTGGCCGACTTCGGAATTGCCCGCCTTACCTCGTCTGCCCAGGCAACCCTGACCCAGGAGGCCCTTGGCTCCGTCCACTATATCTCTCCGGAGCAGGCCAGAGGCAGCCATATCGACGCCCGCAGCGATATCTATTCTGCCGGCGTGGTGCTGTATGAGATGATTACCGGGCGTCTGCCCTATGAGGGGGATTCCCCTGTAGCGGTGGCGATCCAGCATATCAATTCCATCCCGCTGTCGCCCAGGGAGATTGACCCGGAGATCCCAGAGGCATTGGAGGCCATAACTATGAAGGCTATGGCTTCCGACGTAAACCAGCGGTATATCTCCGCCGATGCAATGCTGGCCGACCTGGAGGAGTTCCGTAAAAATCCCTCCATTAACTTTGATTACACGTCTGCCGACCTGCTGGTGACAGACGGGGATGAGCCTACCCAGGTTCTGGGTGCCAATACGCCGCACAGCGTGCGGCCTCAGCCTGCCCACAGCGCCAAGTATCCTCAGGAGGAGCCGGAACCCCGTCCACGGAAACGCCAGAGTAAGCCGGAACGGGACAATGAGTATGACGATTATGCAGATCGGGGCAGCAGGCTGCCCATCATTCTGGCTATCGCGGCGGTTGTCATCTTCCTGGTAGGCATTGGTGTTTTCCTGTTTGTCTCCTTCTTCAGCGGCCTTGGTATTACCGGGGACACTGTCTACAATGTACCTGACCTTTATGGTAAAACCCTTGTGGAGGCCCAGGCATTGGAAGATGTGGTGGAAGCGCAATTCCAGATCGTCCAGGGGAACATAGTGGCCAGCGACCTGCCTGAGGGCTGTATTGTTAACCAAACGCCGGAGAAGGGCCGCAACGCTTCTGCCGGTGCTACCATTACTGTGGACGTCAGTGATGGCAGCCAGAGCAGCGAAGCCAATCAGAAAATGCCTGATCTGGAAAACCTGGACTACCGCATCGCAGTGGACCGTCTGGAAAAGATGGGCTTCTCTGAAGCAGCAGGGAACCTGACCATCCGTCAGGAAGAGTCTGATGATGTAAATGAGAATTATGTCATCTCCCAAGATCCTGCCTTTGACACCCCGCTGGATGAGGTTGAAAAGGTGGAACTGGTAGTCAGTTCTGGCAAGAAGCCGGAGAAGGTCACTGTGATCTCTTTCCTGGGTATGTCGGAGGAAGATGCCCGTAAGAAGGCTGAGGAAAATCTTGGTCTTGTGGTATCTGAGGTAACACCGGAATACAGTGACGTGGAAGCTGGCCGCATTACCTGGCAGAGCATCGAAAACGGAACCTCGGTGGAGAAGGGGACGGAGATTTCCTTCCGGGTAAGCATGGGTCCCGATCCCAGCGCTCCCCCTGAAACCAGTGAGACGCCCAACACAGAACCCAGCACGGAGCCCACGCAGACGCCCGGGGGAGGGACTGTAGAGAAAACGGTTTCTGTCCAGGTGGATCTGCCCAGAGATGGACGGGAGTCCGTCAATGTTACCGTGATCATGGACGGTCAGGAACAGTATAACGATACCGTTGAGACCAAGATGCAGACGATACTAATTCCGCTTACCAGCAGTGGCGTCCGCGATGTCACGGTCTATATTGACGGACAGGAAGCCTGGACCCGACCTGTCAATTTCAGCTGATATGGAGGGCGTGATCTTAAAAGCCCTCAGCGGCTTCTACTATGTGGATGGCGGTGATGGCCGCCTCATCGCCTGCCGCGGGCGCGGCAAGTTCCGCCATCAGAAACTGACCCCTCTGGTGGGCGATCGGGTGTCCTTCACCATTCTGGAAGAGGACAGCGGCATTTTGGACGCCATTCTTCCTCGGAAAAATCAGTTCCAGCGCCCCGCGGTGGCCAACATCGACCAGCTGGTGGTGGTGGCCTCCGGGGCCATCCCGGTGACCGATCCGTTCCTGATCGACCGGGTGGTATCTATTGCGGAGGGGCGGGACTGTGACAGCATTATCGTGCTTAACAAGTGCGATCTGGACGGTGCGGAGGAACTGTATCAGACCTATGTAAAGGCTGGCTTCACCACCCTGCGGGTGAGTGCGGAAACAGGGGAGGGTATTCCGGAACTGAGCCGCCTGATTGCCGGGAAGGTATCCGCCTTTACAGGGAACTCCGGTGTAGGAAAGTCCAGCATTCTGAATGCCCTCCAGCCGGATTTCCACCTCCAGGTGGGAGCGGTTTCGGACAAGCTGGGCCGGGGCAGGCATACTACCCGGCACGTGGAGTTGTTCCGACTGGATAACGGCGCTATTGTGGCAGATACGCCCGGCTTCTCCTCTTTTGACACCGAGGAGATGGAACAGCGCCGGCCGGAAGATCTGGAACATGCTTTCCGGGAATTCAGACCCTATCTGGGCCAGTGTCGGTTTACGGGCTGTGCACATGTAAAGGAAAAAGGCTGTGCAGTTTTGCAGGCGGTCAAAGCGGGTGAAATCCCCCAAAGCCGCCATGCCAGTTATGTGCGGCTGTATGAACAGGCAAAGGAAGTGCCGGAATGGCAGCGGAAGGGAAACGTGGACTGATTATAGGCGCTGCGCCATGGAGGGATGGCGCATTTCTGGCGCCTTATCTGAAGGGCAGCCAATGGATGGTGTTCTGTGCCGACGGTGGGTATGCCAACGCGTGTACCGCCGGGCTGAAGCCTGATTTTCTCATCGGCGACTGGGACTCCGGTTCCCGGCCGGAGCTGGACGTACCGTGTGTGACCCTTCCGGTGGAGAAGGATATGACCGACCTTCAGGCCGCCATGGACGAAGCGCTGTCCATGGGTATCTCCCGGCTGCTGCTCTGTGGATGCACCGGCGGTCGGCTGGATCATACCATGTCCAATCTGCTTTTGCTGGAATGGCTGGCCGACCGAGGCGGCGAGGGTATGATCGTGGATGAAGACAACGAGGTGCGCCTGCTCCGGTCCGGCAACACCCGGTTCGAGGATGATCCTCACTATCATTATCTCTCTCTGGCCCCGTTGGATCATAAAGTATCAGGCGTTACACTGAGGGGCATGAAGTACCCTCTGGAGTGTGCAGAGTTGACACGGGGCGATACCTTGTCTATCAGCAACGAGCCCAGACAGCACGTCATGGAAATCACCATCACCAAAGGCAGCGCCCTCCTGATCCGCAGCCAGCGGGAAGATAAAATCCCATATTGAACACAAAAGCCGCCTCCTGCGTATACTGGGTCAGAACCAGTAAGGGAGGCGGCTTTTATGACGTCACAGGGCAAAAAGCGGCTGGGTACGGCGGTTGTCTGCGCGGCGGGTGCGGCTCTGCTGTGTCATCCGCTCTGCCTGGCCGCTTTCGGTGCGGGCGCCTGGGTGGGGTACCAGGGCAGAAGCTGGCTCAAACAAATTCTGACTGATAGGGAGGCATTGGGATGAAGATTGTGGTGGTAAAATCTCCAAAAGCCCTGCGGGGGATTCTGAAAACCATTTTCGGTATTCGGGGCTGAGGCATACCAACCCCTCCTTGGACATATAGTCTGGTAGCAAGACTGTATCAGACCATACAAGGAGTGGAACAATATGGAGCTGGAACTGGAACGAACCGAGCTGAACGGCTGCGGTACCATACTGGACACCACGGTTTGCCGTGAGGAAACGCTGGAGGCCATCGTACCGGATGCCTGCCCGGATATCCTGCGGATCTGCGATGTGGAGGGCACAGTATGCCTGGCGGGGAAAGAGGCGCAGGAGGGGCGGGTGGAGCTGTCCGGTACGGTGCGGGCCGTTCTGCTCTATCTGCCTGACGGTGCGGATGGTCTGCGGCGTATGGAGGTGTCCCTGCCTTTTACCTGTACCGCCGATGCCCCAGGTATTCATCCTGCCTGCCTAGTTACGGCAATTCCCAGGGTGCAGTCAGCCGACGCCAAGCTGCTCAACCCCAGGAAAGTGCTGGTACGCGTGAGTCTGGCGGCAGACATACAGGTATTTTGCCCCTCCAGCATGTCTGTGTGCAGCAGTGTGCCGGATCGGGCGCACTTCGGTATAGAGCAGCTGTCTCAACAGTATGACGCTTATGTCACAGTATGTGTACAGGAAAAAGCATTTACATTTTCTGACGATCTGACTCTGTCCAGCGGAAAACCGGAGGCGGAGGAGCTGCTGAAAAGCCGGGCCTACGTGCGCTGCAATGAAGCCAAGGTGATCGGCAACAAACTCATTTTCAAAGGGGAAACCCAGCTTCAGCTGCTCTGCCGGGGCGCGGACGGCGGCCTTTTTACCGCGGAATTTGAGCTGCCCTTCTCTCAGATCATGGAGGTCAGCGGAGCGGGGGAGGATGCCGGATGTGAGGTACAGGTGATCGTGACCGATCTGGACTGCACCATGGACGGGGGAGACGGCAGGCTGTTCAGCGTGTCCCTCGACCTGCTGGCACAGGCGGTCATCCGGGAGGCCCGTGCCGTCCAGATGCTGACGGACGCCTACTCCACCATGTATCCCATGACAGCGGATTACCGGGACTATACGCTGGCCCGGCTGATCGATCAGGGCGAGAAAGAGATCACCGTTCGGGAACTGCTGGAGACCGGCGCGTTGCTGAAGGATGCCGTTGACGCCTATGCCTCCGTTGGCCCCATCACCCAAAATCGTGACGGGGAGCGGGTGACTGTGACTGCTCAGGTCAGCGTTACTGCACTCTATCAGACGGACGAAGGCGACATGGGCTCTGTCACCCGGCCTCTCCAGGTAGCCTGTACGCTGGAGCTGCCTGAATACGCTGTGTGCAGCTGCCATTGCTGCTGCACGGCACCGATTTTTGCCGCTGCCGCTGCGGGAGGTATGGAGGTGCGCTTCCCGGTCAGTTTCCGGTACATGGCGCTGGCCTCCCGCACGGTACCTGCCATCTCCGGCATTACTATGGAGGAGGGGGAACCGCTGGATCACAGCCAGCGGCCGTCCATCGTGCTGCGCATGGTGGGTCCAGGCGAACGGCTGTGGGATATCGCCAAAGCCTACGGCACAACGGCGGGGGATATCATCCAGGCCAACGCATTGGAGGAGGACGCGCCTGTGGGCGGCCGTCTGCTTCTGATTCCAAGAAAACGCTGAAATTCCAAAGGGAGTCCTGGGCACTTGCCCGGGGCTCCCTTCACTTTTGGCCAGGTGGACGCATATTTTATGGCTTATCCCCATACGTATGTAGAGAAAACGACCGGCTTACGGGGCCGAAGGAGGAATTGCCAGTGGAACAACGCAAGCTCTATGAGGATATCGCCCTGCGTACCGAGGGAGATATCTATATCGGCGTGGTAGGGCCGGTGCGGACGGGGAAATCCACATTTATCAAGCGCTTTATGGAGACCATGGTCATCCCCAACATCGATAACGTGTACCGGAAGGAGCGGGCGAGGGATGAACTGCCCCAGAGCGGTTCCGGCCGCACGGTGATGACCGCCGAGCCCAAGTTCGTCCCGGAGGAAGCGGTACGGATTGATATGGAGAACGGAGCATCCTTTTCCGTTCGGCTCATTGACTGTGTGGGGTATCTGGTACCGGGGGCGTCAGGGGCTATGGAGGACGATTCGCCCCGTATGGTCACCACACCCTGGTTTGATTATGAGATTCCCATGACGGAGGCCGCTGAGATCGGCACCCGAAAGGTCATTGCCGAGCACTCCACCATCGGTATCGTGGTCACCACCGACGGCACCATCACGGATATTCCCCGTGAGGACTATCTGGAAGCAGAGGAACGCGTGATTCAAGAGCTGAAAGAGCTGGGGAAGCCTTTCCTGGTGGTGCTCAACTCCGCCTACCCGGAATCCGACCGGGCCAAGGCCATCCGGGCTGATCTGGCCTCCCGTTACGATGTGACGGTAGTGTGCGCCGATTGCCTGCAGTTGGATGAGGAGGCAGTGACCCGGATCATCAAGGGGGTGCTCTACGAGTTCCCGGTAAAGGAGCTGGATCTGTTCCTGCCGCCCTGGGTAGACGCCCTGCCCTACGACCACCCCATCAAGAACAGCCTCTATACCGCCATCCGTGAGGGGGCTGCCGGCATGCGCCGGATTCGGGACGTGGAGAAGACGGTGTCAGCCATCAGCGGCTGCGACTGCGTGAGCAGTGCTGTTATCACCTCAATCAGCCTGGGAACCGGATTGTCTGCCGCCCGCCTGGACCTGCCGCGGGAGCTGTTTTATGATACCCTGTCTCAGCAGTCCGGCTTTACGGTACATGACGATGGCGATCTGTTGGAATTGCTGAGCCAGCTCTCTCACGTGAAGTCGGAGTACGACAAGGTGGCCGGCGCATTGGAGGAGGTCAAGGCTACCGGTTACGGCATCGTAGTACCCAGCACCGACGAGCTGGTACTGGAGGAGCCGGAGATCGTCAAGCAGGGAGGGCGCTACGGTGTGCGCCTGAAGGCTTCGGCGCCCTCCATCCATATGATCCGTGCGGATATCGAGACCGAGGTATCTCCCATCGTGGGCAACGAAAAGCAGAGCGAGGAGATGGTCAATTTCCTGCTCCAGGAGTTTGAGGGAGACACCAAGGCCATCTGGCAGTCCAACATTTTCGGAAAATCCTTCCACGAGCTGGTGAGTGAAGACCTCAACGGCAAGCTCAAGCGCATGCCGGACGACGCCCGGGCGAAGTTGCAGGAGACCCTACAGCGGATCATCAACGAGGGTTCCGGAGGCCTGATCTGTATTATCCTGTAAAAAAATGGACGCTGCCTGAGCAGCGTCCATTTTTTTACTTAAATGATAGGAAAGAGTCACACATCCCGCCCCATCAGAATTTTCTCCGCTGTGATGGGAAGGGAGCGCACCCGCACGCCGGTGGCATTGTATATGGCATGGGCGATAGCGGGGGAGGGGGTGTTGATGACTACCTCACCGATAGACTTGGCGCCAAAGGGGCCGTTGGGCTCGTAGCTCTCCTCAAAGTCTACCCGGATCTCAGGCAAATCGGTGCGGCAGGGGATCTTATAGGTCATGAAGGTGGAGTTGACCATCTGTCCCTTGGGGTCATAGTTAATGTCCTCCAGCAGAGCCATGCCGATGCCCTGGGCGATACCGCCCTCGGCCTGTACCCGGGCCAGGTTCTTGTTGACCACGGTTCCGCAGTCCACCACACCCACATAGTCCACTACCTTGCTTTCACCGGTCTCCAGGTCTACCTCTACCTCGGCAAAGCCGGCCATGAAGGGGGGAGGAGAGGTGGGGCTGCAATGGCTGGCGGTGGCGGTGAGCCACTGGGTACCTTCGCCTACCACCAGAGCCTGGGCCAGCTGATTCAGAGTGATGGAAGTCTCCGGATGGGTGCGGTCGTACACCTTGTCTCCGTCGAACTCCGCCCGCTCGGGGTGGATGTTCAGCCGGCGGGCACCTTCGGCGGCGATTTTTTCGCTCAGCTCAGTACATGCCTTTACCACCGCTGTGCCGGTAACGTAAGTGGTGCTGGAGGCATAGGAGCCGGTATCAAAGGGGGAATGGTCGGTGTCCACCCCGTCCACGGTGATGCGTTCCATGGGACAGTTGAGGATCTCAGCAGCCATCTGGGCCAGAATGGTATCACAGCCAGTACCCATGTCGGTGGCGCCGATCATCAGCGTATAGTAGCCGTCATCGTTGAGCTTGATGGTCACCGACGCGGTATCAATGGCGGAAATACCGGAACCCTGCATGGTCACCGCCATGCCCAGGCCCCTCACCCGGTGGTCATCCACCCTGACACAGGGGTATTTCTCCTTCCAGCCGATCATCTTCATGCCGCGCGCAATACACTGGGGCAGGGAACAGCTGGTGAGTGGCTCGTCATAATAGGCGGGCATCTTCTCGCCCACATGGGGCAGATTCATGAGGCGCAGCTGGGCCGGGTCCATGTTCAGCTTCTCCGCCAGTTCGTTGATAGCGGATTCCATGGCAAAGCAGCCCTGGGTAGCGCCGTAGCCCCGGAAAGCACCGGCGGCCATGGTGTTGGTATACACCACTTCCCAGGAGAAGCGGAAATCAGCCTGCCGGGCATAGAGGGGGATGCTCTTGTGGCCCACCAGACCGATGGTGGTAGACGCGTGCTCGCCGTAGGCACCGGCATTGGACAAAGCATGCATGTCCACGGCCTTGATGGTACCATCCTTCATGGCACCCACCTTGACATGGACCCGCATCTGGTGACGGCTGTTGGAAGCCTGGAAGGACTCTTTCCGGGTATACACGATTTTGGCGGGCTTGCCGGTGCGCAGAGTGACCAGAGCAGGGAAGAGCTCGCTGACCAGGGTCTGCTTGGCGCCGAAGCCGCCGCCGATCCGGGGTTTCACAACACGCACCATGCTCTTAGGCAGGCCCAGAGCGTGAGCAATGGTGCGGCGACAGTGGAAGGGCACCTGGGTAGAGGAAACCACGTTGAGTCTCCGGTTATGGTCCATGTAGGTATAGGTACGGAAGGTTTCCATCATGGCCTGAGCATTGGCCTTGGTATAATAGGTGCCTTCCACCACTACATCGCAGGCGGCCATAGCGGCCTCCACGTCGCCACAGGCATCGCAGCCGCTGGACACCAGGTTGCGTTTGGGATCGCCGCCGATATCGAAGTGGTGGAAGTAGTCCTCCTCCGCATGGATCACCGTGGGGTTGTCCAGCGCCTGCTCAAAGTCCAGTACCGGCTCCAGCAGGTCATATTTTACCTGGATCATCCGCATGGCTTTGGCCACGCAATCCTTGTCCCGTCCGGCTACGATGGCAACCGGATCGCCCACATAGCGGACGGTACGCTCCAGGATATAGCGGTCGTAGGGAGAGGGCTCCGGGTAGGACTGGCCTGCCAGAGTGTAGCGGATCTGAGGTACATCTTCCCAGGTCAGGATACAGGCGATACCGGGCACCCGGCTGGCGGCATCCTTGCGGATAGACTTGATGCGGGCGAAGGCATGAGGGCTGCGCAGTACCTGCACCACCAGGCAGTCACGTGGCACCATGTCCTCTGTATACACGCCCTTGCCGCCGGTGAGGGCGGCGCCGTCCAGCTTGGGAATGGCCTGATTGACAAATTTCAGATTCATGCCTGCCCCTCCTTTTCCCAGGGCTTATCATGGAGCCAGGCCCGCAAAGCACGGGTCTGCCCGGCATAGCCGGAGCAGCGGCACAGGTTGCCCGCCAGATAGTTGGAGATTTCCTCCTCGGTGGGGTTGGTAAGCTCCCGCCGCATGGCCAGTACTGCCATGATAAAGCCGGGGCTGCAGTAGCCGCACTGCTCAGCGCCCTGCTCAGTCATATAGCGGCCGAAGGACGCCGCCTCATTCTTTACGCCCTCCAAAGTGGTAACGTTTTTGCCGTCGGCCCGTGCCGCCGGGTAGGAGCAGGACAGCACCGGCTTGCCCTCCACCCATACGGTACACAGGCCGCAGTTGCTGGTATCGCAGCCCCGCTTCACGCTGACATAGCCGTACTTGCGCAGAAACTCCAGCAGCATCATATCGTTGGGGATATGCTTATTGTACAGCATCCCGTTAACGGTGATCTTGACTTTCATCCCTTGTTCTCCTCCATACACTGCTCAGCTGCACGACGCACCAGCACGGCGGCCAGCTTCCTGCGGTAGTCGGCGCCTGCCCGCAGGTCGGTGCCGTAGGTCAGCTCCTCTGCAGCAGCCTGTCCGGCGGCAGCAGCGCCCAGACCATCGTTCAGACAGCGGGCAGCTTGCTCCGAGCGCACGGCACGGGCAGGACGGGCACCCACCGACACAGTCCACCGTCCATCCAGGCAGCTTACCGCCACAGCCATAGTAGGGAAGTCGGTGGAGGAACGGCGGGCGCTCTGGTAGGCGGCACGGCGCCCGTCATCCCTGATGCGCACCTTAAGCAGAATATCGTCAAAAGAGATCGGTGTGGCCATAAACTGGGCCAGGGGCACCTCGCCGCCCCGGTAGAGCACCACGGTGGCGTCAAGGGCCAGAAGGGCACAGGTCAGGTCGGAAAAGCCGAACCGGGAGAAGACCGAGCCGCCCACGGTGGCACAGTTGCGGAAGGGCACGCCCACAATATGGGACACGCTTTCCCCCAGAATACCGTCAAAGCGAGATGTAACGTCGGGGTGGGTCTCCAACTGATGGAGGGTGACTGAAGCACCCAGTTCCAGCCAGCCGTCCTTTACTTCGATCTGGTCGAGCCCAAGCCGGGTCAGGTCGATGGCCCAGCGGATGCGGCGGTGGCCCATTTTCAGCCAGCAGCAGCCACCTAGTATAGCACTGCTGCGGCAGTCCCGCCGGAGCAGCTCATCAGCTTCCTCCAGGGACTCCGGGAACACGTAGCTCTTTATGGTATACAAGTTTTTCCTACCTCCCCCACAATGCGCGGGTATTCTTCTTTTTTAGCGGAAATATTATATCTGTTTTCTGGAAAAAAGTACAGATGAAAATATATTATTCCAGGAACGCTTCCAACGCGGAACGGTCCATCAGGTGCAGGCTTTTATAGCCGGTTTTTACCCAGCCTTTTCGGTCAAAGTCACTCAGTACCCGGCTTACAGTAACCCGGCTTACCCCAACGGAGGCACCAATCTCCTCGTGGGTGCAGCGCAGGCGCCCATCGGCTTCCGGGATCAGGGACAGCAGATGCCGGGCGATCCGCTTGTCAGCCTGGAGAAATTCGCCGTCTACGTGTTCCGAAAGCATACGCACCCGGCGTGCCAAATCCTCCAGCATGGCAATAGCCAGGCCCGGGTGGGCAGAGAATACCTGTTCCAGCCGCTGGCGGTCTACCGAAACAAGATCGCATTTGGTCACAGCCATAGCGGAGGATACTCGGGGCTGCTGATCGAAAAAAGCCGCCTCACCGATCAATTCTCCGGCATGGGGGAGGGTAAGGATGCGCTCATCCCCCTCAGGTGAACTGATAAAGCACTTTACAGTGCCTGATACAATATAATAAAAGCAGTCTGCCCGGGTGTCCTGCAAATAAATAAGCTGCCCGGGCTCTTTATGCTGGATGGGCTGGCCGTCGGCCAGAGGGGTCCAGATATTACGCAGCATCATTCTCGCCTCCCGCCATGATTGTAGCATGGTTTACATTCTTTTGACAACCCTGTGTGGTATCCTCTTTTTGACTAAAACAGAAGGAGGCACCCAACCATGGGAATGACCATGACGCAGAAGATCCTGGCCAAGCATGCCGGCCTGGACCACGTTGTACCCGGCCAACTGGTGGAAGCCAAGCTGGATCTGGTGTTGGGCAACGATATTACCGCCCCGGTGGCAATCACGGAGTTCGATAAGGCGGGGCTGACCCAGGTATTTGACAAGGACAAAATCGCCCTGGTGCTGGATCACTCCACCCCCTGTAAGGATATCAAGTCCGCTCAGCTGTGTGCCCAGGCCCGGGCGTTTGCCAAGCGGTTCGACATCACCCACTTCTATGATGTGGGGTGTATGGGCGTGGAGCATGCCCTGCTGCCGGAAAAGGGCCTCACCGCCCCCGGCGAGTGTATGATCGGCGCAGATTCCCATACCTGCACCTACGGCGCAGTGGGCATGTTCTCCACTGGTGTGGGCTCCACCGACATGGCCGCCGGCATGGCTACCGGCCTTGCTTGGTTCAAGGTACCTGCCGCCATCAAGGTCACCCTGAAGGGCAAACTTCAGCCCTATGTGTCCGGCAAGGATGTGATCCTCCATCTCATCGGCACCATCGGGGTGGACGGTGCGCTCTATAAGTCCCTGGAATTTGCCGGGGAAGGGGTAGGGGAGCTGTCCATGGATGACCGCTTTACCATTGCCAACATGGCCATTGAGGCTGGCGCCAAGAACGGCATTTTCCCCGTGGACGACAAGACCCGGGCCTATCTGGCCGGTCGGGTGAATCGCCCCTGGGAGGCCGTGGAAGCCGATCCCGATGCCGAATATGACCAGGAAGTGGTCATCGATCTGAACACCCTTCAGCCCACGGTGGCGCTGCCCCATCTGCCCTCCAATACCCGCACCATCGACCAGGTGGAGGGTACCCACATCGACCAGGTGGTCATTGGCTCCTGCACCAACGGCCGTCTGGATGACCTGCGCCAGGCCGCTGCGGTGCTCAAGGGCCGCAAGGTGGCCAAGGGCGTGCGCTGCATCGTTCTCCCCGCCACCCAGCAGATCACTCTGGACGCCATGGCCGAGGGCCTGATCCAGATTTTTATCGAGGCCGGCTGCGCCGTGTCTACCCCCACCTGCGGTCCCTGCCTGGGCGGCCATATGGGCGTGCTCTCTGACAACGAGCGGGCGATCTCCACCACCAACCGTAACTTCGTGGGCCGCATGGGCCCGGTGTCCTCCGAAATCATCCTGGCCAATCCTGCCGTTGCCGCCGCTTCCGCCGTGGCGGGCTGTGTGGCCGATCCCCGGAAGCTGTAAGGGAGGTTTTTGGCATGAAAGTTTATAAATATGGCGACAACGTGGATACCGACGTGATCATTCCCGCCCGGTACCTCAATGCCCCCGACGAAAAGTCTCTGGCCTCCCACTGTATGGAGGATATCGACGCCAGCTTTGCTTCCACCGTGGAGCCTGGCGACATCATTGTGGCTGGCAGCAACTTTGGCTGCGGCTCCTCCCGTGAGCATGCGCCTCTGTCCATCAAGGCCTGCGGCGTCAAGTGTGTCATCGCACCGTCTTTTGCCCGGATCTTCTACCGCAATTCCATCAATATCGGACTGCCCATCATGGAAAGTGCCGAGGCTGCGGCGGCCATCCAGGCTGGTGACAAAGTGAGCGTGGATTTTGCCTCCGGCGTCATTACAGACGAGACCCAGGGCAAAACCTGGCAGGCAGCCCCGTTCCCGGAGTTCGTAGATCGGATCATTGAGGCCGGCGGCCTGCTCAACTCTCTGAAGGCGCGAGGTGTGGCGAAATGAACTATAAAATTGCCCTGATCCGCGGCGACGGTATTGGCCCCGAGGTCGTAGGGGAGGCCGTCAAGGTACTGGAGGCTGTAGGCAAAAAATTTGGCCATACCTTTACTTATGAGGATGTGCTGCTGGGTGGCTGTGCCACCGATGCAGTGGGAAAGAGCTACCCGGATGGTACCGCTGAGAAGTGCAAGGCCTGCGATGCGGTACTGCTGGGAGCGGTGGGCGGCCCCAAGTGGGGAAGCGACAAGCCCGCTGAGCAGCGGCCTGAAACCGCTCTACTGGCCATCCGCAAGGACCTGGGCCTGTACGCCAACCTGCGTCCCGCTACCCTGCGCCCCGCTATGGCAGACGCCTGTCCCCTAAAGAAGGAGACTGCCGAGAAGGGCATCGACCTGATGATGGTGCGGGAACTCACCGGCGGCATCTATTTCGGCCAACGTGAAAAATACCAGACTGAGGATCGGGGCATGGAATGCGCCGACCGGATGGCCTATTCCGAAAAGGAGATCGAGCGCATCGGCCGCCGGGCCTTTGAACTGGCTCGTCTCCGCCGGAAAAAGGTGTCTTCCGTGGACAAGGCCAATGTGCTGGAGACCAGCCGCCTGTGGCGCTCGGTCATGCACCGCCTGGCGGAGGAGTATTCCGATGTTCAGTATGAGGATGTGCTGGTAGACAACTGCGCCATGCAGTTGGTACGTGACCCCGGCCAGTTCGACGTGGTGGTTACCGAGAATATGTTCGGCGACATCCTGTCCGATGAGGCATCCATGGTCACCGGCTCCATCGGCCTGCTGCCCTCCGCCTCCATCGGCGATACTGCTCCCGGCCTGTATGAGCCCATTCACGGTTCCGCACCCGACATCGCAGGCCAGGACAAAGCAAATCCCATCGCCACCATCTTGTCGGTGGCCATGATGTTCCGCTACTCCTTCCACCTGGCCGCTGAGGCCGACGCGGTGGAAGCAGCAGTGGATGCGGTGCTGGCTGAAGGCTGGCGTACCGCCGACATTGCCGAGCCGGGTGTCACACCCATTGGTACCAAGCAGATGGGCACGCTCATCTGTCAAAAAATCTGAATTCCCAGCGGGGCGGCCTGAGGGTCGCCCCGCTGCTTGACGGTGGGGGAAATAGCTGATACAATACCGGAGGATAACAGCAGGAAAGGGGAGCGGAACCATGATCCTTGCACTGGATATCGGCAATTCCAACACAACAGCAGGTCTTTTCGATCCGGCGGGTAATCTGATTTTCCGCTCTACACTGGAAACTTCGCGGAACAAAACCAGGGATCAGTGCGCCATTGATCTGCTGGGTGTTTTTCGCCTGTACGGAGCAGAGATCCGGGATGTAACCGGGGCCATCCTGTCCAGTGTGGTGCCACCCCTCACCGCTATTTTTGCCGACACAATCAAACGTTTGACAGGAAAACAGCCGCTTGTGGTGGGCCCCGGCATCAAAACCGGGCTCAATATCAAGGCGGAGATCCACGATCAGCTGGGCAGTGATATCGTCGCCTATTCCGTAGCGGCTATTGCGGGCTATGAGAGCCCTATCGCAGCCATTGATATGGGAACAGCCACTTCGCTGTCCCTGATCCGGGGCAGTGTGTATGAGGGCTGTATCATCATGCCCGGGCTGACTTTGGCACTGGAGGCCATGTCCGAGCGGGCCGCCGCCCTTCCGCCTATTTCCCTTGAGAGCCATGCACAGGTGGAGCTGCTGGGCCGTACCACTGAGGAAGCCATGCGCTCTGGCGTTCTGTTTGGCCATGCCAGTATGGTGGACGGCATGCTGGACCGTATCGAGGAGCGTATCGGCCAAAAACTGACGGTGGTGGCCACCGGAGGAAATGCCCCCAGGATTTTGTGCTATTGCAGGCATGAGATCCAATATGACGCCGATCTGGTAATGAAGGGGCTCTATCTGTTGTATCAGAAGAACACCCGAAAACCCAGACGGATTTGAACCAGTGCTCAACGGCAGATTGCCGTGAGTAAATAAAGATGCGCTGCATCCTCCCAAGGAGGAGCGGCAGCAGGAGGTAAGTTCATATGAGAGCAAGCGAGAAAACCAGACGCCTGACAGGCCTGGCCTTATTGACGGCCATTATCGTAGTCCTGCAGGTAGTCGCCACCTTCATCAAGTTCGGTCCCTTTCCCATCACCCTGGCTCTGGCACCCATTATCATCGGTGCCGCTCTGTACGGCCCCAAATCCGGGGCTTATCTGGGCGGTGTATTCGGCGTAGTTGTGCTGCTGGCCTGTATCATGGGATGGGATGCCGGCGGAAGTGTTCTTTGGAATGCCAATCCCTTTCTCACTGCGGTAATCTGCCTGGCCAAGGGAGCGCTGTCCGGTCTGTGCGCCGGCGCGGTGTATCGTGCTCTGTCTGCAACGCCCCTCCTGGGTTCCATTGCTGCCGGCATCGTCAGCCCGGTGGTCAATACCGGACTGTTTTGTCTGTGTCTGGCCCTGCTGTTCCACGACATCCTGGTGGCATGGGCGGGAGGCACCGAGGTGTTTTACTATATCCTTTTCGGCCTTACCGGTATCAACTTCCTGGTGGAGCTGGCCGTCAATCTGGTACTGAGCACCGTCATCGTCCGGGTGGTCTCTGCAAGAAGTCACGCATAAATGTCATTCGGGGTGTCCGCCAGCGCGGTGGGCGCCCCGTTTTGCATTGATGATTTCTTTTTCATTCAAAAACTACGGGGCTTGCAAAAGAAACACTTGCTTTTTTGCAAGTCAAAGCATATAATATGTCAAGAACTTTAAACAAGGGAGAGATTCCAGTGAAAGAGCTGTCCAGGATCGCACAGTCTATCCAGGCGTCCACTACGATGGCCATTGACGCCATGTTCAAGCAGATGAAGGCTGACGGCATCGACGTGATCGGTTTCGGCGCCGGTGAGCCGGATTTCAACACCCCCGACAATATCAAGCAGGCCGGTATTGAGGCCATTGAGCACAATGTGACCCGCTATACCCCTTCTGCCGGTACGGTAGAGCTGCGCCAGGCGGTGTGCGACCGGATGAAGGCTGACTACGGCCTGGACTATAAGCCCAGCCAGGTAGTGGTGAGCAGCGGTGCCAAGCATCTGGTGTATCTGGCACTGCGTGCCATGGTGAATCCCGGCGATGAGGTCATCCTGCCCGCGCCCTACTGGGTAAGTTATATTGAGCTGATCCGCATGGTAGGCGGTGTTCCCGTAGTGGTGACTGCCACGGAGGAGGAGCACTTCAAGCTCTCCGCCGAGAAGCTGGAGGCTGCCATTACCCCCAAGACCAAGGCAATGATTCTGAACAATCCCTCCAATCCTACCGGCATGATGTACAGCAGGGAGGAGCTGGAGGCTATTGCGGCTGTATGCCTGAAGCATGAGATCTATGTGATCTCTGACGAGATCTATGCCTGCCTGGCCTACGACGGAAAGAAATCCACCAGCTTTGCCGAGTTGGGCCCTGAAATCAAAGATCTGACTGTGCTGGTCAGCGGCGTGTCCAAGGCCTACGCCATGACCGGCTGGCGTATTGGCTACGCCTGCGCCAATGATACCCTTGCCAAAATCATGGCCAACTACGTCAGCCATTCCACCGGCTCTCCCGTGGCTATTTGTCAAAAAGCTGCTGTGGAGGCCCTTACCAGCCCTCAAGACCAGGTGGAGACGATGCGCCAGGCTTTTGAGGAGCGGCGCAACTATATCGTGGAGCGGATGAATTCCATTCCCGGTGTCAGCTGCATTAAGCCCGAGGGTGCTTTCTACGTGATGATGAATCTGGAACAGCTGATCGGCAAGACGATCCACGGTGTAAAAATTACCAATGACGATGTGTTTGCCGATGCGCTGCTGAAATATGGCCTGGTGGCTGTGGTGCCTGGCTCCGGCTTCGGTGCGCCTAATTTCGTCCGCTGGTCCTATGCCACCTCTATGGAGAATATCAAGGAGGGTCTGACCCGTCTGGAAAAGTTCCTGGCGGAATAACCCATTTCGCGGTGCAATGCAGCCCGCGGCAGCTGCTCCGTTTGCAGACGCCGCGGGCTGCTTCCATTCCTGCAAGAAAAAGTAACTCTTGTGACCGAAGTGCATTTGTGATATACTACCCGCAGCAATGATCTGCCATTTTTATGCGTAAAAGAAGGGTGTCCATGAATAGAAATAAGTATGAATCACCACTTTGCTCCCGCTATGCCAGCAATGAGATGCAGTATATTTTTTCGCCTGATAAGAAGTTCTCTACCTGGCGGCGCCTGTGGGTGGCCCTGGCCCGGGCGGAGATGGAGCTGGGCCTGCCTGTCACTCAGGAGCAGGTGGCGGAGCTGGAAGCACATATTGAGGACATCGACTATGAGAAGGCTGCTCAGTTCGAGCGGGAGCTGCGCCATGATGTGATGGCGCATATCCACACCTATGGGCTGCTGTGTCCCAAGGCCATGCCCATCATTCATCTGGGTGCCACAAGCTGCTACGTGGGGGACAATACCGACGTGATCCTGATGCGGGAAGCCCTCTGCCTGGTGCGGGATGAGCTGGTGCGTGTGCTGGGCCATCTGGCCAAATTTGTCGAGCGCTATAAGGCTCTGCCAACTCTGGGCTTTACCCATTTCCAGCCGGCTCAGCTGGTGACGGTAGGGAAGCGGGCCACCCTCTGGATGAATGATCTGCTGCTGGATCTTCACGAAGTTGAGTACCGGATCTCTACGCTGAAGCTGCTGGGCTGCAAGGGGACTACCGGAACCCAGGCCAGCTTCCTGGAACTTTTTGACGGTGATCATGTCAAATGTGTCGCACTGGATCAGAAGATCGCGGCGGAGATGGGCTTTGATGCCACGGTTCCGGTGTCCGGCCAGACTTATTCCAGGAAGACGGATTATCTGGTTCTCTCCACGCTGTCCGGAATTGCCCAGTCTGCCAGCAAGTTCGCCACTGATATGCGCCTGCTGTGCAATCTGAAAGAAGTGGAGGAGCCCTTTGAGGCCCATCAGATCGGGTCTTCCGCCATGCCCTATAAGCGCAATCCCATGCGCTGTGAGCGGATCTGCTCGCTTGCCCGCTATGTGATGGCGGATGCCCTCAATCCTGCGGTCACAGCCGCTACCCAGTGGTTTGAGCGCACTCTGGACGATTCCGCCAATAAGCGCCTGTCTGTTCCCGAGGCATTTTTGGCTGTGGACGCCATCCTGAGCATCTATGCCAATGTGGCAAATGGGCTGGTGGTCCATGAAAAGGTAATCGAAAAGCATGTGATGGAGGAACTGCCCTTTATGGCCAGCGAGAACATCATGATGGACGCCGTAAAGAAGGGGGGAGACCGTCAGCAGCTTCACGAACGCATCCGGGTGCTCTCCCAGCAGGCCGGCGCCAACGTAAAGGACAGGGGAGAGGCAAACAACCTGATCGACCTGATTGCGGAAGATCCTCTGTTTGGCATGAGCCGCGAGGAGCTGACTGCCCATATGACACCGTCCCGCTATATTGGCCGCTGTCCTGAGCAGGTGGACGCCTTTTTGGAGATGGACGTGCGTCCGGTTCTGGAGCGTTATTCCGAGGCCCTGCAAAAGCAGGAGGCCGAATTGAAGGTATAAGATAGGAGAGTATATCATGGAAAAAGCTGTTCGCCGTATCGGTGTATTTACCAGCGGGGGAGATGCCCCCGGCATGAATGCCGCCATCCGTTCCGTTGTTCGTACCTCTCTGCACATGGGAATCGAGTGCATCGGAATCCGCCGCGGCTATCACGGCCTGATCAATGGTGATTTTGTGCCTCTGACCTTTGAAAGTGTCAGCGGTCTGTCCAGAAAGGGCGGCACGATGCTGTATTCCGCCCGTAGTGAGGACTTCAAGTCCCAGCTTGGCCGGGAGCGGGCAGTCGCTACCTGTAAGCTGCTGGGCCTGGACGCCCTGGTCGGCATTGGCGGAGACGGCACGTTCCGCGGCCTGCTGACTCTGGCTCAGCAGGGCCTGAGCGTGATCGGCATTCCCGGCACCATTGATAACGACATTGCCTGCTCGACCTACACCATTGGCTACGATACCGCATGCAATACCGCGCTGGAGTCTATTGACAAGCTGCGGGACACTATGCAGTCCCACGAGCGCTGCTCCGTAGTAGAGGTAATGGGGCGTCACGCCGGCCATGTGGCGCTGAACGTAGGCGTGGCCTGCGGCGCCACGGCAGTATTGGTGCCGGAGCAGAAGGTCAATTATGAGGAAGACTTGATGGAGCCCATCCGCAGAGCACGTCTGGCTGGCCGCACTCATTTTATGATCATTGTGGCTGAGGGCGTAGAAGGTGGCGCTTATGAGGTAGCCAAGCAGATCAAAGATGCTACGGCTCTGGATACCCGCGTCACAATTTTGGGCCACGTGCAGCGCGGCGGCGCGCCGACGGTGCGTGACCGGATCGCCGCTACATATATGGGCTACGAGGCTGTCCGGCTGCTGGCCGAGGGCAAGAGCTGCCGTGTGGTGGCCATGGACGGCGAGTCCTATGTGGACTACGATATTACGGAAGCACTCCAGATGCACAAGGGTCTGGACCAGCAGACCTATACGGTCATGCGTGCTTTGACTGGCGTACAATAAAAATAGTTCCACGGGCCTTACCGGAGACCGGCAAGGCCCGTGGGCTCAAATTTACCGGGCCGACCCCGAGAGGGGGCGGCTATGAATTTGGAGAACGAACTCAACAAAATAAAAATTTTGTTGAGTTGAAGGGAGGCGAAAACCGTGTCAGACTACCGAAATGACGCTCCAGCCGTCCTGCGGGACTTTCTGGTCTACCACGAGACGATTCAGGGTCACTCCCGCAAGACCGTTGATGAATATTATTTGGATCTGCGCAATTTCTTCCGGTTTTTAAAAATAGAAAAAGGCCGTGCACCCCGTGACGCGGCCCTGGATGATATCCTGATTGATGACGTAGACCTGGCATTCGTACGCTCTGTGACCCTCAGCGACGTTTATGCCTACATGAACTATCTCAGCCGGGATCGTGCCAAGCACGCCAACAGTCCTATGACCGGCTATGGCCTGGAGGCTTCTGCGAGGGCCCGCAAAATCGCAGCCATTCGCTCTTTCTATAAATATCTGACCAATAAGGCTAAGCTGATCTCAGAAAATCCCATGCAGGATCTGGACGCGCCCAGGCTGAAAAAAGCGCTGCCCCGTTATCTGGACCTGGACGAGAGCATCCACCTGCTGGAATCGGTAGATGAGCCAAATCGGGCCAGAGATTACTGTATTTTGACCCTTTTTTTGAATTGTGGGCTGCGAATTTCAGAGTTAGTCTCGCTTAACTTAAGCGATATTCGGGACGAGCAGCTGCGCGTTTTGGGTAAAGGCAACAAAGAGCGCATGATCTTTCTGAATGACGCATGCAAAGCAGCCATCGACGACTGGCTTTCTGAGCGCAGCCACAGCGCGGCGGCCGACAAAAACGCTCTTTTTCTGACCCGGAAACATACCAGAATGACCACTGATGCCGTCCATTATATGGTCAAACAGCGCCTGAAAAAGGCCGGTTTGGATGCCTCCCTGTACTCCAGCCATAAGCTTAGGCACACTGCGGCCACTCTGATGCTCCAAAATGGCGTGGATGTGCGCACGCTCCAGGAGGTATTGGGTCACGAGCATTTGAATACGACACAGATTTATACGCATGTAGACAATGAAAATCTGCGTGCAGCAGCCCGGGCAAACCCTCTGGGACGGGTAAAGGCTAAGAAAACAGACTAACGTTTGTTTCTCGCCATACCCCGTTGATATGCAGAAAGCGTGCTTTCTGAAATGCATAAGAACTGAGCGGGCGGTAATCTGCATCATATGAGTGAGAGGCAACCAAAATGCCTCGTAAGGACGGCTGAGCCAGGATCTGCACGACAATCGCAGTATGGGTAAAAATATCGCCCCGAGCACTGAGCTGGACAAAATCTCCGGGAAAAAGCTGTGACAGACGGACAAGCTCCGCTGACGGGCCCGGCGTTGGTTCCTGGCGGGTCAAATAGCGGTAGAAATACTCCACCCCCGTCCAGGCCGGTGCCTTGTCATTGGCATTTAAGTAATACCAGCCGAAGTCCGGCGTAAAATCCATAACTCCCGCACCTGCGTACAGACATTGAGAGGCAAAATTCGTGCAGTCCCCGCCAATCTCTTCATAATCGTAGTATTTGGGATTGCGCTGAAAAGCCCATCGGTGCGCATAGGCCACCGCTGCCCGGCGGTGATAGGCGATGCGTTCCAACATACCGTCTTCCTCCCTTCCCACTATTCTATGCGGAAGATCGGGGGAAAGAACAGGCAAATAAAAAGGAGAGGGTCTCCCCTCTCCTTTTTATTTTACTTGATTGGAAACGATTATGCCTTGCCGTCGCAGCCCAGCACGTAAACCAGCTTATGCTTCACCAGTTCCTTGATGGCGGCGCGGGCGGGCTTCAGGTACTCACGGGGGTCAAACTTGTCGGGATGATCATTGAAGAACTTGCGGATGGTACCGGTCATAGCCAAGCGCAGGTCGGAGTCAATGTTGATCTTGCACACAGCGCCGCGGGCAGCCTGACGGAGCTGCTCCTCAGGAATACCAACAGCGTCGGGCATCTTGCCGCCGTTCTCGTTGACCATCTTTACGAACTCCTGAGGCACAGAGGAAGAACCGTGGAGCACAATGGGGAAGCCGGGCAGACGCTTAACGACCTCGTCCAGGATGTCAAAGCGCAGCGGAGGGGGAACCAGCTCACCCTTCTCATTGCGGGTGCACTGAGCGGCGGTGAACTTGTAGGCGCCGTGGCTGGTGCCGATAGCAATGGCCAGGGAGTCGCATCCGGTCTTGGTAACGAACTCCTCCACTTCCTCGGGACGGGTGTAGTGAGAGTCGGCGGCGGACACATTCACTTCGTCCTCCACGCCGGCCAGAGCGCCCAGCTCAGCCTCAACTACAACGCCGTGGTCATGGGCATACTCCACGACCTTCTTGGTGATCTCAATATTCTCGGCAAAGGGCTTGGAGCTGGCGTCGATCATAACGGAAGTAAAGCCGCCGTCGATGCAGCTCTTGCAGGTCTCAAAACTGTCGCCGTGATCCAGATGCAGACAGATAGGCAGGCCGGTCTCGATGATAGCGGCCTCTACCAGCTTCACCAGATAGGTGTGGTTGGCATAGGCGCGGGCGCCCTTGGACACCTGAAGGATCAGAGGCGCATTGACCTCTTTGGCCGCTTCGGTGATGCCCTGCACGATCTCCATATTATTGACGTTGAAAGCGCCGATGGCATAACCGCCGTTATAGGCCTTCTCAAACATTTCCTTAGTGGTAACCAGTGGCATAAGGCTCATCTCCTTTTCTTAATCCTCAATGATTTTATCAGTTCTCATTGATAATTTCAAGAGGACGTGGTATGATATTTGCGCAAAAACCCAGGTTTTTCGAATTTGAGTTATCAGGAGGCAACTACATGAGTGAACTGAAGGGCGCCTGCATCATCGGCCAGTCCGGTGGCCCCACCGCTGTCATCAACGCCAGTGCGCTGGGCGTGATCCGCACGGCGCTGGATACCGACTGCATTACCCGCGTGCTGGGCGCAGCCAATGGCATCCGGGGCGTGCTGGATGACAAACTTTATGACATGGGCGAGGAGGACGCCGCTGAGCTGGAGCTTTTGAAATATACCCCCTCCTCTGCGCTGGGCTCCTGCCGGTACAAGCTGGCCGATCCCGATGTGGATGATACCGACTATAAGCGCATTCTGGAGATCTTCCAGAAATATGACGTGCGTTATTTCTTCTATAACGGCGGCAACGACTCTATGGACACCTGCAACAAGATCTCCAAGTATATGCAGAAAGTGGGCTATGAGTGCCGCATCATGGGCGTGCCCAAGACCATTGACAACGACCTGAACGGCACTGACCACTGCCCCGGCTTCGCTTCCGCTGCCAAGTTTATTGCCACTTCCTGCATGGAGGTGCACCGGGACGCCCACGTGTACGATACCGGCATGGTTACCATCATCGAGATCATGGGCCGTCATGCCGGCTGGCTGGCCGGTTCCGCCGGTCTGGCTACCTGGGCGGGCTACGGTCCCGACCTGATCTATCTGCCCGAGACTGACTTCGACCTGACCGACTTCCTGGACGATGTGAGCCGGATCTACCGCAATACCGGCAAGTGTATGGTGGCTGTGTCCGAGGGCATCCATCATGCTGACGGCACCTTCGTCTCCGAGGCTAAGACTTCCGCTACCGATGGCTTCGGTCATGCCCAGCTGGGCGGCCTGGCCAGCATGCTGGCAGAGGCTGTTAAGATGGAAACCGGCGCCAAGGTGCGCGGCATTGAGCTGTCCCTTCTCCAGCGCTGCGGCTCCCACGTGGCTTCCAAGACCGACATCGACGAAGCCTTTATGGCGGGCAAGGCCGCTGTGGACGCTGCGGTGTCCGGCGTCACCGATAAGATGGTGGCCTTCCGCTGCAGCCGTGACAACGGCTACCACTGCGAGACCGTTCTGCAGCCCCTGGACATCGTGGCCAACTTTGAGAAGAAGGTTCCCCGTGAGTGGATCAATGCCGCCGGCAACGGCGTGGAGCAGCCCTTCATCGACTACGTGCTGCCCCTCATCCAGGGTGAGCCCGAGGGTCCCAAGGATTTCTCTCTGCCCCGCTTTGCCAAGCTGAAAAAGATCCTGACCACCGATCTGGACGGCTAATATCAGAAACAGAAAAAACCGGGAGCTATGGATATTTTCCGTAGCCCCCGGTTTTTATTTTATAAAAGCGCCGCCAGCGCTTCCCGGATATTTCGTACCTTGATGAGCTGCAAGCCCTCCGGCACATCCAGTTTGGCCCCCATACGGGCAGGCACCAGACACTTGGTGAAGCCCAGCCGGTGCACCTCGCTCAGCCGCTGCCCCAGAGCGTTGACGGAGCGTAGCTCCCCGGTAAGTCCCACCTCTCCAATGGCTGCCAGATCGCCTGGCACCGGCTTGTCCCGGAAGCTGGATGCCATAGCGATAACCATGGCCAAGTCAGCGGCAGGCTCGTCCAGGAACAAGCCGCCGATGACGTTGATATAGGCATCGCAGGAACTCACCATCAGACCGCCCCGCTTTTCCAGCACTGCCAGCAGCAGATTGGTCCGGTTGAAATCAAAGCCGTTGGCGGTGCGCCGGGGTACATTGAAGCTGGTCGGGGCCAACAGTGCCTGTACTTCCGCCAGTACGGGGCGTACACCTTCCATCACACAGGTGACACAGGTACCCGGTGTGTCCTGTGGGCGGCCGGAAAGCAGCATCTCGGAAGGATTGGGCACCTCCCGCAGGCCGGAATCCCCCATTTCAAATACGCCGATCTCATTGGTGGCACCAAAGCGGTTCTTGGCAGCCCGGAGAATACGGTAGGAATTCTGCTGCTCCCCTTCAAAGTAGAGGACGCAGTCCACCATATGCTCCAACACCTTGGGTCCGGCAATGGAACCCTCCTTATTCACGTGACCGATGACAAATACTGTGACCCCCTGCCCTTTTGCCAGCTGCATCAGGGCCATGGTACAGTCCTTTACCTGACCGATACTGCCAGGCGCGGCGGACAGGTCACCGTTGTACAGTGTCTGGATGGAATCCACGATGAGTACATCCGGTTTCAGCTCCCGCACGGATTCCAGTACATCCTCCAGATTGGTCTCCGCCTGAAGGTACAGCTCCTGGCCGCGGACATGGAGCCGGTCGGCACGGAGCTTGATCTGGCGCTCCGACTCCTCTCCGGATACATAGAGAACCTTTGCAAACCGGCACAGGTTGTCGCAGATCTGAAGCATCAGCGTGGATTTTCCGATGCCTGGAGCGCCGCCTACAAGCACCAGGGAGCCTTGAACGGCACCTCCCCCCAGCACCCGGTCCAGCTCCTGCATTCCTGTCTCAAAGCGCAGCTCATGGGTGGTCTCCACCTCGGCAATGGGACGCGGTCTGCTCAGGGAGCGGCGCCCTTCAGACACAGAAGTCGTTCCCCGGCGCTTGGTTTCTGCCGGCTGTTCCACAATGGTATTCCACGCCTTGCAGGCCGGGCATTGTCCGGCCCATTTGGGCAGTTCATTTCCGCATTCCGTGCAATAAAACATGCTCTTGCTTTTCATGCAAGGGTTCCCCCGTTCTCTTTTGCTATTCCTGCCAGCTGTATTGCAGCCAGGCGCCCGCCATGGCCGCCGCCAGCTTGGTCTGGTACCCGTCGGAGCGAAGGAGAGCTTCCTCCGCTGGATTGGACAAAAAGCCGCACTCGATCAGGATGCCAGGGCAGGTGATGTGGTTCATCAGATACACGGTGTCCGGGATGGGCTTTGCCTGCCGGCCATTCTCCGGGTCCAGCGCAATGCGGAGCTGCTCCTGGGTATGGACAGCAAATTCACTACTTCCTTCCGTAGGAGCAAAAAAGACCTGGGCGCCGTGGTATTTCTGATCCGTAAACATATTCTGATGGACACTGAGCAATACAGCATTTTCTGTCTGCTCAATGGCTATAACCCGATTGTGCAGGTCGGACACTTTCTTCTCCCGCAAAGTACCCGCATTTTCATCGTGGAGAGAAACATCCGAAGTACGCAGAACAACGGGCGCCTGCCCATACAGCCCCAGCAGCTGATCCAGTTTGAGCACGATGGAAAGGTTGATTCCGCTCTCAGGTACACCGGTAAGTGACACTGCGCCGCCGTCTTCCCCGCCATGGCCGGCATCCAGCACCAGCGTGGGGCCTGCATTTGCCGGCGCAAAAACAGCGGTCTCGCGGCCGGGGTGCACAAACAGGCAAACAGCCGTGGCTGCGATCAAAAAGGCCAGCACCGCCCAATGTACGGCTTTCTCCATGCGCCTCTCCCCTTTCTCCTCCCACGATATGCGGGCATCAGGCCGGGTAGAAGTACAGCGTTATTGTATCATGGATCGGAGTACTTGTCCAAATTTCTGTTGCCTTTTCCTTTCGACCGCGATAAGATAAACTCAGAATTTGACGGAGGTGGACTTCCATGGTAATCGACAAGATGGAAAACGCGTCTTTGTATTATGGCCTTGGGCCCCGGTTTCAGAAGGCCCTGGAATGGCTTCAAACAGTGGATCCCGATACGCTGACGCCCGGTGAACGGGTAGAGCTGGAGGGAAGCGATATCTATGCCTTCCTGTTTGATGTGGATACGCTGCCGGTTGAGGAGTGCAAGCTGGAGTGCCACAAGAACTATGCCGATATCCAGTACCTGGTTTCCGGCCTGGAGGGCGCAGGATATGCGCTGCCGGATGCCCCGCTGGAGCAGCTGACGGAGTACGATCCTGCCGGCGATATCCAGTTTTACACCACAAAATGGGACACCCTTACCATCCGTCCCGGCACCTTTTACATTGTGTGGCCCCAGGATCTGCACGCGCCCCGGGTTGCCATGGAGCAGCCGGTTCCAGTCCGCCGTCTGGTAGCCAAGGTCAAGCTTGCCTGAATACAAAAAACTCCCCCGTCTGAGACGGGGGAGTTTTTTGTATCCCAGGAATTGACAGATCCCGACTTCCGGCATAGGATGGAACGGGGTGGCGACGCCGCCTCAATCCATAGAAGGAGGAACCGTCTTGTATTCCGAGAATGACAACACGCCTTCCGGCGTTTGCAACGACAGCTGCGGCATGCTGCCTGAGTGCGCGCCGCTGGCCGTCCCCTATGTCCCCTTCCAGCAGACCGGCTCCAAGCGTTACACCCAGCAGGAGGCTCTGAACAGCGGTACGCTGTTCCCCGGACTTGACCTGCCCTTCCGGGTCAGGAGCTCGGCCAAGAAGGCCCTGGGCGGCCCCATGGCTGAGCTGCAGGCGCTGGAATTTGTACTTTTGGAGTTGGCTCTTTATTTGGATACCCATCAGGAGGATCAGGAAGCCTTTGCCCTCTATCAGCAGTATGCCGAGATGGAGCGCCAGGCCAGAACCCGCTATGAGGCCGCTTACGGCCCCCTGACGAAGGCAGCCGTGGCCGGCAGCGAGAATTGGAGTGCCTGGCTGAAGGGCCCCTGGCCCTGGGAGCAGATGGAAGGAGGCAGCCGCTGATGTTTTTGTATGAAAAGAAACTGCAGTATCCGGTGAAGATCGCCACGCCCAACCCCAAGCTGGCCAGCTATATCATCAGCCAGTACGGTGGCCCTGACGGCGAGCTGGGCGCTTCCCTGCGCTATCTCTCCCAGCGGTACTCCATGCCCTACCCGGAGCTTCAGGGCCTCCTTACCGATATTGGTACCGAGGATATGGCTACGGTCTTCCGACGCGGCGGCTGGCCAGTTCCCGCTGGGTGGCCTCCCATGTGTCCCGGTCAATGATCGGAACGTGATGGTCCCGAATGACCACGAACCGCTCCTGTCCTCTGTTGTACCGCTTTTCGTGGGTGAGGTAATCGGGGGTATAGGTTTTTTTCTGAATCAGATCACCGCAGTATTTCTCGTTTTTCAGGATTTTCCACACCGTGGCTGCCGACCATTTCACGCGGCCCCGGCTGGACGGAATACCGGCCGCGCACAGTTCGCCGGCGATGACGGCGGCACTCTTGTGCTCCTGAAGGCATTTGTGAAAGATCAGACGCACCGTCTCGGCGCCCGCCGGGTTGAGGACCATCTGCCCGTTCTGCACATCATAGCCCAGCAGTGATCCGCCGAAAACCACACCTTGTTCCATCCGCCTGGTCTGCCCCCATTTGACCCGCTGAGAGGTCTTGCGGCTCTCCTCCTGGGCGATGGAGGACATAATGGTAAGCCGCAGTTCCCCGTCCTGCTGCCTGGTATCAATATTGTCAATGAGAAAGAGCACCCCGATCCCCCGCCGGCAAAGTTCCCTGGTATAGGTCAGGGTATCCAGGGTATTGCGGGCGAACCGGCTGACCTCTTTTGTGAGAATTAGGTCGATCTCCCCTGCCCGGGCCGCCGCGATCATAGCGTTGAACTGCCTGCGCTTTTTCGTACTGGTACCCGAAATGCCCTCGTCGGCATAGATGTGCTGAAGCACCCAGTCGGGATTGCGTTCAATGCACGCCATAAAATAGCGCCGCTGGTTTTCGAATGAGTTGGCCTGATCCTCCCTGTCGGTTGATACCCGGCAGTAGGCCGCTACCCGGAGCTTGGCGTGTTCCGGCAGAGACATACTCATGCCCTCTCCTCCCTTCCCTGCACGGTATGCAGATGCGGGAGTTTCATTCCAGTTTCAGCTGGTTTGCCTTGAGGGCGGTGGAGATGGCGATTTTTTTCACTTCCTGGCTATCGAAAGCAACTACGGCAATATCTCCGGTCTTGCTGACCAGAGTACCAGGCCCAAAGGTCTTATGCAGCAGTCTGGTGCCCGGAATGTAGTCTTTGGCAAGGGCCAGGATCCGTTCCCCATCCGTCTGTTTAACCGGGGCAGGCTTCCGCCTGACCGGCACTCCTTCTCGCTTTTTGGGCGGAAGCACCTCAGCGGCAAACTCAGAGCCAAGGCCGACCTTGCGGAAGGTGATGATGCTCAGCTCCTTTTTGGCGCGGGTTAGGCCCACATAAAATAGCCGCCGTTCCTCCTCATAAGCATCCTGTTCCTCCGGTGTGGGATCAGCACTTGGCAGGGTTTTCGGCAGAAGGCCGTCGGCCACATCCATCAAAATGACTCTGTCATATTCCAGTCCCTTACTGGAATGAATCGTCGAAAGGACAAAGGGGCATGTTGGGTCCGTGGAACCGGCCTGTACAATCTGCCGCAATGCCTCCAGTCTGTCCAGTAGCTGCTCCGGCGTGGCTTCCTGGGCGCCCAGCGCCTCCAAAATGTCGGCTTTGCTCCTGTCGCCGCCCCGTTCTTCCAGATACGCACCGTAACCCATAAAATTCACAATGCGATAAACGGCCTTGTCCGCCCGTTCTATCAGTAAATTTGTCATGTGGGTCTGGAGGGCACGGCACTGTTTCCTGGTCCAGGGTGATGCTGCCGGAGCCGCGGCAATGTATTCCAGCGGGTCTGTGTCGGATCGGGCAGCCTCCTGGGCCAGCGCACGGCTGATCCCGGCACCCAGCTTATAGTAGATGTTCAAAAACAGCGCTCCGTCCCCCGGATTGCGGGAAAAACGGATGATATCTGTGATATCCCGCACCACCCGGCTGCTGAAAAACAGGCTGTCTACTTGGCGGCAACGGTATGGAATCCCTGACCGCTCCAGTCTGTCAATGAGCGGAAGGGCGCTGTCGTTGTCCCGATAGAGCACAGCGGTTTCTGTGGTACAGCCATCCGCCAGGCCGCAGAGAAGGCTGTACTGCTCCTGCCTGTCGTAGACGGAGTATTCGTGGAGCTTCCTGCCGCTTCCCTGTGTCGCTTTCATGTGCTTTGGGTGTCGATTCTGATTTTTCTGGATAAAGCGGTCGGCCGCCGCAACGATCTGTTCTGTAGAGCGGTAATTGTGCTCCATGTAAAGGACACGGGCATCGGGATAGACGGTATCAAACTCCGTCAGCGCCTGCGGATAGGCGGCACGGAAGCCGTAGATGCTCTGATCCTCGTCTCCTACCATGAAAAGATTCCGGCTTTGTCCGGCCAGCAGGCGTATGATGACGTGCTGGATTCTGGATGTATCCTGGGCCTCATCCACACAGAAATAGCGGTAGCGCGCCTGTATACTCTGTAGAATTGGAGGGTGCTTCCGAAGGATTTGGAGGGCATAGACCATCTGATCGTCAAAATCCATCAGCCGCTGATCCCGCAGAGCCTTGCAGTAAGCACGGTAAAACTGCGGAAAGTCCACGCCCTCCACCTCTATTTCAGACAGCTCCTCACCCTTTAGCATTTGATTCTTTACATAGGTGATGGCGGTCTGAAGCTGTTTGACCATACTTTCGCTGGCAAATTCCGCGGTCTGGCCGCGGTAGATCTCGCTAATCAGGGCACTCTTCTGGCCGCCGTCCTCCAGCAGACGAAATGCGGTATGTCCCGTGATCTGCTCATAATAGCGGATGATACGGCTGCACACTCCGTTGATCGTCCGAAACTCCAACCGGTCAGCCTCGGCCTCCCCAAAAAGAGCGGCAAACCGGTTCCGCATGTCCCGGGCTGCCGCAACGGTGTAGGTCATGGTCAGGATCTGCTCCGGCGGAATTTCCCGCACATAGCACAAATAGCCCAGGCGGGTGACTAAAACAGTGGTCTTGCCGCTGCCGGGGACGGCCAGTAGGAGCACCGGGCCTTCCGATGCCTGGACCGCAGCCTCCTGCTGCTCATCCAGGTGGAGCGCAAATCGTGCTTTGAACTGCTTGAAATCCATTGGTCGCTCCTGTCAGGTGCGTGGGCGGAGCTGCCAGAAGATTACCGCGCCGGCCGCAGCCACGTTCAGGGAATCCACCCCGTGGAGCATGGGAATGCGGGCAGTATAGTCACAGCCTGCGATGGTATGGGCAGAAAGGCCGTCTCCCTCGGTACCCAATATAATGGCCAGCTTCTCCTCCTGCGCCAGCACGGGATCATCAATCGAGACGGATTCGTCAGTCAGCGCCATCGCCACCGTTCGGAATCCCATTTCATTTAAACGGGAAAGCCCGGGCTGTGGCCACTGGGACGGCTCGCTGCCGATCTGAGCCCAGGGGATCTGAAACACGGTGCCCATGCTGACACGTACAGCGCGCCGGTAAAGAGGGTCACAGCAGCTGGGAGTGACCAGCACCCCATCCATGCCGAGGGCAGCGGCCGAGCGGAAGATAGCGCCCACATTGGTGGCATCCGTGATATCCTCCAGCACAGCAATCCGGCGGGCCGTCCGGCAGAGCTCCTCTACACTTGGCTGAACAGGGCGCAGCATAGCGCACAGCACACCCCTGGTCACCTGATAGCCGGTCAGTCCCGCCAGCACTTCTCGATCCGCGGTATAGATGGGAATATCAGCGTACTGCTCCGGCACGTGCGCCAAAAAGGACTGGATATGGTTTCGTTCCATCAGGGCGGAAACAGGCTGACAACCCGCACGCAGCGCACAGGCGATCACCTTCGTACTCTCTGCAATGAAAATGCCCTTTTCCGGTTCCAGTCGGTTGCGCAGCTGGGCGTGGGTAAGCTGGGTATACGCCGCCAGTGCAGGGTCGGAGAGGTTATGGATCTCTATAATATTGGCCATTATGTGCCTCCCAATAAAAAGACATAAGTAGATGGGTCGGAGTGCTCTGCGGAAAAAGCATAGTTCAGTCGGGAAAACCCCTGCATTGCCTCCGGCTCTCCGGCCTGTATCTCTGCCAGATACCGCACCATTTCACCCCGCGCCATCTTGCAAAGGGTCCCCTTTTCCACGATTTTACCATCCTGCTCCTCCCCGAACACACAGGTAATAAACCGCGTCCCTGGCTTCTGCCAGCGGGAGACACAGCTGCTGTATTCCTTGGATGCCAGGTTGACAATGCAGTCTGTTTCGCAATAGAGCTGGTCTGCAATCGTTCTGCCCCAGTAGCCATAAAGGTCCTTTGTTTTACAAATATTTAGCTTAGCCTGCATTTCCAGCCGGTACGGGATCACCCCGTCAAAGGGTCGCAGCAGACCATACAGTCCAGAGAGAATGCGCAGATGCTCCTGCACATAGCGGAACGCATCACTGGTAAAGACGCCGGGTGCCATGTACCGGTATTGAATGCCTTCATAGGCCAGAATTGCGGGGGTCAGATTGGTGCGCAGGTCATAGGTCTTCAGCCGCTCTGCATTGAGGGCAGCAATCTGATCGTTGCATTTCCAGAGCTTTTTCAGCTCCTCATAGGGCATGGAACGAAGCTTTTCGTAAAGTATTTCCGCTTTATCAATGAAGATTGGCAACGATTCCCAAGGTAGTGTGTCCGTATCGACCTTCATTTTTTTGGCCGGTGAAATGATAAGCCGCATAACCTGCCCTCACTCTCCTGTCCCGTCCGGTCGGACAGCGACTTTGATTACGCCGTCCTTCCGGTGCTCGAAAAGATCATAGGCCTCCTCGATGCGGCTGAGGGGATAGTTATGGGTAATGAGGGGAACAGTGTCCAGCTTTCCTTCTGCAATCAAAGCCAGAGTTTCATTGCAGTTGCACCCATCTACACCGCCAGTCTTGAAGGTCAGGTTCTTGCCGTACATATCCGGCAGAGGAAGCACCTGAGGACCGTCGTAAAGTGCCACCACCGTAACCACCGCGTTAGGACGGGCGCATTTCCAGGCCATGCGGAAGGTGTCCGGACTTCCGGCTACCTCCAACACCACATCGGCTCCTCCATGGCAGCTATTGGCCTGTGTAAATGCATCCACTTGCTCCGGCAGGACAGTGAGGACATCCGGGTAATGCTCCTGAACAAAACGAAGCCGGGTCGGGTCTATATCACAGACGATGATCTTCTCGGGGTTGTACAGGCGCACACACTGTAAGGTGCAAATACCTGTCGGTCCGGCACCCAGAATCAGTACTGTGTCGCCAGAGCGGATCTCGGAAATCTTAGCTGCCCAATAGCCGGTGGCCAGCACGTCACCCACCAGCAGCGCCTGAAGATCTGTGACAGAATCCGGTATACGGGTCAGGCCCTGGTCGGCATAGGGCACCCGTACATATTCCGCCTGTCCGCCGTCGATTCGACAGCCCAGCGCCCAACCACCGTTTGGATCGGTACAGTTGTTGACCCAGCCGTTTTGGCAGAAGAAACACTGGCCGCAGAAAGTCTCTACATTTACTGCCACCCGGTCACCGGGTCTAACGCTGCTGACGGCCTCTCCTACCTGTTCCACGATACCCACCATTTCGTGGCCTACCGTAATGCCTGGCACCGCCCGTAGTACAGAGCCATGCTTGATGTGCAGATCACTGGTGCAGATGCTGCCCAGCGTAACCTTGACAATGGCGTCCCGCGGGTGGAGCAGAACCGGCTTCGGCTTGTCCAGCAGCTGAAAAGTTCCCTGTCTGATATACGTATAAGCCAGCATGGGCCTTCCCTCCTGAGTGTTTTCACAGTGGTTCTATTATAATCTGCGGGACGAGCTCCGTCAATGGAGCCCGCTTCCTCACCAGGTACTGAGGAATTGGGCCACCTGGAGATGATCGGAGCCATCGTGCATCAGCTGACCCGTAATCTGACCGAGGATCAGATCAAAACCAGCGGCTTTGCCCCCTATTTCGTGGATCACACCACGGGCATCTACCCCACGGCCGCCTCCGGTGCCCCCTGGAACGCCGCCGGCATCGGCGTCAAGGGCGACGTAATCGCCGACCTTACGGAGAATATGGCCGCGGAGCAGAAGGCTCGGGTAACCTATGACAACATCCTGCGGCTCAGCGACGATCCAGACGTAAGCAACGTCATCAAGTTCCTGCGTGCCCGGGAGATCGTCCATTTCCAGCGCTTTGGCGAGGCGGTGCGCCTGGCCAAGGAAAAAATGGATCAAAAGAACGTCTACTATACCAATCCCGCCTTCGACAGCAAGGCGTAAAGAAATACCGGGGAGGCAATGCCTCCCCGGTGTTTTTATCCGTCCAGCTCCATGGCAAACAGGGCTGCTCCCAAAGCGCCGTTGAGCTGTGCCTGGTCAGAGATGCGCAGCTCCGCCCCCAGCTTACGCTGGATCGCCTGGGCTACCCCCTGGTTTTTGGACACGCCGCCGGTCATCATATAGACCGGCTCCCCGCCGATCCGCCGACAGAGGGCGTAGGTCTTAGATGCCACCGACTCGTTCAGGCCGTGGATGATGTCCGCCCGGGACTTGTTTTGGGCAATAAGGGAAACCACTTCTGATTCAGCAAACACGGTGCACATGCTGGAAATGGTGATGTCCTCCTTCCAGTTCAGCCCGGCGGTGCTCATCTCATCCATGGACAGCTCCAAAGTACGGGCCATCAGTTCTAGGAACCGCCCTGTACCTGCGGCACACTTGTCGTTCATAACGAAGTTGACCACATTACCCTGCTCATCCACTCGGATCACCTTGCTGTCCTGTCCGCCGATGTCGATGATGGTGCGCACTTCCGGGTCCAGGAAATGGGCGCCCTTGGCGTGACATGTGATCTCAGTGATGGACTTATCGCCCTGCTGAATGGCACTCCGGCCATAGCCTGTGGTAACAGTGGCAGAAATATCCTCCATCTTCAGGCCCGCCTGCTCCAAAGCCTGCTCCAGGGCCCGCTCGGCGCCGGCGGCGGCTCCCGCACCAGTGGGCAGGATCACCTGGGCCACAATATGCTTGTCCTTGTCCAGAATGGCCACATCCGTGCTGGTGGAACCGCTGTCGATACCCACATAATATCCATTCCCGCTCATGTGTTTCCTCCCCTTTCTCTGGTCCTGGGGTGCCAGGCTTTCAGCAAAGGCCTCCAGCCGGGTACGGAGCTGCCCGCTGCTCTGAAGGGTGTAGTCCGACTCCACCTTCAGCATGGGCACACTCAGCTCCCGCCGCAGCTGGGAATATTCGAATCCGTAATAGTCACAGAATTTCACTGTGTGATAAATAACCCCTTGGAGATGGGGGTCCTGATACAGGCGCTTCCGGCCTGCGGCATCGGTCATGCGCATACAGGGCAGCTGACCCAGCAGCTCCCCGGCATACCACTCCATCAGCGCATCCAATCCGTCCAAGCCGTCAGGCGGCGGGCAGACGCTCCGGTTATGGACGCAGGTGTCGTTGCGCACCGGCAGTGGCATGGTCTGTTCTATCTGTTTAAAGAGTCCCTCCCCTACCCGGCCGCCCAGAACGCTGAGATAAGGCTCTGATGGCCTGGAAACCGGGCAGAAAGCTTCCCGGAAGCGCTGGGGCTGGAACTGTGTTCCCTTATAGGCCGCATACGCTTCCGCCAACCGCAGCAGCTCTCGTTTGGTCTTTTCCCTGGCGCAGGAATCTCCGCAGTGGAGCATGTCCAACATAAAGAGGAATTCCAGCTTCCCATGGGCCAGCAGCACATCGTAGGCGCTGCGGATGGTGTCACAGCAGTTGACCAGCACCAGTTCTTTTACCTTACCTTCCATGCATGCCTCAATAACGGCCTTGCCAAATCCGCAGAGATTAGGGTGGCTTACCTCGTCGCTGAGATCGAAGTTCTCCGGCATGTAGTCCAGCACCTGACAGTCCCCGCCCAGGGCCTCCAGCAGCTCCACGGGGGTATATTTGCAGATATACCAGGTGGTACTCATACCACTTCCCCCCTTTCCGCACGAAGCATCTCCACAAAGGCATCCATACGGGTGGCCAGCTGGCCCTCGCCGCCGTGGCTGCGGTCACAGCCATCTCCGTCCAGCACCAGGCAGGGCAGACCAGCTGCCTCAAACTGTTCCTTGGCCAGCTGTGCACCGCCCAGGGTGTGCTTGCAGCCCCAGTGACAGAACCACACCACACCATCGGCCTTTACCTGGCGGGCAGCCTCGATGCCTCTCTGGATGCGCCGGGTTACCGGCCCGTTAAAAGCGGAATATACCACCCGCCGGGCCATGGCGTCATAGGGGTTTGAGGGGACCGCTTTGACAAAGCCCTCAAAGCACATGTCGCAGGCCACCACCTGTACATCGGGATTGAAATCGGTCACCTGTCGGAGCGGTTCTACCCAGAAAGGCGTGGTGTGCATCCAGAGCAGGCGAACACCAGAGGCCGGCTGTGCCCCCGGGATCTCTTTCAGGCACTGACTGGTGTAGGCTTCCGTCTCCGGTGTACCCAGCAGCGTGTGGAGGGCAAAGGCAGAGAACATCTCCCCCGTCAGCTCTCCCAGAATTTTTTTATCCGCCCGAAGGGTCATGTACCGGTCAAACTGGTCCATGCTGCGCTGGCTGCGTGCCACTGCCTCGCTGAGGCGGTCATCCGGAATCTGCTGACCCGTCTGCTTCTCTACAAAACGGACCATCTCCCGAAGCTGATCCGCCACATAGCGCACCCCATCCTCATTTGGTTCATAGGGCACATCCACCACAAACTGGGGCACCTGGAAGTGTTCCGCCATGCGCCGGAAGGTGAGCAGATTGGCGTCACATGCCAAAGTGGTATTGAGAATAAAGCGAGGCTTGGGCATCAGTCCCTTTTCTGCCGCCCCAATAAAGATTTTATGATAGGAACAAAAGGTCTCTGGCAGGCCCTCACTCTCGGCATAGTGCAGGAACTCCTGTTCAGCCTGAGTCCCGGCCAAAAAGCAGCCGAACCCTTCGCAGGAATACGGGTGCAGCCCCACCACCTGAAGCGGCTCACAGGGCAGGAACAGGCTGACCATGGCCGCCCGCTCGGGATGGGCCAGGGGCGCGATCATGGAAGCCATGGTCTGAACCGCTGCCATCTGGGCCGCCTTTGTGGTGTGTCTCCCAGGCATGGCCATGAGCTGCAGCTTCTTGGCCTGGTACCCAAAGCGCAGCAGCCGGCGAGCCGCCAGCGGATCTTTACGGCACGCCTTCTGTACCATCTCCCCAAACAGAGTAACGATATCTCCCATGGTTGTCCTTCTTCCTTAAGGTTTGCAGGTCCCGCAGGGAGAATACCCCTGATCCAGCAGATCCTGACGGGAACCGGTATAGTCCTGGCGGTTGTCAGAGCTCATGCTCTCCACTCCGGAGCAGGTCGGCAGATGAAATTTCATGGAGCTGGTATTGAGCACATAGTGCTCCCCCTCAGCTGCAGCTGTTTCGGTGGGTGACTCCGTCGGCCGAGTCTCAGATTCCAGCCAGCTCTCCCCTGTGGCGTAGTCGATAGCCACCCCGGGCTGGACGTTGTAGACGTAAACACAGAAGCGCACGCCTTGTCCATCATCCTCCACGCTCTCGGCCTCCATCACCACACCGCTGGCCAGAAGATTGTCCCCCTCATAGATAGGGGTGACCCGGTAAAGCACATGGTTATCTGTCTCCTGTACGTAGTCAGCCACCTGATCCTCAAAGGGCAGCATGCCTGTTACGTTGAGATAACGGGTGCCGGTAATCAGGTTTTCCTCGTTGGCGTTCTCTCCTGCCAACTGGTAGCCGATCAGATGGCAGCGATTGTAGAGGTATTTCCCATCTACGCAGTCGTACTTGACCGTATGCCAGCCGGAGGGCTTCACTTGTCCGATGCTCCCCCGCTCCTCGGTGGGCATCAGATCGGTGCCGATATTGGCATAGGCTGTCCCGCAGCGACCCAATTCATCCAAAGGGCTGTAAGTCTCAAAGGAATTGGTGGTATAATCCGCCTCCGGGAAATCCGGCTGATTCTCGTTGAGGACCACATAGGGTTCTCCGGAATAGTCCGGCAGATCATCCAGGGTATAAGACGGAATGGAAGCGGAAGGAGCGAGAAATTCACAGCCGCACAGAAATGTGCAGAGCAATGTCAGAATCAATAAACAGGCGCGAGCTCGTTTCATAGGGTCAACCTCTTTTCCTAGGGATACCTGAGCATTATAGCACATCGGGCCACGACGTGACAAACCAAAATAAAGCGCCGGCCCGCAGCAGCAGACCGGCACTTTGCCTATTGACCATCCGACGTACAATACTCCTGCTTCAGGACCTGCATCAGCGCATGCAGCCGCGGGTCTTTCAGCGAGTAACGAACATATTGACCCTGTTTTTCAGACTGAACCAGCCCGGCCTCTCGCAGGCGGTGAAGATGCTGGGAAAGGGCGGGCGCTGTGATATTGGGGACCTCCCCTGCCAGCTCGCCCACTGTCATCGGCCCCTCCATCAGGGCGCACAGCAGAAGCAGTCGGTTTTCATTTGCAAGCTGCGCCATCAGTTCCGCAATATTCCTGGCCTGTGCCCGCATGACTTCGTCTTTCATTTGCCGCACCCTCCACAGGAAGAACAGCTGCCTCCACAGGCGGCCTGCTCCGGTTTACCGGCCCGCAGACGGCAGATCAGCTGGGTCATCGTGCCCATGGGGCAGAACACACACCAGCTTCTCGGCTTAAAGAGGACCATGACGATCAGACCAATCAGCGTCGAGGTCAGCATGATGCTGTAAAAGCCAAAGGCGTACTGCGCCACCCAGGGGGCAAACAGAGTGCCGTGATAGGCCCAATGCCAAGGCAGACGGAAGGTCCAGAACAGCTTGACAAACTGCCCCAGGCTCTGCGCTCCGGCCCCTACCAGATAGGTGGTCCACAGCATCTGGAAGAACATAATGAAGAAAAAGATCAGAAAACCGTACCGGAATACCGGGGAGCGCATCCAGCGGGATGTAGGCTTGTTTCGGGAGAGCTTCAGCCGTCCGCCCAGCAGACCCAGAAACTGCCCCCGGTCACAATAGCGGTTGCAGTAAAGCTTGCTCCCGCCAAAAATGGCAATGAGCAGCGGCAGGCAGAAAAAGAGCATCCCCAGCCAGGCAAACAGGATATTGAAAAAGCCCAGCCCCAGATAAATGGGGGTCACGATCCAGAGATAGTCATACCAGTGCTTTTTGTTGTTCATGCCTGCTCCTCCCGATCCATCAGTGAAATGGTGCCCGCCGGACACTCTTTGGTGCATTTTCCGCAGCCCACGCAGCGGGCACGGTCCACCTGGGCCGTTACCCCCCGCCAGACAGCAATAGCCGACATGGGGCATACCTTTACGCAGCAGCCGCAGGCCACACAGTAAGCAGGATCTACCAGAGCAAAACGCTTGGATGGCATAGATGTATCCTCCAATAATTAAGTAATTAAGCAATTACTAATATATCAGAAAGAAGCGCGTTTTGCAAGCCCTTTTTGTCGGTCTGCGCTGCGTGGATTGCGCATTTTCAGGAAGCATTTTATAATAGATCCGAGGTGAACAAGATGGACTACACAAAAATCGGGGCGTCTATCCGGCAGCTGCGGCGGGAACGGGGTCTGACCCAGAAGCAGCTGGCCGATGGGCTCCACGTCAGCCATAAGACTGTTTCCAAATGGGAGTGCGGACAGGGGTGCCCGGACCCTGCTCTGTGGGAGGGACTGGCCGCCCTGCTGGGCGCTGACCTGCTCAAGTTGCTCCAGGGAGAGCTGAGCGCTAACCGCCTAGACCCGGGCAACATGGCAAAGGTACGCTTCTACGTCTGTCCGGTGTGCGGGAATCTGCTGACGGGTACAGGAAATTGCGGCATTTTCTGCTGCGGCCGAAAACTGGAGCCACTCTCCCCCGCCGCTGAGCCGGAACCTCTGAATCTGAAGGCAGAGGAAATGGATCTGGATTACTACATTTCCTGGGATCATCCTATGCAAAAGGATCATTTTCTGCGCTTTGCCGCCTATGTACAGGACGACAGAGTGCTGCTCATCCGTCTCTATCCGGAGCAGGAGCCGGCGGTACGCATTCCTGCCAGTCGGCGGGACGGGACCCTTTATCTGTACTGCACCAGCCATGGACTACAAAAGCATAAGCTGAAATTTTAAGAAACAGGCCCGGAAGCAACCGCTTCCGGGCCTGTTTCTTTTATTCTCCTTCGGAGAGCAACTTCATCAGCTCATCCTCTGTCAGTACCGGGATGCCCAGGTCGTTGGCCTTTTGCAGCTTGGAACCAGCCGCCTCACCGGCCACCACATAACTGGTCTTTTTGGAAACAGAACCGGAGACCTTGCCGCCCTGAGCCTCAATCAAGGCAGCGGCCTCTTTCCGGTCCATGGTAGGCAGCGTACCGGTAAGGACAAAGGTCTTGCCCGCCAGCCTGTCGCCTACCGGAGCCTCTGTGCTGTCAAAAGATACTCCGGCTTCCCGAAGGGTTCGAATAAGGTGCTGGCTCTGCTCATTGGCAAACCAATCCAGCAGGCTTTTTGCGGTAATACCGCCGATATCAGGAACGGCAGTCAGCTCCTCCTCAGTGGCAGACATCAGAGCATCCAGCGTACCAAACCGGGCCGCCAGTACCTTGCCCGCTTTCTGCCCTACCTGCCGGATGCCAAAGGCAAAGAGTAAACGGCCCAGTCCAGCGGATTTTGACTTTTCGATGGCGGCCATCAGGTTCTCCGCGCTCTTTTTGCCCATCCGCTCCAACAGCTCCACATCGCCCGCCTGCAGCTGATACAGGTCGCCGGGGCCCTTCACCAGACCGGCACCCACCAGGCTCTCTACTACGGCAGGGCCCAGGCCCTCAATGTCCATAGCGTCCCGGCTGGCAAAATGCACGATGTGCCGCAGCCGCTGGGCGGGACACTCCGCGCCGGTGCAGCGGATGTGTGCGCCGTCCTCATCCCGGGCTACCGGGGCGCCGCATACCGGACAATGGTCAGGCAGATGATAGGGCACGGTACCCTCCGGGCGCTTGTCCTTCAATACAGACACGATCTCCGGAATAATTTCGCCCGCCTTCTGTACCAACACCGTGTCTCCTATGCGGATGTCCTTCTCAGTGATAAAATCCTGGTTATGAAGCGTGGCGTTGGTGACAGTTGTTCCCGCAAGGCGAACAGCCTTTACAACCGCCTTGGGCGTAAGGACACCGGTTCTGCCCACCTGGACTAAAATGTCCTCTACCACGCTCTCCTTTTGCTCGGGCGGATACTTGTATGCCGCTGCCCAGCGGGGGAATTTTGCGGTGGAGCCCAGCGCAATTCTGTCCGACAGGCTATTTACCTTTACAACAGCTCCATCAATATCAAAGGGGAACTCCTCCCGGTTGTCACCCATGGCTGCAATGCGCTCAGCAGCTTCCTGGATGGTGGAGCAGCTGTAATGCGGAATCACTTTAAAGCGCTGTTCCAGCAAATACTCCAAGGTTTCCGCGTGGGTGGTAAAGGTCTTCCCCTCCGCCCACTGAATGTTGAACACCCGAATATCCAGCTTCCGGGAAGCGGCGATCTTGGAATCCAGCTGCCGCAGAGAACCTGCAGCAGCGTTGCGGGGGTTGGCAAAGAGAGCCTCCCCTTTCAGCTCCCGGTCTGCATTGAGCTGCTCGAAGCTCTTTTTGGGCATAAATACCTCACCCCGGACGATGAGAGACGGCAGGGCCTCCGGCAGACGCAACGGAATGGATGGGATGGTTTTGAGGTTCTCGGTGACGTCCTCCCCCACCTGTCCGTCACCCCGGGTAGCGCCCCGGACAAACAAACCGTTCTCATACTCCAGAGCCACGGATAGCCCATCCACCTTGGGCTCCACGTCGTACTCCACGCCAGTCGTCAGGGCGTCCCGCACCCGCTGGTCAAAGTCATTCAGTTCTTCAAAGGAGAACACGTCCTGAAGGCTCTCCAAAGGCACACGGTGATGAACCTCGGAAAAGCCGTCGGCCACCTTGCCGCCCACCCGCTGAGTAGGTGAATCGGGCGTTACCAGCTCCGGGTACTTGGCCTCAAGCTCCTCCAACCGGCGGAGCTTGTGGTCAAAATCATAGTCAGACATACTGGGGTTGTCCAGCACATAGTACTCATAGTTGGCCTGCTCCAGCTCCCGGCGCAGGCTTTGGATCTCCTGTTTCTCGTCCATAATGGACCTCCACTTGGAATTTTCGGCTCAGATTCGGCACCAGTTTAACCAAAAGCAGGGCCAGCAGCCCGCCCAGGAAGGCACCCGAGCTATTCAGGATCAAATCGTCAATATCAGTAGACCGGCCAGCAAATAATTGCAGGAACTCGATGGAAAAGGAACTGCAAAGGCCTGCCAGCAGTCCCTTCCACCATTTGGGACGGCACCACAGCAAATTGGGAAAGAAGCCTATTGGAAGAAATATGAGAGCGTTGGCAACCATCATATAAAGCCCCCACTCCCCAAGGGTGATATCTGTCCGAAACAGGGTAGGCGTCCACTGGATGTTGGAAACGGACTGAGACAACGGGATAAGCGGCCACAGCGTTCCCGAGCCGGAGAAGGCATCCTGCCAGTGACCCAGTGTCCAGAAGCCGGCGGGAAATACGGTGAGGGCCGACAGGCCTGTACAGAACATCACAAAGAGGAACAAAGCCACCTCACGGATCTTACCGCTGCTCAGATGGTTTTGATGCAGCTTTCTCTGGCGGCTGGGCAGCAGGAGCAAAAAGACAGCCCCTCCAATCACCATGCAGGGCAGCATTTCGGCAATGTAGTCCAGCGTGATCTCCAAATACCACAACAGCGTATCCATTGTACATTCCCCCTTTCCCTCATTGTAGCAGAAAGGAAAAGGAGGTATCTGTGTCTTCCCTTGTAAATTCCTTGCGATTTTCTTACGAGCCGCCGGCGGGCAGTTCCAGATAGGTGTCCGGCACCTGGCCCAGCAGCAATGTCTCCGCCACACAAACCTCGGCGTTCACCTGGGTCTCAACCGTACCGCCCGGTATCAGAAGGGTGATCTCCACCTGTACGTCCAGCATGACCTGATGCAGTGTCTGGTTAATCCCCTCCGAGGTAAACACGTTTCGGAATTCAGCCTTGGGGGTTGCAGCCGTCAGAACTTCTACCGGCAGGTCCGGCCCCCAGTCAGACGCCGTAGACAGGCCGGTAATACTGCCCAGAGGGATTCCTAAATCCTCATTGTTCAGCGAATCTACCTTATCCAATACCTGCTCCAGAATCCGGGTCCGCAGCATATTCATTTTTACCGAATCTGTGGCAAGAACCGTCACCTGACCGGCGCCGTTGCGCTCCAGGGTCACCAGATCCTGATAGACCACTGCCTCCGCCGACAAGGTTTCCATCACCGCATCGTTGATGATACCGGTAACCACATTTTCTGTCTTGGCCTGGGCCAGTGTGGCCACTACCGGCCGCAGGGCGCTGTCCAGGGCGGCAATGACCAGCAAAGCCAGCCCCACTCCCAGCAGAGCCGAAACCAGCAGGCCGCGACCTCTCCTGGGCCTGGGAGTACGGAACCAGGGACGGTGTCTGCACCTGACCATAGCCTCACCTCCTACGGGAGGCTATGCAAAATATGCTTGCCCTTATGCCTGGGTGCGCAGCAGCTCCTCCACCGCCAGCATGATTCCAGCCTTACCGCTCTCATAGGTCAGGCCACCCTGGAAATAGGCGGTGTAGGGCTCCCGCATGGGGGCATCGCAGGACAGCTCAATGGAAGCGCCCTGAATAAAAGCGCCGGCCGCCATGATGACAGGACAGTCGTAGCCCGGCATATCCCAGGGCTCCGGAGTCACATAGGAGTCCACCGGGGCACCGAACTGAATGCCCTTGCAGAACTTTTTCAAGGGTTCGGGATCGCCGAAGTGGATCATCTGAATGATGTCATGGCGCACCGCGTCAGATACAGGGTCCACCTGGTAGCCCAGCAGTTCCATCATCCGGGCAGCAAAAACGGCTGTTTTTACCGCCTGGGCAGTGGTATGGGGGGCAAGGAAAAGTCCTTGATAGAGGCTGCGATTACTGCCAAAAGTGGAGCCGCACTCCTTGCCGATGCCGGGAGTCGTGAGACGCATGGCGGCCCCTTCCACCAGGTCGTGCCGCCCGGCAATGTAGCCGCCGGTAGGCGCCAGACCACCGCCGGGATTCTTGATAAGAGAGCCAACCACCAGATCAGCACCCACCTGCGTGGGCTCGATGGTCTCCACAAATTCGCCGTAGCAGTTATCGACCAGGACCGCGGCATTGGGGTTGTTCTCCTTGACCACCCTGGCCAGTTCTCCGATCTTTGCCACAGACAGGGAGTCCCGGGTGGCGTAGCCGCGGGAGCGCTGGATCAGGACGGCCTTCACTCGGGGGTCCTTCACAGCCTCTGCTAGCCCAACAGGATCGGGTTCATTGTTAACCAAATCTACTTGTCTATACTCGATTCCGTAGCTTTTCAGGGAGCCCGGCCCTTTGTCCACCACACCGATCACGCCCAACATGGTGTCGTAAGGAGCCCCCACAGCGGACACCAGCACATCTCCCGGCTTCAATGCTCCGAACAGGGCACAGGAAATGGCGTGGGTACCGTTGACAAACTGAACCCGCACCAGAGCATCCTCGGTATGGAACAGATCCGCAAAGATCAAATCCAAGGTGTCACGCCCCAAATCGTCATAGCCATAGCCGGTGGTACCCGCAAAGTGGGCCTCAGATACCCGGTGCTTCTGAAAGGCCGCCAGAACCTTGGCCGTATTCTCCTCCGCAATGGCATCAATACGGTCAAACTGGGGTCGGATATCGGCCTGCGCCTGGGCTGCCAACGCTTTTACTTTGTCGCTTATCCGTAAAGACATATTCCTTTAATCCTCTTGATACTTCTATATTTTAATCCAGCTTGGCTTGAGCAAAGGCCGCTGTCAGATCCGCACAGGCCTTGATGTCATCCAGGTCGGCCATCTCCTGGGGCGTGTGGATATACCGGGTGGGAATGGAAATACCACCGGTGTAGACGCCGGCCCGGGTCTGGTGGATGGCTCCGGCGTCGGTGCCGCCCGCCTTCAGAATATCCTTCTGGGCGGCGATCCCCTGTTCCTTTGCCAGAGCTTCCAGCTTGGCCACCACTGCCGGATGGCAGATGACAGAGCTGTCCATCACCTTGATGGCGGCGCCCTTCCCCGCCACGCTGGAACACTCATGGGGTGCGTCAGGGATGTCGTCGGAATCGGTGACGTCCACAGCGATTCCGTAGTCCGGATCAATACCGTAAGCGGCCGTGCGGGCTCCACGGATGCCAACCTCTTCCTGAACGGTAAAGACAAAATAGAGGTCGTTCTCCGTCTCCTTCAACTGCTCCATGGCCATCAGCAGCACCACACAGGCAATGCGGTCGTCCAGATAGGGTGAGACAATCCGGGAGCCGCTCACAAAAGCAGCGGTATCATAGACAGCGGTGTCCCCCACCTGCACCATGGACTTTGCCTCCGCCTCATCCCTGGCGCCGATGTCCAGATAGAGGTCATCCAGCTTCATCTCCTTGGGATCGGTCTTGCCCGGGCAAGCTACTATGCCCCGTACGCCGTTCTTAAAGCGGACAGGAGTACCCAGTACCTCATGGGCAGACAGGCCGCCGATACGGCCAAAGCGCAGGAAGCCCTTTTCGTCGATATGGGTAACGATAAAGCCGATGGAATCCATGTGGGCGGCAAACATAATCTTCTTGCCGCTCCCTTTCTTATGGCAGATCAGGTTTCCAAGGGTATCGGTGGTGATCTCATCTACAAAGGGGGCCGCCAGCTTTTCAATGGCCTGGGCCACCTGGCCCTCGTCACCAGAGGGCCCGTGACAGGCGTTCAGCACCTGCATTGTCGCTAAAATATCCATTTCTTAAACCTCCTTGGCCACATCGTGGATCAGCGCTCTCGCCAGATTCAGCACCGCGTCCAGATCGCTGACACAGGCCAGGCTGGCGGGCGCGTGAACATAGCGCACCGGCGCGGAGAGCACCGCGGTACGAACACCGGCCTTGGTGCGCTGGATGGCAGCGGCGTCATTGGAACCAGACACAAACTGCTTGAGCTGCCAGGGGATCTTGTTCTCTTCTGCCAAGGCGCGGAGCCGTTCAAACAGCCCACGGTCCGCGATGGAGCCCCGGTCCATGAAGGTGAGCACCGCACCCTTGCCCAGGGCGCACACCTTCTGATGGGGGGCACTGTCCGGCAGATCGGCGGCGGTGGTTCCCTCGACCACCAAAGCCAATTCCGGCGTTACGGAAAAGGCCGCGCCGAAGGCGCCACGTGTGCCTACCTCCTCCTGGGCGGTAAAGACGAAGGTGCAGTCCATGGGCAGCTCCTCCTTCAGCAGAGTAAGCAGCACCGCACAGCCGATCCGGTCATCCAGAGCCTTGCCCTTGAGCAGACCGTCGCCAAATAGCTCAGGCTGTGTGGTGAAAACGGCCACATCACCCAGGCGGACCTGCTTTTCGGCCTCCTCCTTATTCTTGGCGCCGATATCGATATAATAGTCATTCAGTTTGGGGACATTCTTCTCCTCATCCCGGCTTACCAGATGGTAGGCTTTCAGGCCAATGACGCCTGGCAGACGGTCGGGGCCCACCAGCACCGGCTTGCCCAGCAGCACCCGCCGGTCAATGGAGCCCACGGTGTCAAATTTCAGATAGCCGTCATCGGTAATATGACGGATCATCAGGCCGACTTCGTCCATATGGGCGCACAGAAGCAGCTTGTTTCCTGCTGCTTTTGCGCCCTTTTTAAAGACAATCAGATTACCCAGCGCGTCGGTACGGATCTCCTGGGCGTAAGGCGCGGCCTCCGCTTTCAGGAAGTCCCGTACCTCGTCCTCCCAGCTGGACACGCCGCTGAGGGCACTCAGTTTCATCACCAGATCCTTCACAGCGGCCACTCCTTTCCCAGATCTTCGGTAAACGCCGCCAGCAACTGGGCCGTCTGCTCCAGATCGCTGAGAGACAGGGTCTCAATGGGAGTATGCATATACTTCAGCGGCAGAGAGAGCACCGAGGTGGCCACACCCTCCCGGCTGATCTGCATCTCCCAGCCATTGGTGCCGGTATGGCCGGACATGATCTCCTGCTGGTAAGGGATATTCCTTTCCCGCGCCTTATCCAGCATGCGTTTGGTCATCCAGCGTGTCATATTGGGGCCAACGCCGATGGCCGGGCCGCCGCCCAGTGCAAAGGTCTTGTCGGAGGGGCCGTCGGGGGTACGTCCGTGGGTCACATCCACCGCCACGCAGCAGTCGGGCTGCACAGACCAGGTACCCACGGTGGCACCTACCCCGGAGACCTCCTCCCGAGTGGAGCCCATCACGTACACATCTACGTCCAGCTCCTTGTCTGCCAGCAGCTCCATGGCCCGCATCAGAACGGCAAAGCAGGAGCGGTCATCCATAGCCTTCCCGCACATCTGATCCTGCCCCAGTGCGAAGCAGCTGCCCCGGTAGACCACCGGGGTACCCACCGGAATCCTGGCCTCCGCCTGCTCCTGGGACAGGCCCACGTCGATCCGCAGGTCTGCAATGGGAATGGACTTGTTCTCCGCATCCCCGTCATGGAGATGGGGCGGCTGACAGGCTACCACACCGGGCAGGGGCGGCTGAGTCAGAACCCACAGCTCCCGGCCGGGCAGCATCCGAGGATCTACCCCGCCGATGGCGCGAAAGCGCAGGAAGCCCTCCTCCACACCGGTGACCAGCAAGCCAATCTCATCCAAATGGGCGTCCAGCAGCAGTTTCTTTGCATCGGGGCGGCCGCAGCGTCGTACACCGATGAGATTTCCCATCCGGTCTATTTTCATTTCATCCACCAGGGGTTCCAGCAGCCGTGCCGCAGCGGCAGCGGCCGGCGCTTCAAATCCGGAGGGAGCGGTGCAGCCGCACAACTCCTCCAGAACCTTTTTCATATCCAACGAAGTGCCAACTCCTTTTCTTTCTTACGCAAGGCCGTAGATGATCTTCTTGAAGGCCGCGCCCCGCTCCATAAAGTTCTTGAACTTGTCAAAGGAAGCACAGGCGGGCGACAGAATCACCACGTCGCCGGGCTTGGCAGCTTTATGTGCAGCCAGTACGGCCTGGTCAAAATCGTCAATCACCGTGATGGGCAACTGAGCGGGATCATAGCCGGGCGCACCCTCCACCGCAGCGCGGATTTTGGCGGAGGTATCACCCGTCAGGAACAGTTCCTTGACATGCTCGATCACTTCAGGGCCGAGCACATCAAAAGGAATGTGCTTATCATACCCGCCGGCAATCAGGATCACCTTCTGCCGGAAGGAACGCAGACCGGCGATGGTGCGGGAAGGGCTGGAGGCGATGGAGTCATTATAATACTTCACACCGTTCAGCGTGCGCACCAGCTCGATGCGGTGCTCCACACCGGTGAATTTCGCGGCAAACTCCCGGATCACCTGGTCGGGAATCAGGCCGTCCAGGGCAGCGATGGCAGCCATGTAGTTCTCCACGTTATGGTCTCCAGGCAGCAGGATATCGGCCACCGGCAAAACTGGCCGCTCATGCATGGCATTGCGCACCCAGATGACACCGTCCTTGAGGAACACGCCCTTTTCCAGCTCCTGACGGCGGCTGAAAAAGGTCACATGGCCCGGCGCTTCGGGGGCAAAGCCGCGGGTGATCTCGTTGTCCTGGTTCAGCACCAGCAGGCCATCTGCTTCCTGGTGGAGGAAGATGTTTTTCTTGGCATCCACATACTCCTCCATGGATTTGTGCACGTCCAGGTGGTTGGGGGCCAGATTGGTGACCACAGCGATGTCAGGGCTGCGATCCATGGTCATCAGCTGGAAGGAGGACAGCTCCAGGACCGCTACATCCCCCTCCTCCATGCCGTCCACGTCAGGCAGCAGAGGCTTGCCAATGTTGCCACCCACATACACTGTCTGGCCGGCTGCCTTCAGCAGCTCGGCAATGATGGTGGTGGTGGTGGTTTTGCCGTCACTGCCCGTCACCGCGACGATCTTGCAGGGGCAGACCTGGAAGAATACCTCCATCTCAGAGGTGAGGATGGCCCCCCGCTGGAGGGCCTCCACCAACTCGGGCAGATCAGGCCGCATACCGGGTGTGCGGAAGATGACCTCGAAATCCAAATCCTTCAGATAGTCTGGCCCCAGCTTGAGCGTGGCACCCAGACTCTCCAGCTCCTCCGCCTGTCCGGCAAAGGATTCTTTGGTTCGCTTGTCGCAGGCGGTCACTTTGATCCCCGCCCGCAGCAGCATTTTGATCAGCGAGGTATTGGACACGCCGATGCCGATGACGGCCACCCGCTTACCCTTCAATCCCGCCAGATATTCCTGTATGGTGGAACGCTTCATAACAGTTCCTCCCTTTTCATAGTTTAACCAATTTATTATATC
>CALWXT010000003.1 GCA_944385575.1 uncultured Flavonifractor sp. | reverse complement strand
GGAGACTCGAACTCCCGGCATCTTGCTCCCAAAGCAAGCGCGCTACCAACTGCGCTACACCCGGTTATAAAGTTTTCCAATTGTGGTCAAACATGTGGTCAACACCGATTTTTGACCAGTTATCGGCGAGGGTAAAAGTGCTGTCAGCCTAAGTGTCCCAAGGCTTTCCGGGTTTTTCGAAGGCTATGGCCCGAACCTGGGCCTCACGCTCCCAAAGCAGGCGCGCTACCAACTGCGCTACACCCGGATATGTTACTGCCTGGCAAGCAGTAGCAAGAATTATTATAATATATCTGTTCGGGGATTGCAAGTATACAAATAAATATGGTATGATGGCATCCATGAGGTGACCGTAGTATGCGAATGAGAAAGAAACCGAACCTGATCCCGCGGATGGAGCGCTGCGCTCGGGTATGGATTACCAACCCGGAGGAGCACCGCGGCTGCTGGCGAGAGCTGATGCCGGAGGCAAAGGCTCTGCATCTGGAATTGGGCTGTGGCAAGGGAAGATTTACCGCGGAAACGGCAGCCAGCATGCCGGATACGCTGTTTATTGCGGTAGAACGTGTGCCTGATGCGATGGTAATTGCTATGGAGCGGGTATGCGCACTGGAACTGCACAATGTGTTCTTTGTAGACGGTGATGCGGCGCAGCTTCCTGCGTTTTTTGCTCCTGGTGAAGTAGACAGAATCTATATCAATTTCTGTGATCCGTGGCCCGGCAACCGCCATGCCAAGCGTCGGCTGACCCACCCCAACTTTTTGCGCCTTTACCGCCAGGTACTGAAAGAGCGCGGAGCGATTCACTTCAAGACAGACAACAGGGATCTGTTTGAGTGGTCGCTGTTCCAGTTCCCTCAGGCGGCGTTCTCTTTGGAAGCGGTAACCCGCGATCTGCACGCCAACGGAATCTGTGGCGTCATGACAGACTATGAGGAGAAATTCCATCAGCTTGGCACACCCATCAACCGCTGTGAGGCTGTGATGGAGCCAGAGCCGGAGCAGGATAGGGAAGACGTGCCTACGGAGACCGAAGCGAAATAAAAAACAGCGCTCCCATTTTTCGAATGGGAGCGCTGTTTTTTACAGGTAAGCTACCACCTGATACATCAGCATAAAGTGGAAGAGGGAGCCAAGCAGGATGAACAGATGGAAGATCTCATGGCAGCCAAAGCGGGGATTATCCCGACCGGGCCATTTTACGGCATAGAGGACGCCGCCGATGGTATAGAGGATGCCGCCGCCCAATACCCAGAAGAATCCGGCGGCAGGCAGGCAGTGCATCAGGGGGATGATTGCAATGACAGCCAGCCAGCCCATGGCAATATAGATTCCGGCTGTGAGCCAGCGAGGGGCGGTAATCCAGACCAAGGTCAGCACCAGTCCAGCCACAGCCAAGCCCCAGATGACTCCGAACAGGCCCCAGCCCCAGGCGCCATATTCCCGCAGAACTACCAGACAGACAGGGGTATAGGTTCCGGAGATCAGGAAGTAGATGGATGCGTGATCGTATTTTTTTAGCGCAATGCGCCCTTTGACCGTCACATTGCGGCAATGATAGAGGGTACTAGCGGTATAAAGCCCGGTCATGCTCAATCCATATATGAGGAAGGAGACTGCGTGCCACGGGCTGAGGTTCAGCGCAGCACAGCGGAGCAAAAGCAGGACGGTTCCAATGGCGGACAGGATGGCGCCCGCGCCATGGGTGATAGCGGACCAGGGGCGGAGACCGTCATACGGGTCCCGATCTTTTTCCCGCACCTTTCGGCGGACGGGCCGGGTGGGCAGGGAATAGGAGAGAGGACGATAGGGAAGTGCTCGATCTGAATTCATGGTTATCACCTTACCTTGATCACAGTATAACATAAACGCTGATACAAAATCAATAACATATCTAAATATAATATTCAAAATTATATTTAAAATAAAAAGAATACAAGAAGGGAAGTACAGACAGTTTGCCCAAAATGGAAGAAAAAAACCGTGTACACAGGGAATACTGCCTGTGTACACGGTTTTCGTGCTGTTATCCGCGGTAGGGACGATAGCCGCTTCCGCGGCGCCGTCCGCGTCGGCGGGAGCGGGTGGCGATGCGGTAGATGATGAAAACGACCAGCAGGATCAAAACCAAAAGAACCAGCAAGACCAGGGCACCGATAAGGTTCAGCCCTTTCAGCAGGTGGATGGGATTCCAGGAGAGGTCGGCCGTTTTGCGCCCCTCTGGGGAGGCGTAGCGGCTGTCCACAGTTCCCATGGACTGGAGATAAGAGGCCAGGGCATACCACTCCTTGACCTCGCTTCCGTCGGGGTTGTAAATGATATGGTCCTCAAAGCTGGTGATGACATTGCCTTCGGCATCTTTGGGGGTAATGGTGAGGATGCCGAAAGATTGGTCGTTTACCGTGCCCAGCATCTGTCCCGAGTAAAGTCCGGTGACGACCCGATAGAGCTTGTCGTTTTCCAGCGGTACAGTAGTGCCGTCAGGTAGAACCTGAGCGCAATCCGTCACCTTATTGAAAATGATCCTGTGAGGGTTCCAGGTCCAGGTCATGCCGGAGCCGTAGAGCTGCGCGGCGGACATAATGGGGGTGACGGAGGCGTCCACCTCAAAGGCGTCCTTCAGCTCTTTGCCGGTGATCCAGACAGAGATGAGCGGATAACCGGGGGTACCGTCGGCACCGGAGCCCAGTGATGAGACGTTGAACGCGTCAGAGGTGGTGATCTCACCGGCGGCAAAGGAGCCGCGTATCACGCCGGAGGCCACAACGGCAAAATCCACGGGGATATAATTTTCACCTTCCGCCTGCTGGACCGCGTATATGTAGGAATCGGCGATCAGGTTGCCCAGGGTGTCTTCCTTCTGTTCCGCGGCGAATTGTCCGATCGGTGTGAAAGCAAAATCGGTGGTGGCCAGTACCTGATCGAATTTCATGTCGTACTGATCCAGGTATTCGCTCTCCACCAGGGGCTGGAAGCCGTTGGTCAGCTGCACCATGCCGGGATCGTCCTCCACGGTCTGATCCACAGGAAGCAGCTGATAGTCCCAGCTCAGCTTTTCGCCCTTCTCGTTCCAGGTGATCGTAAGGGACCCCAGGTAAGTGGTGTACTCACCGGCGGAAACGATGAGTGTGTCCTTGACCTGGATGGGCTCGGTCAGCGTAGTATGGGTGTGGCCGGAGATAATCAGGTCGATGCCATCTACCTGTTTGGCCAGCTCGTAGTCCTCGCCCTTGCCCTTGCCGTCGGTGCCGCTGTGGGACAGGCAAATAATAAAGGTAGGATTGGAGCTGTCAGCCAGCTCCGCCTGGATGGCGGCCACTGTACGCTTGGCAGCCTCTGCGGTGGGCTCGAATTCCATGCCGGACATGGGGGCGTTGCTGTCGGCTTCCTCGCCCATCACACCGAAAATACCGTAGTTGATGCCACCCCGCTCAATGATTACGTAGTCCTGAATCCCGTACCGTTCCCAGGCTTCCCGGGTAGCGGTATCTGATTCCGGGGGCTTGTAGTTGGCCTGGACGATGGCGGGCAGGGGAGCGCCGCTGTCAACGGCGGCATGAAGCATGTCCGCCAGACCCTTGGCACGGTAATCAAACTCATGGTTGCCCAGGGTGGTGACATCGTACCCCATGGCCCCCAGTGCCTGCAGTTCGGGAGCGTGAGAGGTGTAGATGGTCTGGAACAGACTGCCCATGGAAAAATCACCGGCGTCCAGCGTGAGTGCGTCGGGATGCTCAGCGCGTTCCTGCTTCAGCAGGGTGGCCAGGCGGGTATACCCGCCATACTCTCCGCCGTTTTCATCCGGCATGGGGAGGAAGTGGTCATGGGTGTCATGGGTAAAGAGAATGGTGCTGGTATTGACGGGCTCCGGGGGAGTGGCGGATGCCGGGATGAGTAGCCCGGCGGCCAGCAGACAAAGCGTGAGACAGAATACAGTCAGTCGTTTTAAAACAGGGTGCCGCATTTCATTCCCTCCTCTCCACTAGTTTGCCACATTTCTGCACAAAAAGGAAGTAGAAAAGCAGAGAAGATTTTTCTCTTGACAATGGGTGGGAGGTTTGCTATACTATCAGAGCAAAACAAAGCAGGATCGGTACCCCCGTCCTCACCTCCCGCCACAGGCAAAGAGGTCAATCCGGTTTCACAGACGCTTCTCAGCGGAGGCGTGTGTGTATTGTGTGGCGCGGGTACCGAAACGGTAGCCGTGTTTTTTTGCGCGAATGTGAAATGGAGGTGCTTTCGTATCAGCAAACAGGGTCATCAGATCAACGAGGAGATCCGCGACAAGGAAGTCCGACTGGTCTCAGAAACGGGAGAGCAGCTGGGGATCATGTCTGCCCGCGAGGCGCTGGAACGCGCGGAGGAGCAGAACCTGGACCTGGTCAAGATTTCTCCCACCGCCAATCCCCCCGTATGCAAGCTCATGGATTACGGCAAGTACAAGTTTGAGCAGACCAAACGGGAGAAGGAAGCGCGGAAGAATCAGCATGTAGTGGAGATCAAGGAAGTCCGCATGTCTCCGAGCATTGACGTGAACGACTTCAACGTGAAGCTCCGCAACGCCCAGAAGTTCCTGGCCGAGGGCAATCGGGTGAAGGTTACCGTCCGCTTCCGCGGCCGTGAGATGGCACACACCGATATCGGCAAGGATCTGCTGCTCAAATTTGCCGAGCAGTGCAGCGAGGTGGCCGCGTTGGATAAGGACCCCAAGCTGGACGGACGGCACATGTCCATTTTCCTCTCTCCCAAGGTTGCCAAGGAAGGCAAAAAGTCCTGATTGAATTTCCCACGCTCGAATTGAACAGAAAAGGAGTAAACCACCATGCCTAAACTGAAGACTCACTCCGGCGCGAAGAAGAGATTCAGCCTGACCAAGTCCGGCAAGGTCAAGCGCGCCCATGCTTTCAAGTCCCACCTGCTCAACGGCCACGGCAAGGACACCAAGCGCAAGAGAGGCCTCCGCGCCGGCGCTTACGCGGACAAGACCAACGAGCCCGCCATCAAGCGCTTGATCCCCTACAAATAAGATAAGAACGATTTTACCTTAAAATAGGAGGCTTTTTACAATGGCTAGAGTGAAAGGCGCGATGATGACGCGCAAGAGAAGAAATAAGATCCTGAAGCTGGCCAAGGGCTACTGGGGTGCCAAGAGCAAGCACTTCAAGATGGCCAACGAGCAGGTCATGAAGTCCCTGACCTACGCTTACACCGGCCGCCGGCTGAAGAAGCGTGACTTCCGTCAGCTGTGGATCACCCGCATTTCCGCCGCCTGCAAGAGCAACGGCATGAACTACTCCACCTTCATGAACGGTCTGAAGAAGGCCGGCGTGGAGATCAACCGCAAGATGCTGGCTGAGCTGGCCGTGAACGACAAGGCCGCTTTCACCGCCCTGACCGAGATGGCCAAGGCCCAGCTGGCCTGAGCCAAAGCAAATAAAAGAACGCCTGTCGGCTGACAGGCGTTCTTTTTCTTTATTTTTCTGCCAGAAGCTTATTGAGCTCCGCCATAAAGGTACTGATATCCTTGAATTGGCGGTAGACGGAGGCGAAGCGGACGTAGGCCACCTCGTCCACGCCCTTCAGTCGATCCATCACCAGTTCGCCGATCTTTGCGGAGGGGATCTCACGGTCCATATCGTTCTGCAGGGTCTGCTCGATCTCGTTGGCAATGGTCTCCAGCGTATTGAAGGAGACAGGCCGTTTTTCACAGGCCCGGATCATACCGTTGAGCAGCTTGCTCTTGTCAAAACTCTGGCGGCTGCCGTCCTTTTTAATGACCATGAGAGGCAGGCTTTCCATCGTCTCATAGGTGGTGAACCGCTTGTGGCACTCCAGGCACTCCCTCCGGCGGCGGATGCTGGCGCCTTCATCCGACGGGCGGGAATCGACTACCTTGCTCTCAGGATGGGCACAGTAGGGGCATCTCATGGCAGTTTGCCTCCCTTGTATGGATTTGATGGAATTATACCATAAAAGCGCAGGATATGGTATCCCCGCAAAAGAAAAATTTTCCGTATAATTCGCAGATTCTGGGGCAGAATGAGATCGGTGAAAGCGAGGTGAGTGCCATGCAGAACCAGGGTAACGGACAGAACATGAAGTCCAGAAACCAGAATCCTGCGCCCCAGACGGACCCCCAGGGCACCCAGATGGAAAACAAGAAGAACCAGGTCAAGGATAAGCGCAACAAGAACGAGCGCGCCTGACCGGACAGAGGAGGAGCGGAGCCAGGCTTCGATCCTCCTTTGTTTTGGTATGAAAAGATTGACAAGCGGACGCAAGTATAGTAATATATTATCTGCGCTCAAACCGGGCGCAGGAAAATTGCTAGTGTGGCTCAGAGGTAGAGCAGCTCACTCGTAATGAGCAGGCCGTGGGTTCGATTCCCACCACTAGCTCCAAAAATTCCCGAAAACTTAGGTTTTCGGGAATTTTTGCTATGCAAAGGGTGAGGAGCATGAAGCAAAATACAGCAGCCTCCCGGGAGGACGTATTCCAGAACCTTCCCGTCCCATCTGCACTGCGGGTCATGGTAGTGCCGGCTGTGACCAGCCAGCTGATCGTCCTGATCTATAATATGGCGGATACCTTCTATGTGGGGCAGACGAACAATCCCTACATGGTGGCAAGCACCTCGCTGATCCTACCGGTATTCAATATCACGCTCTGCCTGGCGGGATTGGCCGGCATTGGAGGCGGCGCGCTGATCTCCAGGCTTCTGGGCCAGGATAAGCCGGATGAGGCCAGGCGGGTCGGTACCTTTTCCCTCTATCTGGGCGCGCTGATCGCGGCTGTTTTTGCCATAGGCATGGGGCTGTTTATGGAGCCCATTCTGAATGTGCTGGGCGCGGGCGCCAATACCTATACATACACCAGGCAGTATGCCATGTGTGTGATCGTTGTCGGCGGAATCCCTACGGTGCTCTCCAATGTGCTGGCCAACCTGATCCGAAGCATCGGGCGTTCCAGGGAGGCTGGGCTGGGCATCATTCTGGGCGGCGTATTAAATATCGCTTTGGACCCTCTGTTTATGTTTGTGCTGATGCCGGACGGCCTGGAAGTGCTGGGTGCCGGCATCGCCACCTGTCTGTCCAACTGCGTTGCCTGCCTGTTTTTCCTGTCGGTACTGCTGCGGATGGGGAAGGGCTCCATTATTACATTTAGCCCCAGGGTAGGCCTGCCCCAAAAGGAGAATATGATCGCGGTCTTTGCCGTAGGCGTGCCGTCAGCCATTGCCACCTTCCTGTTTGATATGGACTATGTCATCATTGACAAACTGATGGTGTCCTATGGAGATCTGGCTCTGGCGGCTGTGGGCATCGTCCTGAAGGTGGAGCGATTTCCGCTGAATGTGGGGATCGGCATCTGTCAGGGCATGCTGCCCCTTGTGGCCTACAACTGCGCAGCACAGAATAAGCAGCGGATGGAAGACACCATCCGCCTGGCCCGGACGCTGGGCCTGGTGATTGCGGGCATCAGCGTCGTGCTCTATGAGCTGTTTGCGGCCCAGTTCACCCGACTGTTTATTTCTGACCCCCAGACGCTGGAAATGGCCGCCCAGTTTCTGCGCATCCGTGTGCTGGCCACCCCGCTGATGTTTTTGAGCTTCTTTACCGTCTACCTGTTCCAATCCTTTGGAAAGGGACGGTTCTCGCTGTTCCTGGGCGTGACCCGCTGGCTGGTGTTCAATATCCCCATGCTGTTCCTGCTGAACGCCATTTTCGGCATGTATGGGATCGTCTGGTCCCAGGCGGTGGCGGATATTCTGACCGTTGCTCTGTCCTTCTTTATCTATCATAAATACCGACCTCGATTTTAAAAAAGCCCCCGGTGGATATCCGCCGGGGGCTTTTTTGCGTAATTGCCTTGACAAGGATGTCTACTTCTTATAGACTAAAAATGTCTACAAAATATAGACAAACGGAGGTGAGGTAATGAAGAACTTTCGGCTGGGAGAAGTGGAGGCGCGGTTTGCGGACCTGATTTGGGCCAATGCGCCGCTGACCACCGGAGAGCTGGTGAAGCTGTGTCAGGAAAAACTGCAATGGAAGCGGACGACCACCTATACGGTATTGAAGCGGCTGTGCGACCGGGAGATTTTTGAGACCAGGGACAGTATGGTGACGGCAAAGGTCTCCCGGGAGGAGTTTTACGCCTGCCAAAGCGAGGAATTTGTGGAGGAATCTTTTGGGGGCTCGCTGCCCGCCTTTCTGGCGGCTTTTACCGCCCGTAAAAAGCTGTCCCGCTCCGAGGTGGAGGAAATCCGTAAGATGATCGACGCTTACGGGAAGGAGGGGTGAATATGGAAACCCTGTTCGCGAAACTCCTGTCCATGAGTATAGCTGCCGGCTGGCTCATTCTGGCGGTGCTTCTGCTGCGGCTGTTGCTGTGCCGGGGCCCCAAGTGGGTACGCTGCGTACTGTGGGGGCTGGTGGGAGTGCGACTGGCGACGCCCGTTTCGTTCCAGAGTGCCCTGAGCCTGATCCCCCGAACGCTGTCTGTACCGCAGCCTGTTTTTACTGAAAAGGGATATGACTTTACGGCTGAGTTGGCTCAGACTCCGGCAGGCCAGCAGCAGGCAATAGACAGTGCCCCGGCAGCGGCGGGTCCGGAGTTGATGACTGTGCTGAGCTGGATCTGGTTGGCCGGTGTCGTCCTCCTGATCGGTTATGTGCTGGTGAGCGCGCTGCGCCTGCGGCGGAGGGTGGCGGAAGGCGTCCGCCTGGAGGGAGATATCTGGCTGTGCGACCAGGTGGACACGCCCTTTATCCTGGGGGTGTTGCGGCCACGGATTTATGTGCCTTCCGATCTGCCGCCGGAGGCGCTGGAGCCGGTGCTGACCCACGAGCGGGCACATCTGGTCCGGAAGGACCACTGGTGGAAGCCCCTGGGGTTTCTCTTGCTGGCGGTCTACTGGTTCCACCCGCTGGTGTGGCTGGCTTATTTCCTGTTCTGCCGGGACCTGGAGCTGGCCTGCGATGAGCGAGCCGTCCGTCATTTGGACGGGAAGGGAAGGAAGGACTATTCGCTGGCGCTGCTGAGATGCAGCACGGATCGCCGCACGCTGGCGGCTTGCCCGCTGGCTTTCGGAGAGGGCAACGTGAAGGGAAGGGTGAAAGCGGTGCTCAACTATAAGCGACCTGCCTTCTGGCTGGTGGCTGCTGGTGTGGCGGCCTGCATCGCGGCGGCGGTATGTTTTCTCACTGACCCGGTAGATGACCCTGCGCTGAAGTGGGTTCAGAACCTGACACCGGGGCAGGTGGCCTCCGTTGAACTGGTCGTGCTGCCGCAGGATCAGGACAAGCAGTACAGGCAGATCCCGGAGGATGAGATCCCAGCTGTGGTGGAGCTGCTCGGCCACAGTCGGGGGAAGCCGGTCAGGAACTCCGAGAGCCTGAACGGGCAGAGCATTTGGTTTTACCTCACGCTTACCGACGGAACCAGGCATGAGGTGGGGAACATGGGCAACACCTATCTGGTCATCGACGGAGATTACTACGACGCACCCTACGACTGGCTTTCCTCCTGGAACGAGGCCTATGGTGCGGGAGATTCTCCGCTGCCTGAGGGTTATTTTGACCGCACCCTCACACTTGAGCATACGGCGACCCTCTTTGCGGCCATCGCCTCATCACCTGCGGACGCATCCTTTCCTGGAGCCTATCTGGCGGCCCACCCGGAGGAGCACCAGGCTCTGTTGGATGGAGGACAGGAAACCCTGCGCTATATCTTTACCCAATTCCTGGCCGGAGGCCAGACGGGGCTGGAGGGGCATCTGATGCGTCTGGTATTGGACGAGCTGGCGCCGGAGGCCCAGCTCAAGCTACTCGCCGACACCGGCCAGGAATACTTTGACGCTTGGCGGAAAGCTGCGGAGGGCATCCTGGATGAGCACGGAGCGGAGTGGATGGAGACCAATCAGCCCGCCATGTGGCTGATGCTGCAAATGAGTCAGGCGGAACCATAACGGTTCCGCCTGACGGCTTTTATTCGCTTTTGATGGCTTCCAGGGCGGGAATCTGTACCGCCTTGTTTGCCGGATAATAGCCCGAGCCCAACCCGATGAGCACCGAGAACACGATGGCAAACAGCAGAAGCCAGGGCGGGATCACCGAGACCCGGTTGATGTTCTCGCCGCCCAGGATGGCAGCGGGGATGTTTTCCGGCGACAGGCCAATAGATACCAGGTTGATGATCACCGAGGCGAGGAAGCTGATGACACATCCGATGACGCCGCCGATCAGGCCGATGGCGCCTGCCTCGGCGAGAAACATGATGCGCACGTCGGAGACGTAGCAGCCCAGGGCTTTCATAATGCCGATCTCCCGGGTGCGCTCGGAGATGGACATGATCATGGTATTGGTAATGCCCAGGGCAGCCACGAACAGGGAAATGGCGCCCAGACCGCCCAGCATCATCTGCTTTTGTCGGGCTTCCTTCTCCATGGGCTTGCGGATGCTCTCCATAGATTCGGTGACGTACCCCATGGCTTTGATCTCCTGCTCCACGTCGGCCACCCGGTCGATGCTGCTGACCTTTACCACCACGGAGTTGTAGGGCAGTTTTTTCTTTTTGGGCCCCTGGATTTTGTCCAGCAGCTTGCGCAGGTCGGTCAGGCTCATAATGATGCCCTCAGAGGTTTCGTAGCCTTTGGAATAGTCTTCTTTGGTGGAACCAACAGGCTTAACGGGGTATTTAATCGTGCCTGATTCTGTGGTAATCTCCAGGGTCAGCGTACTTTTCAGCGGGTCGAGGTAGGGGGCGGGCAATTCGGCTGGCTTTCCGTTTTCATCCAGCTCTCCGGCCCAGCGGTCGATCATGTTCCGGCCTTCTGGGCGGAGCGTATCCTTGAAGCTGTAGGCCAAAAATTCACCGATAATGATGTCTCCACTGTGTTTGACGGTGGTACCGTTTATGATGCGATAGCCCAGCTGTTCCATCTGGTCGGTGTCCATGCCTACCACGGAGGTCCAGTCAGCCACATAGCGGTTGCCCGTGCCGGACAGGATGCGGATGGACTCCGCCTCCAGGCTCTGCTTGGGGGAGACGCCTACCACGCCGCTCATATTGTGCAGGCGTTTAACCAGCGCGTCGTCCAATTTGACCTTGCCCTTGCCGTTCTGAGGAGGCGAGACGGTAATGATAGTCAGATCGCCCATCTCAGCCAGCAGTTTTTCCTGGGTCTCTTTCATGCCGATGCCCAACGAGACCATGATTACGATGGAACAGCACCCGATCAGCACCCCCAGCACGGTCAGAAAGGTGCGGGAGCGCCTGCGCATCAGGTTTTGCAGGCAGATCCGGAGCAGGTCCTTTTTCTGCACGGATCATCCCTCCTCGCTGCCGCTGCTGGGCTCATCCCAGTCGTCCCAGCTGCCGCTGTCGGTGGTGGGAAGCTGAGCTGCCTTCTTCTTTCGGATGAACAGGATCACGACAGCTACAACTGCCGCGCCTGCCACAGTCAGCAGGATGGGCAGCCAGGGAATGGCCGGTCCGGAATTGTCATCAGCAAACTCGCCTCCGTCGTCCACGGGGGGTACATATTCCTCAGCTGTCAGCTTGATGGGGAACTCTCTGGTCTGTACCTGCTGATCGGCATTTTCATAGGAAATTTTCAGCACCACATTGATCTCACCCGCCTTGTTGGGGGAGATGGCAAAGCCTATGTTTCCATTGGCACCCGCGGTGACATTGCCAAGATACTGGGTGCGTGCGGGGGTGTCCACGTCTTCGCCCACCACAGTGGCTTCCAGATTGGCGATGTCATCCTTGCCCTTGTTGACGTAAGGAATGATGATCTCGATTTCCTCGCCTACCGTACCGAACTGTGGCGGAGTGGGGGCGTTGATCTGGAAGCGGTCAGGCTGATAGATGGGAATGGACAGCTTGATGTCGGAGGTGGCCTGTGTCCGCTTCTCACCGTCGGAATACTCATATTTGAATGACACAGAGAGGCTTTGTGCGCCGCTTTTGCCGGTGGGAACCGCACGCATGGGCACCTGCTGACCCTGGGTGGCGCCGGCGGCCAGGGTACGGTAGAAATAAGTATTGGTGCTGCCGTCCATGGCAAAACTCTCGCCGCCGTCTACGGTGACCACGATATTCTCAACCTTGGACGCGCCGGTATTCTCAAAGGTGAAGTCCAGAGGGAACTTTGTGCCTGCGGCCACGGATTCGCCGCCGTAGGAAAAGCTGCGGATGACCAGATTGGGCACCGACTGGTCGGATTTGGAGGGAACAGTGGCGGTCAGGTTGATCCGGTCGGAGGCAGTGGCCTGGGTAATGGTCTCACCGTTGTCATAGCTGTATTTCAGCTCGGTGCTCAGAGATTGAGTGGCGGTGCTCAAATCCTTGGCGGCCTTGACCTTGACGGTAATGGCGGCACTTTTGCCCGGTTCGATATCGGGCAGCAGGAAGGAGGACGCGTCGTTGGTGATAGTGAGAGAGTCGGAAGGCGTCACTGTTGCCATGGGGGAGATAAGCTTGGTTTTGCCTGCGTTCTGGAAGGTGAGGGTAAGGGAGACGGTCTCGCCGGGGTTGATGGGCCGCTCCATGACCGAGCGGGTGACCAGCACGGCAGGCTGGGGGATGCTCTCCTTGGCCAGAGAGGGGATGACCACCTTGTCGGAGGAAGTGGCCTGCGTGAGCATGCCGCCGTTGTCGTAGCCGAATTTCAGCTCGGTGCTCAGGGACTGGGTGGTGGAGGAGAGGCTCTTGAGGGCTTTGACCTTGACCAGGATAGAGGCGCTCTTGCCCGGTTCAATATCGGGCAGCAGGAAAGTGGCCGCGTCGTTCATTACCACCAGGGCGTCGGAAGGGGTGACGCTGACCACCGGCTTGACCAGCTTTGTGGTGCTGGTGTTCTGGAAATAGACCGTGATATCGGCGCTTTCGTCCGGAACGATGGGCTTGGCCATGGGAGAGCGGGTGACCAGCACTACCGGCTGAGGCACGGTTTCCCGGCCCAGAGCGGGGATGGAGACCTTGTCGGTGGCGGTACCCTGGGTGAGGGAGACGTTGTTGAAGTAGTTGAACTTCAGTTCTACGCTCAGCGATTGGGCGGGGGAGGGGATGGTGCTGTTGGCCTTGATCTTTACCTTGATGGTACCCGTCTTTTTCCCGCCGATGTCATCCATGGTAAAGGAGCCGGAACCGCCGGAGATGGTGAGACCGTCGGTAGGGGTCAGGGTGGCCACCGGGGATTTGAGGGAGATGTTGCTCAGATTGCGGAAAGAGAGGGTAAGCGTGAGCTCCTGACCGGGCTCAATGGGTTTTTCAATCTCGCTGCGGGAGATGACCACAATGGGCGCAGGGGCGGGATCGGGAGCGGGGAAGTCAACGGGTTTGGAGGAGGAGTCGTAGACCACCGTCTCGGTGATGGTGACCTCCAGCGTCTGGTAGGTATCGGGCTGATTGGGAAGGCCCACCTGAAGGCGCAGGCTCTGGCCCACGCCCTTGTACTGCAGCCCGGTGAGCTTGACGGCGTAGATCAGGGGCTTCCCGTCCTCGGAGGTGCGTTCCACGGAGACGGAACCGCCGTTGAAGCTGTCCTCCAGCTTGGTGATATCCAGGGTGCCAACGTCGGTACCGGCGCCGCCGGTGTCCTTGATGGACACAGTGATATTTACCGTGTCCCCTTTGTTCACGGTACTTATACCGCTGCCTGAGGAGTTGGTCAGGGTATATCCCGTGACATACAGGTTTCCGCTCTCGGCTCCCAGCGCGGCGGGCAGGGCCGCCGTCAGCATGGCCAGAAGGAGCAGGAGAGAGAGGGCTCTTTTCATTACATTACGTTCCATGGCGTGCTTTCTCCTTATTGTTGACTTGATTGCTGACGATCTCGCCGTCGATGAGGGTGACGATCCGGTCGGCATAGGCAGCCATCTCCGGATCATGGGTGACCAGGATGATGGTCTGGTGGTAATCCCGGGCGAAAGTACAGATCATGTCCATGATCTCAACCGTGGTTTTGGAGTCCAGGTTTCCGGTGGGTTCGTCGGCAAAGACCACGTCTGGCCGGGCAATGAAGGCACGGGCGATGCCCGCCCGCTGCTGTTGGCCGCCGGACATCTGCCGGGGGAAGTGGTCCAGCCGGTGGGACAGGCCCACCCGGCACAGCAGCTTCCGGGCGGCGGCTTCCCGCTGAGCCTTCGGTACGCCCCGGAACAGCAGGGGCATGGCCACGTTTTCCGTGGCGGTCAGGTTGGGCAGCAGGTTGTAGGACTGAAAGACAAAACCCAGGTGCCGCTGGCGGAAGGAAGCCAGCTGGTTCTCATTGAGCCGGGAGATGGGTACCCCGCCGATGAGAACATCGCCCCGGGTGGGCTTCTCCATTCCTGCCAGCTGGTTGAGCAGTGTGCTTTTGCCGGAACCGGAGGTGCCGAAAATACAACAGATCTCCCCCCGCATCACGTTGAGGTTGATCCGCTTGAGGGCCACCACCGTCTCGTCGCCGATGGGGTACTCCTTGCGGATGTTTTTTACTTCGATGATGGGCCGGCTGCGTGCGTCAGGTGGATTCATCGGCTCGGCCTCCTTTCTGGATTGAAGTTTAATGGCCAAATCTTTATATCCCATGTAGGCGCAGCTAAAGCTTTCTAAAGAAAAAATGAAGCCCCCGGACAGTCAGACTGTCCGGGGGCTGATGTGTTATGGGGCCAGGGGAAGCTCCAGCAGAAATTCGGTGCTTCTCCCTGCGGTCGGGTGTGAGGCCAGGGTGATAGTTCCGCCGTGCTTTTCCATGATCCGTCTGGTGATGGACAGGCCCAGGCCGCTGCCTTTGCCCGAGCGGGCCTCGCTGCCCACCACAAAGGGTTCAAAAATCTGCCGGGCCCGCTCCGGTGGGATGCCGGCTCCGTTGTCGCCGATACGCAGCAGGGCCCTTTGCCCTCCAAGGCTCATGTCAAAAAAGAGCATGGTGCCCAGACGGTTGTGCCGCAGGGCGTTGGACAGAAGGTTGTCCAGTACCCGACGGAACTGCATGGGGTCGAGAAGGCAGAACACCGGCTGCTCGGGAATGGAGACCTCCAGAGTAAAGCCGGCCAGGTCAATCTCGTCATATTTGGCGGCCAGATATTCCCGGAGGAACTCACACAGGTCGGTACGCTCAGGGTGGAGGACAAACTCCGGATGTTCCACTTTACTGTATTCGTGGAAGGCGTTTACCAGCTCGGTCAGCGTTTCGGCCTTGCCCTGAATGGCGCGGAGATAGCGCTCCTGCTCCTGAGGCGGCACCTTGCCGTCGCAGATAGCGTCGATATATCCGGCAATGACGGTGATGGGGGTCTTCAGATCGTGGGAGATATCCGCGATGAGCTTTTGCCGGTCCTGATCCATCCGCTGACGCTCTGCCTCGCTCTCCGCCAGACGGTCGGCAAAGCGGTCAAAGCTCTCCCCGATGCGCCGGATCTCTCTGGGGCCGCCGCAGTCGCCCACCCGGGCGGGCCTGTTTTCTGCCTGGGCCTCCACCGCGTCGTTAAGGCAGCGCAGCGGCCGGGCGATCTTCCGGCGGAGCTGCCAGATGAACAAGGCGGTCACGATAAAATAAAGCGGCAGGAACAGCAGCCAGATCTTCCACGCATTTTGGTAGGCGGCAAAATAGGCGTCGTCACTGACGGGTGGGATGCGGAGGACAGCAGTGGCGGCTTGGCCATCCGAAAGGCGGAAGGAAGCGCGGAACAATTCCTTGGAGCAGAGCAGCTGGTATTCCCGCTGAGTGTAGGAGGTCCGGTTATCGCCCAGACCGCCGAACACCACCTGAAGATGCTCGTCCAGTGCCATGATGTCGGGGGAGTTGATTGTTTCTTCGGTATAAGTTGTTTTTACCAACAGATGTAAAACGGAGCCGTCTCCCTGAATCTTGTCGTACACGTCAATGATGGCGGCCTCCCCGTAGCTGGGCATGCAGGACAGTTCCCCGGCTGCATAGAACGGGTCGAAGTCTTGGGCGGAGGCGTAGATCTGCCTGCCGGAACTGTTATATATGGCGAAGGCATCCTGTCCCCGGCGGAGATAGCGGTTCAGATCCTGATAATTGCCCGCGGTGAGGGCGGGGTCACGGAGCAGACGGTCCCAGTCCGATGACTGGTAGGCCCGGTCCAGGGAGACATTCCAGAGACAGAATATGCCCCCCGCAATGAGCAGCAAGGTCAGGGTGAACAGCAGGTAGCTGCGCACCAAAAGCCGGAACAGCGTGCCGGACGAGGCTTTATTTTTCAATCTTATACCCTAATCCTCTCACAGTGATGATATACCGGGGGTCCTTGGGATCATCCTCGATTTTTTCCCGCAGCTTGGAGATGTGCACCATCATGGTGTTGTCATCACCTTCAAAATAGGTGCCCACAGCGCCTTCGTAGAGCTGGATTTTAGTGAAAATCCGGCCAGGGGAGCGCATAAGCAGCGCCAGGATCTTGTACTCCATGGGTGTCAGGGAGATGGTCTGCCCGCCTTTGGTTAACTGGAAGGAGGCGGTGTCCAGGCTCAGATCTCCCACTGTGAGCACGGCGCTGTTTTCACGGGCGGAGCGCCGGAGCTGAGCCTTTACCCGGGCCACGATCTCCACCGGGTTGAATGGCTTGGCGATGTAGTCGTCTGCGCCCAGATTGAGACCCAGAATCTTGTCGTTATCCTGGCTTTTGGCTGAGAGGATGAGAATGGGAATGTCGCTGAATTTCCGTAGGGCGCGGGTGAGTTCGTAGCCATTGAGCTTGGGCATCATCACGTCCAGAATGGCCATGTCGGGCGTCTCTTCTCTGGCCAGAGTCAGGGCCTGGGCACCGTCTTCCGCCTCCAGGACCCGATAGCCCTCGCTCTCCAGATAGAGACGCAGCAAGCCGCGGATATCGCTGTCATCTTCGGCGATCAGTATGGATGCGCTCATGTTGGACCTCCTTTTATAGATGAGGATAAGGCTATTATATGGGGCAAACCCACTTACGTCAAACGAAAAGCGATATTCCAAAGGGGAAATTGCATAAAAGCAGAAAGCGGGTGGAAAGCCGGGCTGGGCGCTGCGACGAAGTTTGTTTTGTGAGCAGGAAATTCCTTGACACCTATTGGGAAAAAACGTATACTAACACCAACAGTTGAGAACAAAGGCGTTCCGACCCGGCGGGCGGAGCGCCTTTCTTCATATCCGCTCTAAATCAAATATATATGGTATATGCAGAGAGAAAGGGGATTGCTTGCAATGGCGCACAGCAAAGAGGACATCATCCGTATGGTCAAGGAGGAGGAGATTGAGTTTATCCGCCTCCAGTTTACTGACATCTTCGGACAGCTGAAGAACGTGGCCATCACCGCCTCCCAGATCGAGAAGGCCGTGAACAACCAGTGTATGTTCGACGGCTCCTCCATTGAAGGCTTTGTCCGTATTGACGAGTCGGATCAGTACCTCTATCCCGACCTGAAGTCCTTCCGGGTCTTCCCCTGGCGGCCCATGCACGGCAAGGTTGCCCGGCTGATCTGCGACGTGCACAACACCGACGGTTCTCCCTTCGCGGGCGATCCCCGGTATGTGCTTAAGCGGGCGATCCAGAAGGCTCATGATATGGGCTTTGACGCCTTCAACGTAGGCCCTGAGGCGGAATTTTTCCTGTTCCAGACCGATGACGAGGGCAAACCCACCACCAAGACCAATGACGAGGCGGGCTATTTCGACCTGGGTCCTCTGGATCACGGTGAATCCACCCGCCGGGAGATCTGCATGGCGCTGGAGGCTATGAAGTTTGAGATCGAGGCGTCTCACCATGAGTGTGCTCAGGGCCAGCATGAGATTGACTTCAAGTATGAGGAGGCCCTTCACGCCGCCGACAACATCATGACCTTCAAGCTGGCGGTCAAGACACTGGCGCAGAAGAACGGCCTGCATGCCACCTTTATGCCCAAGCCCATTTACGGCGTGGCCGGCTCCGGTATGCATACCAACATGTCCCTGTTCCGCAACGGAAAGAACGTCTTCTATGACCCCAACGGCGAGCGGGGCCTGTCCAAAGAGGCCTACAGCTTCATTGCCGGCCTGCTGGCCCACGTGAAGGGCATGGCAGCCATCACCAACCCGCTGGTCAATTCCTACAAGCGGCTGGTGCCTGGCTATGAGGCGCCCTGCTATCTGGCCTGGTCTGCCTCCAACCGTTCCGCCCTCATCCGCATCCCGGCCTCCCGCGGCCAGTCCACCCGTGTGGAGCTGCGTTCTCCCGATCCCTCCTGCAACCCCTACCTGGCCTTTGCCGTCTGCCTGGCTGCCGGCCTGGACGGCATCGAGCGCGGCCTCACCCCGCCCGCTGAGATTACGGAGAACATTTATGCCATGGATGACGCCACCCGGAAGGCTCACGGCATCGAGAGTCTGCCCGGCTCCCTGGAGGAGGCTATCGCGGCCCTGGAAAGCGACCAGCTCATTCTGGACACCCTGGGCGAGCATGTGGCGGCCAACTACATTGAGGGCAAGCGGAAGGAATGGGAGGAATACCGCACCCGTGTGTCTTCCTGGGAGCGTGAGAAGTACATCATCAATTACTGAGCACAGCCATCTGCTCCTGAGGCGGGGAGTGAAAACATGTGGATCAGGTGATCGTTGCCTTTGAAAGTGAAAAGACCTGCCGGCGTGTCGCAGATATCCTGGAAAGCGCCGGCACGGCGGCCTGCCTGATCTGCCGGACGGGCGATCAGGTCCGGCGATATGCAAATAAACAGCATATCACGGTTGTGGTCTGCGGTTATAAGCTGGGGGAGGAGACAGCGGAGGACGTACTCGGCGATCTGCCTGCCGAATGCGCCATGCTGCTGCTGGCCCCCCAAAGCCGGCTGGACATGGTGCGCGGCGACAGAATGTTTCGGCTGTCCGCGCCTGCGGCCCGCAGTGAGCTGATTGCTTCCGTCCGCATGCTGCTTCAATTGGGGGAGCAGCAGAATTTGTTCCGGCCCCGGCGAAATCAGGAGGAGCAGGAACAGATCAAGGCGGCCAAGCTGCTGCTGATGGACCGCTACGGGCTGAATGAGGAGCAGGCCCACCGGTTCCTGCAAAAGAAAAGCATGGATGCCGGCATGAAGCTGGCCCAAACTGCGCGGCTGGTTTTGGGAGAAGACTGAACCGCATAAGATGAATGACAGATACGGTCCTGCGGCGGCAGTCCCGATTGGACTGCCGCCCTTCCGCATCCATTGAGGGAGGGAACCGGAGATGAAATTCATCAAGATGCAGGGTTTGGGCAATGACTATCTGTTTCTAAACTGCCTGGAAGGCGAGCCGGAAAATCTTCCGGCACTGGCTGTGCGGATGAGCGACCGACATTTCGGTGCTGGCTCCGACGGGCTGATTTGCCTGTGCCCGTCAGAGCGGGGCGATTTCCGTATGAAAATGTATAACGCTGACGGCTCGGAGGGCGCCATGTGCGGCAACGGCATCCGCTGCCTGGCCAGGTACATCCGGGACCAGGGGCTCAGCGGCAAGGCCGTGTTGGACATTGAGACAAAGGCGGGCCTGAGGCGTGTGGAACTGCTGAGGGATGCCGTCCGGGTGGATATGGGTCCGCCTCAGCTCTACTCACCGGTGGAGGTGGAGGCGCTGGGCCGGTTGTGGCGGCTCACTCCCGTGTCTATGGGCAACCCCCACGGGGTGCTGTTTGTGGAAGACCCCGGAAGTCTGGAACTGCCGGCTATCGGCCCAGCGCTGGAGCGGCATCCGGCCTTTCCAGGCGGTATCAACGTGGAATTTGTGGCAGTGCCGGAGCGCAACCGGCTGCGTATGCGGGTGTGGGAGCGGGGCAGTGGAGAGACCCTGGCCTGCGGAACCGGCGCCTGCGCCGCCCTGGCCGCTGCGGTTTCGGCCGGATTGTCGGAGCGCAACGTATGGGTGGAGCTGCCCGGCGGGACGCTGGCAGTCAGCTGGGACGCAACGGGGACAATTTACCTCACCGGCCCGGCAGTTGCCGTATACGAAGGAGAATATCTCATATAAAAGAAAAAGAAGGAGCGAAGTGATATGGTGACCATCAACGAAAACTATCAGAAGCTGCCCGGCAGCTATTTGTTCTCTGAGATCGCCCGCCGTGTGGCGGCCTATTCGGAGGCTCATCCGGAAAAGCGCCTGATCCGTCTGGGTATCGGCGATGTGACCCGTCCCCTTGCTCCGGCTGTGACGGCGGCCATGCACCGGGCAGTGGATGAGATGGCTACCGCTGAGGGCTTCCATGGTTATGGCCCGGAGCAGGGCTACCCCTTCCTGCGGGAGGTCATTGCCAGGGAGGACTATCAGGCCCGGGGGGCGGATATCGCCCCCGACGAGATCTTTGTCTCCGACGGCGCCAAGAGCGACTGCGGGAATATCGGGGATATTTTCGGGACAGATAATGTGGTGGCTGTGTGCGACCCGGTGTACCCCGTCTATGTAGACACCAACGCCATGGCCGGCCGGGCGGGAGACTATGACGAGGCCGCAGGCCGCTGGAACAAACTGGTCTATATGCCCTGCGTGGCGGAGAACGGCTTTTCTCCCGCCATCCCCGACCAGCCGGTGGATCTGATCTACCTGTGCTTTCCCAACAACCCCACTGGTGCGGTAGCTACCCGGGAACAGCTGAAGGCGTGGGTGGACTATGCCAACCGCACCGGGGCCGTGATCCTGTACGACAGCGCCTATGAGGCGTTTATCACCGACCCTGCCATTCCTCACAGCATTTTTGAGATCGAGGGGGCCAGAACCTGTGCCATCGAGTTCCGCTCCTTCTCCAAGACTGCCGGCTTTACCGGTACCCGCTGTGCCTACACTGTTATTCCCAAGGAACTGGTGCGGGGCGGCGCCAGTCTGAACGCCATGTGGAACCGCCGCCAGTGCACCAAGTTCAACGGCGCGCCCTATGTAGTGCAGCGTGGAGCCGCCGCGGTCTATACCCCGGAGGGCAGAGCACAGGTGCAGGAGACCATCGCCTACTACCTGAATAATGCCCGCGTGATTCGGGAAGGCTTAGCAGGGGCGGGCCTGACCGTATGCGGTGGGGAGAACTCCCCCTACATCTGGGCCAGAACGCCGGATGGCATGGGCTCCTGGGCGTTTTTTGACCAGCTGCTTCAGCGGGCCAATGTGGTCACCACACCCGGCGCGGGCTTTGGCCCCAGCGGGGAGGGCTATATCCGCCTGACCGCCTTTGGAGGAGCAGAGGACACGATCGAAGCAGTGGAGCGGATCCGCGGGATCCTGTAAACAGTGGGGGCGTCCGGCCGTATGCCGGGCGCCCCTGTTGCACTTGCGTTTTTTGTGTCCGGCGGGTATGATAAAAGGGATCCGCACGTGGAAAGGCCACGGCGGTACCCTCTGGAAATGGTGATGTCCTTTGAAGCGAATCTTCCGGGCGGTCATGAGGCTGCTTTTGATTCTTGTGATATTGGCTGCTGTTGCCGTTGCCGCGTTAATGCTGCTGCGCTGGCGTGGCCTGATCCTGCTCTCCCATGAGGCTGCCCCAGATCAGTGGGAGGTCTTCGGCGTGGATGTGTCTTCTTACCAAGGCGAGGTGGATTGGTCGGTGCTGGCGGAGCAGGGAGTGGAGTTTGCCTTCATCAAGGCCACAGAGGGCTCCACCCTTCAGGACCGGCAGTTCCGCTCCAACTGGGAGGGCGCTCAGGCTGCCGGGGTTCGGCCGGGGGCCTATCACTTTCTCAGCTATGACAGCCCGGGGGAGACCCAGGCTGAGAATTTCATCGACCAGGTGCCGGTCACTCAGGGGGCGCTGCCTCCGGTGGTGGATATTGAGTTTTATGGCTCTTATCTGGAGGACCCGCCGGAAAAAGAACATGTACACGCCATTTTGGACCCGCTGCTGGAGCGGCTGGAGGAGCACTACGGGGTCAAACCCATCCTCTATGTGACTTACCGTTCCTATTACCGCTATCTGGCGGGGGAGGGGTATGGAGATTACCCCATCTGGTGTTCCAGCCTCACGGTATTCCCATTGATGCCGCGCTGGGATTTCTGGCAGTACTCCCACACTGCCCGGCTGGATGGCTATACCGGCAGCCAGCAGCAGATTGACCTGAACATTTTCCGGGGCAGCCGGGAGCAGTTTGACCGGTTTGGGTTGGGATAAGGCCCCTTCTATTTTGAGCCTTTTTCTGGTATAATAATATAATCACCGATTTTACTTTGGAGGTCAGCATGGATCAATTGGAGACACTTGCACAGATGCTGAAAAGCCGGTTTCCCGACCTGGAGCTGCGGGAAAACGAGCCCATGAGCCGCCACACCACCTTCCGTATCGGCGGCCCTGCCCGGCTGATGGCGCTGCCCCGTGACAGGAAAGAGGCGGCGGCTGTGGTGCGGACAGCGGCTGAGGCCGGGGTGCGCCCCTTTTTCCTGGGTAACGGCAGCAATTTGCTGGTGTCGGACAGCGGCTATGCGGGCCTTATCATAAAATCCGGAGGTCTGGACCAGACGAGAGAGGTCAACCGCCGCCTGCGGGCGGAGAGCGGAATCCCTATGGCACGGCTGGCTGTGGCAGCTCTGGAACGGGGACTCACCGGTCTGGAATTTGCCCACGGCATTCCGGGCACCCTGGGCGGGGCTGTGGCGATGAACGCGGGTGCTTACGGCGGCGAGATGGCCCAGGTGCTTACGGCGGTGACCTATCTGGACGAGACGGGGAAAGTGACCACGATCCCTGCCTCGGAGTGTGGCCTGAGCTACCGGCACAGCCTGTTTTCCGACCATCCGGACTGGCTGATCCTGGAGGCGGAGATGGAGCTTCAGCCTGGCGATGCGGAAGCCATCAAGGGCCGTATGGATGAACTGGCCGCTCAGCGCCGTGCCAAGCAGCCGCTGGAATGGCCCAGTGCCGGCAGCACCTTCAAGCGGCCGGAAGGACACTTTGCCGCCGCCCTCATTGACCAATGCGGCCTGAAAGGCTTCTCTGTTGGGGATGCACAGGTATCGGAAAAGCATGCTGGCTTCCTGGTGAACAAAGGAAAGGCTACGGCGGCGGATATGTGCCGTCTTATGGACCTGGTCAGGGAGCGTGTACTTCGGGAGACCGGTGTGGAGCTGGAGCCGGAAGTGAAGTTTTTGGGATTTTGAGGTGAGCGCGCATGGATTTTGTCATCATCTCCGGCCTGTCCGGAGCCGGAAAAAGTAAGACGGCCTCCTTTATGGAGGATATGGGGTTCTATGTAGTGGACAACATGCCGGCGCTGCTGATTCCTAAATTTGCAGCTTTGTGCATGGCCCGGCCCGGCCTGTATGACCGGGTGGCCCTGGTTACTGATATCCGGGGAGGACAGACCTTTGACGGCCTGTTTGATGCCCTCAAGGAGCTTCAGGAAATGGGCTGCGACTACAAGATCCTCTTTGTTGAGGCCAGCGTTGAGGCCATTATCAAGCGGTATAAGGAAACCCGACGGAGCCATCCGCTGTCCGGCTCGGCCCGTTCTCTGGACGAGGCGGTGCGCACCGAGCGCACCATGCTGGCCCCAGTGCGCCAGCGGGCGGAGTATATCATTGACACCAGCGCCCTTTCCACCGCCAAGCTGCGGGGTGAGGTGCTGCGGCTGTTTGGGCGGGGCGGGGAGACACCCGCTATGACGGTAAATGTTATTTCCTTTGGCTTCAAGTACGGCATTCCGATTGAGGCTGATCTAGTATTCGATGTGCGTTTTTTGCCCAATCCCTATTACATAGCCGAGCTGCGGCACCAGACCGGGCTGGATGAGGGGGTATATAATTTCGTTTTCGGCTACCAGCAGACCAAGGATTTCGTGAACCATCTGGAAGGACTGATCGGCTTCCTGCTGCCCCAGTATGTGGAGGAAGGAAAGACCATGCTGGTCATTGCCGTGGGCTGCACCGGCGGGCAGCACCGCTCTGTGGCCATTACCAAGGCGTTGGCCGAGTTCATCCGGCAGAAGGGGTACCAGGCCGCGGAGAACCACCGTGACATGACCCGGGCGTAAAGGGGAGAGGTACCATGAGCGAGAGCGTATTTGACCGGCACTGGGAGCAGGGACCCAAGGTGGTGGCCATCGGAGGGGGTACCGGCCTGTCCACCATGCTGCGCGGCCTGAAAAGTTACACCAAAAATCTGACCGCCGTTGTAACGGTGGCGGACGACGGCGGCGGTTCCGGCATGCTGCGGCAGGATCTTGGCATGCCGCCGCCGGGTGATATCCGCCACTGTATGGAGGCACTGGCCAATGCTGAGCCGGTGATGCAGCAGCTTTTGACCTACCGCTTCCCAGAGGGATCGGGCAAGCTCACCGGCCAATCCTTTGGCAATCTGATCCTGGCCGCCCTCAACGGGATTTCCGACTCCTTTGATGAGGCGGTAGCCAAGATGAGTCAGGTTTTGGCCATTACCGGGCGGGTATTGCCGGTAACTACCGCTGACGTGACTCTGGAGGCGACGTTTGAAAACGGGACCAGAGTTCAGGGTGAATCCAAAATCTGCGACTTTAAAAAAGCCCAGGACTGCCGCATCCAGAGTGTGCGCCTGCTGCCGGAACATCCCCGGGCCCTGCCTGAGGCGATCCGGGCCATTCAGGAGGCCGACCTGATCCTGCTGGGACCGGGAAGCCTGTATACCAGCGTTATTCCTAATCTGCTGGTGGATGGGATTTCCGAGGCGGTGTGCGCCTCCGCAGCCATCAAGATCTATATCTGCAACATCATGACCCAGGACGGTGAGACCGAGGGTATGACGGCCTCCGATCATGTGAAGGCCCTGCTGGACCACTCGGCTCCTGGACTGGTGGATCTCTGCCTGTGTAACTCCGCTCCGGTTCGGCCCGGCCTGGTGGAGCGCTACAAAGTGGAGGACGCCGTGCCCATTATTGTGGACAGGGAGGCCATTGAGGCCCTGGGTGTGGAGCTGGTCACCCGCCCCCTGGCCTCTGAGACCCTGAATTACGCCCGCCACTCCTTTGCACGGCTGTCTGCCGCGGTAATGGAGCTCTACCATGAGCGGGCCAATACCAGGATTTTTTAAATCTGCCGGGGCGCTGCCGCCGGCATGGAGGGATCGCATGTCCTTTTCATCTGACGTAAAGGCAGAACTGTGCCGGACAGCTTTGTCCCGGCGCTGCTGCGCTCAGGCGGAAGCCTACGGGGTGCTGCTCTACTGCGGGCAGTTTGATGCCCGCCAGGTGCGCATTACCACTGAGTCCGCTGATTTTGCCGCCCGGTTGCCCGCCCTGTTCAAAAAGGCCTTTCAGATGCAGTTCGACCGGGTGCCGGAGGAGGGGGCTGGCAAGCTGATCTTTTCTCTGACGGCGGCGGACAAGCTGTCCGTACTGGGGGATGCCTTCGGCTACCATCCGGCCGAATCTCTGGCTCATCATATCAACTTTGCCGTGCTGGAGGAGGACCATTGCCGGACCGCCTTCCTGCGGGGTGCCTTTCTGGCAGGCGGATCGGTGACTGACCCTTCCAAGCGCTACCATCTGGAGCTGGCCACCCCCCATCTCAGCGTCAGCCGGGAGCTGCAGGCACTGATGCAGGAGGCAGGCTTTAGTCCCAAGGAGAGCCGCCGCAAGGCTAATTACATCACATATTTTAAGCAGAGTGAGGCCATTGAGGACTTTCTTACCTCCATCGGCGCCCCTGTGGCCGCCATGGAGCTGATGAATGCCAAGGCGGAAAAGGACTTGCGGGGAAGCATCAACCGCCGGGTGAACTGCGACGCCGCCAATTTGGACAAGGCGGTTGAGGCTGCTCAGAGCCAGATTGAGGCCATCTATCGTTTGGAGGAGAGAGGGATGCTGGAAGACCTGCCCGACAAACTGAAGGAGGCGGTGGATCTGCGGATGGCCCATCCTGAGCTGACTCTCACTCAGCTGGCGGAGTTGTGCGATCCGCCGGTGAGTAAGTCGGCCTTCAACCACCGCCTGCGCAAGCTGATGTCCTTGGCAGAGGGATAGCGAAATGACGCAACGAGATGGCCTGATTATCCTCCGGCCATCTGCTGAAGGACGGATGCTGAGGCTCCTGCTGCCGGGATTTTTTCTGCTGGTGGTGCTGATTGCCGCCGTTGTTCTGTCAAAGCTGGGTCTTTGCTGCCTGGTGCTGTGTATGCTGGCGGCGCTTGTCTTGCGCTACGTTTTGAGCGGCAGGCATGAGATTCGCTTTGAGCCTGAACAGGCTGTAGAGTAAACTGCCTTTACAGTGTATCGCTATTCTTACGAGGGATCAGAGGTCCTGCTTCGCCGCAGTTGGACCACGGTCATGGGGAGAGGTGGAGGTGGCCTCAGCCGGACTGCCATATCCCTTCGCCGCAAGGGAAAGGTCTTGCTGACTGTCCCGGTGGGCTGGGGTCCACCTGAGGAACTGCGCCGTGCTATGCGGTTTTTGGAGCAGCTGCCGATCCCTAAACGGTATCTGTAAAAATACACCTCATGTCATTTAGAGAGAAAGAAGGGCGCTTTTATGGAAAAAGGCACAGTGGACCAGATCTGGAAAAAGGTATTTTTCGGCTGCTGCGGGGCGGCCATTGTGCTGCTGATCCCGGGCCTGGCGCTGCAGCTGAGTCCGGCGCTCTATCTGGCACTGGGCGCTCTGGCTGCGGCAGCCTTTGCGGTGGGCCTGGTGCTGGCCATCCGCGGTATGCGCTGCCCCTTCTGCAAGAAATCCGTTTATCACCAGGCTATGCGTGCCCAGGAGGGGGTGCCCTTCACCTGTCCCAAGTGCGGACGGAAGCTGGAGGTGAAGTAGATGAATGTTAGACGCAGGTGGATTCTGATTCCCGCAATATCTACATGCTTGCTGCTTATTGCGATATGGCTGCCGTTTCTGACTGGTGGGGCATCCTGGAGCATCCCGCTGCTGGTGGTGCTGGCAGCAGCAGACTGCGTCTGCCTGGTCGTCAGCAATCAAAAGCTGCGTTGCCCTGCCTGCGGCGAGCCGCTGCGCGGGATCATCTACTGCTATTTGTTTCAGCAGGAGCGGGGCTGCTATTGTTCCGGCTGCGGCCAATACATTGAAGTCGTAAAGTAACAGACCATTTTCCCAAGGAGGTACCTATGTCATTTGTCCACCTGCATGTCCATACCGAGTTTTCCCTGCTGGACGGTGCCTGCCGCATCCCGCTGTTGGTAAAGCGGGTAAAGGAGCTGGGCCAGCCTGCCGTTGCAATCACCGACCACGGAGTGATGTACGGTGTGGTGGACTTTTATAAGGCCTGCAAGGCCGAAGGAATCAAACCCATTATTGGCTGCGAGGTGTATGTGGCTCCCCGGGGCCGTACTGACCGGGTCCATGAACTGGATGCCGCCATGTACCATCTGATCCTCCTGTGCCGCAATGAGGAGGGATATCGCAACCTGTGTTACCTGGACTCCTGCGCCTTCACCGAGGGCTTTTATATCCGCCCCCGCATTGACAAGGAGCTGCTGCGGCAGCATGCAGGGGGGCTCATTGCGCTGTCTGCCTGTCAGTCGGGAGAGGTGCCCCGCCGCATCCTGGCGGGAGACTATGCCGGGGCCAAGGCTATTGCCCTGGAAATGCGAGAGCTGTTTGGGGAGGACGGCTATTATCTGGAGCTTCAGGACCACAACCTGCCCAACGACCCTGCCATCAATCAGGGCCTCATCCGCATCCACCAGGAGACCGGCATCCCTCTGGTGGTGACCAACGATGCCCATTACCTCCGCCGGGAGGACGCCCAGATGCAGGACACCCTTATGTGCATCCAGATGGGCAAGACGGTGGACGACCCCAACCGCCTGAAAATGGAGACCAGCGAGCTCTATGTCAAGTCCACCGAGGAGATGGCCGCCCTCTTCCCGGAATATCCGGAGGCGGTGGCCAATACTCTGAAAATCGCGGATTTGTGCAATATGGACTTCCAGTTCGGCACTTACCACCTGCCGGAATTTAAACTGCCGGAGGGATATACCGACGGAGATGCCTATTTTGAAAAGCTCTGCCAGGAGGGCTACGCCCGCCGCTATCCAGATGACCCGGAAGGCTTCCGGGAGCGATTGGCCTATGAGATGGGGGTCATCCGGCAGATGGGGTTTGTAGACTACTTCCTCATCGTGTCCGACTTCATCGGCTATGCCAAGCGCAACGGCATCCCGGTGGGCCCCGGCCGCGGCTCGGCGGCGGGCTCTATGGTGGCTTATTGCATGGATATCACCGACGTGGACCCAATGAAGTACTCCCTTTACTTCGAACGCTTCCTGAACCCAGAGCGGGTAACCATGCCTGATATCGACATCGACTTCTGCATCCGCCGCCGGCAGGAGGTCATTGAGTACGTTCAGCGCAAGTACGGCGAGGATCACGTGGCCCAGATTGTCACCTTTGGTACTATGGCCGCCCGGGGTGCCATCCGGGACGTGGGCCGGGCGCTGAATATCCCGTATGCCGATGTGGATGCGGTGGCCAAGCAGGTGCCCAGCGGACCTGGTGCCCTCCACATCACCTTGGATGAGGCTTTAAAGCTGTCCAAGCCCCTGCGGGACCTCTATGAGGGCGATACCCGGGTGAAGGCGCTCATTGATACAGCTAAGGCCATCGAGGGTATGCCCCGCCATGCATCTACCCACGCCGCCGGCGTGGTCATTACCCGCCGTCCGGTGATGGACTATGTGCCTCTGGCGAAAAATGACGAGTCGGTGGTTACCCAGTATGTCATGACCACGCTGGAGGAGCTGGGCCTGCTGAAGATGGATTTCCTGGGCCTGCGCAACCTGACCATTCTGGACGATACTGTAAAGCTGGTGCAGAAAAGTCGCCCCGGCTTTACCCTGGCCGACATCCCGGATAACGACCCGGAAGTATTCAAAATGCTCTCAGACGGGCGCACCTCCGGCGTGTTCCAGATGGAGTCTGCCGGTATGACCGGCGTGTGTGTGGGCCTGAAGCCCCACAATATCGAGGATATCACCGCTATCATCGCCCTCTACCGACCGGGTCCCATGGAGTCCATTCCCCGTTTCATCGCTTGCAAGCACAACCCAGACAAGGTGAAGTACAAGCATCCGGCGCTGGAGCCCATCCTGTCGGTGACTTACGGCTGTATCGTCTATCAGGAGCAGGTTATCGAGATCTTCCGCCGCCTGGCGGGGTACACCATGGGACAGGCCGACATGGTGCGTCGGGCCATCTCCAAAAAGAAGAAGGCCCAGATCGAAAAGGAGCGGCAGACCTTCGTCCATGGCGATCGGTCGCGGGGGATCGTGGGCTGCGTTGCCAACGGCATCCCCCAGCAAATCGCCGAGGATATCTATGACGAGATCGAGGCCTTTGCCCAGTACGCCTTTAACAAGGCCCATGCGGTGAGCTACGCCATCGTAGCCTATCACACGGCCTGGTTCAAGTGCCACTACACCAAGGAGTACATGGCGGCCCTCCTCACCTCGGTGCTGGATTCCAGCGAGAAGGTAGCGGAGTATATCGCTGAGTGCAAGGAGTGCGGCATCCAGCTTCTTCCTCCGGACATCAACGAGTCCGGGGCCGACTTCACGGTATCGGGCGACCATATCCGGTTTGGCCTGGTGGCGGTGAAGGGAGTGGGGCGTGGCTTTATCAATGCTGTACTGGCAGAACGTGAAAAGGGAGGAGCCTTTACGGGGTTTCCGGACTTCTGCCAGCGCATGTTCAGCGCCGACCTGAATAAGCGGGTGCTGGAAAACCTCATCAAATGCGGCGCTTTTGACAGTATGGGGGTGTACCGTTCCCGGCTGCTGGACGCCTATGAGTCCCTGGTGGACACCATCGCCCAGAACAAGCGCAAGAACCTGGAAGGGCAGTTTGATCTGTTTGGTGGGGGAGGGGACGAGCCCCAGAGTGCCCCGGAGCTGCACCTGAAAAACATCCCGGAGTTCTCCCGCCGGGAACTGATGACCATGGAGAAGGAGACCACTGGTCTTTACCTGTCCGGCCACCCCATGGATGAGTACCGGGAACTGGCCAAGCAGTGTAAGGCGGCCCCTATTGGGGCCATCCTCACCGACTTTGACCAGGAGGGCGGTCCTACCCGATTCCGGGACGAGCAGCGGGTGAAGATCGCGGGTGTGGTTACCGCCGCCCGCACCAAAACCACCCGAAACAACACGCTGATGGCCTATGTGACGGTGGAGGACGATACCGGCTCCATGGAGATGCTGGTATTTGCCCGGGTACTGGGGGAGTGCGGTCCCTACCTGAAGGAAAACATGCCCATTCTTGCGGAGGGGCGTATCTCTGTTCGGGATGAAAAGGCGCCTCAGCTCATGTGCGACCGCGTGATGCCCCTTGAGCAGGTAAAAGACGGGGTAAAACTGTCTGCCGGCGGCGGAGAGCGGGCAAAATGCCTGTATATCCGTATACCCAGCCTGTCCGATCCCCGATGGGAGAAGATCAAGCTGATTCTGACCATGTTCCCCGGTACGGAACAGATGAAGATCCGCTGTGCGGACACCGGCAAGCTGCTGGGCACTCCATGCCTGGTGCACGACGCCCTGGTGCAGGAGTTGGAAGAACTGCTGGGCCGGGAAAATGTGGCGGTCCGCTAGGAGGCAGAGCATGAATATCAAAAAACTGGCGTCCATTCTGTTTCAGCGCCGGGTGATCGTAGGTCTGCTGATCCTGCTGCAATCGCTGGCTCTGCTGGCCACAACCCTGCTGTTTTCCTGGGCGTATTTCTATCTGTATTGGGCTTATGTGATCCTCTCAGTGCTGGCAGTGCTGATTATTGTCAGCCGCCAGACCGATCCGGGGTATAAGATCGCCTGGATCATACCGATTTTGCTTTTCCCGGCTTTTGGCTGGCTGGTCTATCTGCTGTGCGGCGGGAACCGCATGTCTGCGCACCAGCGCCGGAAAATGCAGAGTGTGGACCGTACCATGCGCAAACAGCTGGAACGAGACTGTAAGGCGGAAGTGCTTTCCTGTTTTGGGACGGATGCCGTCAATCAGGCCAGGTACGTGGAGCAGTATGCGCGCTGCCCAGTCTATACGAATACCTATACCCGTTATTTTCCTCTGGGTGACGATGTTTTTCCCGTCATGCTGGAGGAACTGAAAAAGGCGCAGCGGTATATTTTCCTGGAATACTTTATCATTAGTCCGGGCATTTTCTGGGATTCTGTGGTGGAGATCCTGAAGGAAAAGCATGCCGCCGGGGTAGATGTACGGGTGATCTATGATGATGTTGGTTCCCTGAACACCCTGCCCATGAATTACGCCAAAAAATTTGAACAGGAGACCGGCATTCCCTGCTGCTTTTTCAACCGCTTCAAGCCGGTGATTTCCATTCGTATGAATAACCGGGACCACCGGAAATTCTGCATCATCGACGGCCATACCGCCTTCACAGGCGGCATCAACCTGGCCGACGAGTATATCAATCAGCTTCCCCGGTTTGGTCACTGGAAGGACAGCGCCATCATGGTCAAGGGCGAGGCGGCCTGGAGCATGACGGTGATGTTCCTTACCATGTGGGAATACGTCCGGGACGTCAAGGTGGATTACGATGCCCTGCGCCCTGCCGCTCTGCCTGCGGAAGCCGCACTGGGCAGCGGATTCTTTGTCCAGCCCTATACGGACAACCCGCTGGATAATGAGGCGGTGGGGGAGACGGTATATCTGAACCTGATCTCTAAGGCTGAGCGGTATGTCTATATTATGACCCCCTACCTCATCATCAGTGACAGTGTGAATACAGCTCTGTGCAACGCCGCAAAATCTGGGGTGGATGTGCGCATTATGACGCCCCATATCCCGGACAAGCCTCTGGTGTTTGAGCTGACCCGCTCCCATTATGAGCCGCTGCTGGAGGCGGGCGTGCGGATCTTTGAATATACCCCCGGCTTCGTCCATGCCAAGAACATGGTGGTGGATGACATCTATGCGGTGGTTGGCTCCATCAATATGGACTACCGCAGTATGTTCCTCCACTTTGAAGATGCGGTATGGCTGTGTCATGACCCCACTGTAATGGATGTAAAGGTGGACTTCCTGTCAACCCAGATCAAGTGCCAGCCCATTACGTTGGCGCAGTGTTTGGAACACTCCTGGGTCAGACGGCTGTTCCGCTCTATCCTGCGGGTGATGGGTCCGCTTCTGTAAATCAAAAAACCCCTGCCATCTAATGAATGGCAGGGGCTTTTACTTGTCAAATAACCAAAGTTCCAGACTCCTCTTCCAGCAGTAGAAGAATGCGCTCCTGCTCTCCGGTCTGGGCGTTGACGCAGATCAGCACGTGGCTGCCGTTTTCGCTCTGACACTTGAATTCATGACAGAGCACTTCATATTCGCCGCCGGTAGGGATAAGTGCCAGCTGCGTGCTCAGGACGCTCAGACTGTCCGGTACCTGTTCAGACGCCTGTTCAGCGGATAGAGTGGGAGCGGACAGATCACGGGCCCCATGATTCATCAGGTAGCCATGGGCCTCAAACCCTACCACGTCTCCGGTGTCCAGAGCCACCTGGACCTTTACCAGATCGGGATAACAGTAGATTCCGTCCTGCCGGGCGGCGAAGTGAATGGTAAGCAGACCATTCTGCGTGATGGCATAGCTGGGGTACATATCCTGAAAGCCGCGGTGGGACAAAAAGGCTGCCGCCGCGTCATAGCCTTCCCGGCGGGTGAGGGCCTGCTCGCCAATCGGGCGAGAGCTGAGCAGCTGAAGGATCTGACCGCCCTGTTTGGTCACCTCGATATAGAGCTCGCCGCCGTCCACCAGAGCGGTAAAACCGTAGGTGGGCAGGGCGCCCTCACCGGAAGAGGTGAGGGTAAAGATATCGCTGCGCAGGCCGAGAAAGGAGGCGGCAGCCTCTTTGGCAGTCTGCTCGTCTACCTGAGGCATACCTTCCAACATTCGTGGGGAGCGGTTGGACAGGTGTTCAGAAAAAGGGCCGTCATAAATCAGAGAGGGTACCTCGGGAAAATCTGCCTCGGCAGTCTGGAAAGTGGAACCACTTTCCATCTGTTCGCCCTCCTGGCCTGCGGCGATAAGCCGTTCCCGTGCTTCCTCTACGCTCTCCGGTTCCAGTGTGCCTGCACTGAGATCTGCCTGGATGCGTTCCAGCACCGCTGAGATCTCCGCTGCTGACTGAGAGAGAGACTGGAGCGTGTCCCGGTGCTCCTGGGTGCAGACCTGGCCCGTTTCCGCCGCTCCGGCCAGTGCCAGGGCGTAGTCGCCGGTTTTGGCCAGAAAGGCGGCCGTCTGTTCCAGTTCAATGTTGCCGTAGGGAAGCTCACCCAGCGCCGACTGGGCCGCCATAGCCTTGGTGTAGGTCTGGGCACACAGGACGGAGAACAGGGCGGGAGAGGTGGCGTAGGCCGCTTTCTGAAGGGAGACGTCCAGCTCACCAGCCGCCGTGGTCAGCTCTGCGAAAGCGTGCCGGTAGCCGTTGTCCAGCAGACGGCGATACTGGGCTGCCCGGAGGTGCCCCTGCACCGCAAACCCGGCGGTAATGAGAAAGGCCGCCGCCACAAAAATGACGCCCAGCACTTTGATCCGTTTCTTATCCATGAAAAAACGCCCCCTTTTACCGCTAGGTTGCGTAAAAGGGGGCGTTGTATGCCACACTTATTTTGCCAGCTGGTCGATGCCCAGATGGATGCGGCGGAGGGTCTCATCCTTGCCCAGGATGTGAGCCAGCTCCACGGCGCCGCCGGGGGTGACCGCCTTGCCGGAAAGGGCGGTGCGCACCGGCCACATGATACGGCCGTTTTTCAGTTCCAGCTTTTCTGCCAGACCGATGAGTGCGTCATGGATCGCGTCATAAGTCCAGTCGCTCAGGCCTTCCAGCACCGGCAGGACCTGCTCCAGCGCCTCTTTGGAGTTCTCCTCGTTGGTCTTCATCTTCTTATGGCAGTAAAGCTCGTTGGAGTACTCCGGCAGAGCGTCGAAGAAGTCCACCTGAGGGGCAATGTCCAGCCAGGTGTCGCAGCGGGGCTGCACCAGGGGGGCAATGAGCTTCAGGTCAATGCCAGGGGTCTTAACAGCTTCCTTCAGATAGGGCTCCGCACCTTCATAGAAGGCCTCGGGGGAGAGGGCGCGAAGATAGTTGGCGTTAAAGTATTTCAGCTTTTCAATGTCAAAGATGGCGGGAGACTTGGAGATGCCGCCGATATCAAAGATCTCGGCCAGCTCGGCCAGGGTGAAGAACTCCCGTTCGGCATACTCACCGCGGGGAGACCAGCCCAGCAGGGTCACATAGTTCACTACCGCCTCAGACAGGTAGCCCATAGCGATCAGGTCCTCATAGGAGGGGTCGCCATGACGCTTGCTCATCTTGTTGTGCTGATCCCGCATGACGGGGGAGCAGTGGATATAGGCGGGCACATCCCAGCCGAAGCCCTGATACAGCAGGTTGTACTTGGGGGCGGAGGAGAGGTACTCGCTGCCGCGCACCACGTGAGTAATGCCCATCAGATGGTCGTCGATGACATTGGCGAAGTTGTAGGTGGGCAGCCCGTCCCGCTTGATGAGCACCTGATCGTCCAGCGTCTTGTTTTCCACGGTGATATCCCCGAAAACAACATCAGAGAAGGTGGTGCTGCCCTCAGCGGGGATCTTTTGCCGGATGACATAAGGCTCACCGGCGGCTACCCGGGCCTTGGCCTCCTCCAGGCTCAGGAAACGGCAGGGATCAGCCGCGCGGTCAAAGTCACCGGAATCCTCCTCGGACTCGGTCTTTTCGCAGAAGCAGTAATAGGCATGTCCCTTCTCCACCAGCAGGTGGGCGTACTTGCCGTAGAGATCCCGCCGCTGGGTCTGGATGTAGGGGCCTACCGGGCCGCCCAGGTCGGGGCCCTCATCCCAGGTCAGACCGCACTTACGCAGGGTGCTGTAAATGACTTCGGTAGCGCCCTCCACCAGACGGCCCTGATCCGTGTCCTCAATGCGCAGGATAAATTTGCCGCCGGCATGCCGGGCGATGAGCCAGGTATACAGAGCGGTGCGCAGATTGCCCACGTGCATATAGCCTGTGGGAGAAGGGGCAAAACGGGTGCGGACGCCGTCCTTGGGGATACGGGCCTCCATCTCCTCAAACCAGTTCAGTTCCATTGGAAAAACTCCTTTTTCGCAGTATTTGCGATGTTTGTCACCTTATTCTATTTTTTCTTCTTAGGATTGTCAAGGGCATTTGGATGTGATATGATAACTCAATATGGGGCATTATGCCTGAACAGCAAAAATCACGCGTAAGAGGTGTGTTTTATTATGGAAAACGAGAAGAAGGTCCTCCTGTCCGGGATTCAGCCCAGCGGTGATCTTCACCTGGGCAATTATCTGGGAGCGATCAAGAACTGGGCGGAGCTGTCCAATCAGTTTGACTGCTATTGGTTTATGGCCGATCTGCATACCATTACGGTCCGTCAGGACCCGGCGGAGCTGCGCCGCCGCACCCTGACCCAGATCGCCACCTACATCGCCTGCGGCCTGGACCCGGAGAAGAACACCATTTTCGTTCAGTCCCATGTCCATCAGCACGCTGAGCTGGGTTGGGTGCTGGACTGCTACACCATGTTCGGTGAGCTCTCCCGCATGACGCAGTTCAAGGACAAGTCCGCCAAGCACGCCGACAACATCAACGCCGGCCTGTTCACCTATCCCTGCCTGATGGCTGCTGACATCCTGCTCTACCAGCCTGACTTTGTGCCGGTGGGGGAGGATCAGAAGCAGCACGTGGAGATCTGCCGGGATATCGCTAACCGCTTCAACCACGCCTACGGTGAGGTGTTCAAGGTGCCTCAGCCATACATCCCCAAGGCGGGCGCCCGGGTGATGAGCCTGAACCAGCCGGACACCAAGATGAGCAAGTCCATCCCCGAGGGCTGCGTGTTCCTGATGGAGAAGCCGGAGGACATCATGCGCAAGTTCAAGCGGGCTATCACCGACAGCGACACCGAGCGGTGCGTCCGGTTCGACCGGGAGCAGAAGCCCGGCGTGTCCAACCTGATGAACATTTACTCCGCCATTACCGGCAAAACCTATGAAGAGATCGAGCAGGAATTTGAGGGCAAGGGCTACGGTGCCTTCAAGCCTGTGGTGGGAGAGAGTGTGGTGGAGCTGCTCCGGCCCATCCGGGAGGAGACCCAGCGTCTGCTGGCCGACAAGGCTTACCTGGAGAGCGTGTATCGCGCAGGCGCGGAGAAGGCCTCCTACGTGGCAGAGAAGACCCTCCGTAAGGTATACAAAAAGGTGGGCTTCCTGGCCCGTTGACATAAAGGAGCATCTTTCCTATGGCGATGAATTTGAATCTTCCTCTCATCGGCATCGTGGCCGCCGCGCTGGTGGTAGCTTTTGTGGTGGCTCTCATTACTACGCCGGTGGTCCGGAACCTGGCGTTCCGAATGGGTGCAGTAGATGTGCCCAAGGACAACAGGCGTATGCACAACCACCCCATTCCCAGAATGGGCGGCCTGGCCATTTTCCTGGGCTTTCTGCTCAGCGTGCTGGTCTTTCTGGATCTGACCGACCAGATGCGCGGTATGCTGCTGGGCGCGGTCATCATTGTGATCCTGGGGATTTTTGACGATATTTATAGCCTGAAGGCTATGTTTAAGTTTATTGTGCAGATTGTGGCTGCCCTGGTGGCGGTGCTGTCCGGCAATGTGATCGACACCTTGTCCAACCCCAATGTATTCTCTCAGAATCTGTACTGGGATCTGGGCATTCTGGCCATTCCCTTTACCGTGCTGTGGATCGTGGCTATTACCAACGCGGTGAACCTGATCGACGGCCTGGACGGCCTGGCCTGCGGCGTGTCCGCCATCAGTTCCATGACCCTGCTGGTTATCTCCCTGGCCATCAGTGACGGGCCGGTGGCCATCCTGATGGCGGCCCTCACCGGCGGCTGCCTGGGCTTTCTGCCCTATAACATGAATCCGGCCAAGATCTTTATGGGGGACACCGGTTCTACCTTCCTGGGCTTTATCCTGGCGGTAGTGTCCATCCAGGGCCTGTTCAAGCTGTATACCATTATTTCCTTCGCGGTGCCCTTCCTGATGCTGGGCCTGCCCATTTTTGATACCTGCTTTGCCTTTATCCGCCGTATTGCCCATGGCCAGAGCCCCATGCACGCGGACCGGAGCCATGTACACCATCGTCTTATCGACATGGGCCTGAATCAGAAGCAGGCAGTGGCGGTGCTGTATATGATCAGTGCCATCCTGGGCTTGTCCGCTGTGGTGCTCACTACCAGCGGTCCGGTAAAGGCCATGCTGCTGCTGATGGCTCTGTGCTTTGCCGGTGCCATTGCAGGCCATATTTTCCTGAGCAACAATCGGAAGGAACAGGAGAGAGATGAGCGCTCCGGCGGGCGGGGAGAGGAGAAGAAATGAATCCCACGGGCGCCGGAGTGAAATGACCGGACGGAGAGGGGGAACACGGGATGGAACGGCGTAAGCGGAATATCGTGGTGACCCTCATCGCCGTGATCATCGCGGTGGCCATTCTCTCCAGCTTTGGACTGGGCATTTTTGCGCCTGATACGGCCAAGATCGTACTGCCCACACCGGGGCCGTCCTCATCGCCCGGCGGGGAGGAAAACGGGGGACTGGTCCGTGTAGAGGTAACGCCGCAGACGGTACAGAGCGTGATCGAGACCTTGAAGCGCCCGGAGAGCTACGGCAGAACAGTGACTATCCAGGATATCTGGGGAGAGAACGAGCAGGGTACCACTCAGGCGCGAGTTTGGGTGGATAGCGGCTGGACCCGGACTGATGCCACCTGGCCGGGAGGGACGGTCCGCCACTCCATTGTGGGTGATGGGCAGGTCTGGATCTGGTACGATAACAGTCAGGATGTGCTGAACAGTCCCTCTGACAATGCGTCGGCGGACCTGGAAGGCCAACGCATCCCCAGCTATGAGACGGTTTTGGGACTGGACCCCGATTCCATCGCGGCGGCTGAATATCAGGCTCTGGACGGCCTGGGCTGCATTTATGTGGAGACGGCGGAGGATGACTCCGGGCATGTTGCGCGCTATTGGGTGGACGATGACAGCGGGCTTTTGGTCCGGGCGGAGCAGCTCAAGGACGGTCAGGTAGTCTATCGGATGACGGCCAGCGCGCTGGAACGGCCAGCGCCGTCAGACAGCTCGTTTACCCTGCCAGACGGGACGGTATTGCATACGGTTACGCAGTAGTTCAGTCCCGCCCCAGACCCAGAATCAGAATGAGCCCCAGGGCGATCAGCAGTTCCATATTGTCCTCGCCATCCAGAAACAGCAGCAGGAGGATCAACAGCAGCAGCACGTCGCCGCTGTCCAATTCCTCCAGCTTGAGGGATTTGAGCAGGCTGGAGAGCAGGCCGCTCCCCGGGGTTTCCTTTTTCTCCGCCTTGCCTTCTTTGCGACGGGGCGAAGCGGACGGCGGAGGGTCGGGCTCTGTGATGCGGGTGTAGGCGGTGCCGTTGGGTATGTAGCGGTTATACATCTTCCGACTCCTCCTTTCCGCGTTCCTGGAAAATCCGGAAGGCCGTGCGGATCACTTTGGCCAGTCTGGCGATCCGGACGGCCTGATCCACTTTTGCCTGCCGCTCCGGTCTGAGAAAGGGTTTGAGGGCGTCCAACAGGGCGGTTTTTCGGTCGTCGCCGGCGGTATATTCTGAGAGCAGCCGCATGCCCATCTGGATCAGTCTGGGGTCCAGTTGGTTCAGCGCAGAAAGAGGGTCGGCGGCCCCCTCATCGGACGGATCGTCCGCGGGGGAGGGGGCGCCTTCTTCCTCCTGGGCGCCCGAAAGCGCCTTTGCCGCGGAGAGGATCTGTCCCATGGCCTGGGGGTCGCTGAGTATGGCGTTCAGTTTTTCTTCCAGCTCTGCCATGCGTTCACCCCCTGACAGCTGTGCTTATTTTTCCTGATTGATCTTTTGACCGAGCTGCTGGATCAGGCGGGCGCCTTCCTCGCTCCCCATGACCTGCCGGACCAGGCCGCTCAGAGCTTGTGTGTTTCCGGCGGCGGCCCGCTTCAGGTCTGCGCCGGCTTTCTGGTCCAGAAGCTGCATCAGCCGCTGGGTATCGGGCGCATTTAGAATGGACTGCATCAGCGCCTTGTTCTTCAGCAGGGAGGCGGCTTTGGGGTCCTTCATCAGTTCGTCCAAATTAGACTGAGGGACATTCATACCATCAGCTCCATCTCAATTATTTATAGTGGGTCTCAGGCCATTATATGTGCTTTGGCTGAAAGGTGATCGCATGAAGCTGCTGATTTTTTCCGATTCTCATGGGAATGTAGCCAATATGGAGGATGTGGTGCGTTTGGAGCGCCCTGACCACATCCTCCACCTGGGAGATCTGGTGCGGGATGCCCAGGCCCTTCAGGAAAAATTTTCGGACATCCCGATTGCCTTTGTACCGGGAAACTGTGACGGACGCCGGCCGGATCTGCCGGAGGAGCGGATCTTTACGTTGGAAGGCTGTAAGCTGTTGATGACCCACGGGCACATTTATCAGGTGAAGATGGGGGCATGGGCTGCCATCCGGGCTGCCCGGGCCGCGGGCGCCGGCCTGCTGTGCTTTGGACATACTCATGAGCCCCTCTGTGAATTCCAACAGGGGATGTGGGTGGTCAATCCGGGCAGTATTGGCAGCCTGGCCCGGCCGACCTATGCCGTGGCTATTTTGGATGAGGGCGGCGCGGTATGTTATATCAGTGAGTTTTGAGGGGGAGGATGAACCATGCTGCTGGTGATTGATGTAGGCAATACCAATATGGTGCTGGGGATCTTTGAGGGTGCGGAGCTGAAGGGCAGCTTCCGCCTGATGACTGACGCAAACCGCACGTCTGACGAGGTCGGGCTGCTGATGTGCCAGTATTTCCAGCGGTTCGGCGTGGCGCTGGATCAGGTGGAGGATGTGGTTATCGGCTCGGTCGTCCCACAGGTCATGCACACGCTGTCCAATGCGGTCAGAAAGTACCTGGGCAAGGTGCCGCTGGTTATCGACGAGGATCTGGACCCCAGGCTGCCTTACATTCCCTGCGACAGCGACGAACGGCTGGGCCCTGACCGGGCGGTGGCTGATATCGCTGCCATTGAGAAATACGGCGCGCCTCTGATCGTGCTGGACTTTGGAACCGCCACTACTCTGGATGCGGTGAGCGCCGACGGGGTGTATCTGGGCGGCTGCATCACCGCCGGCGTCCGGGTGTCCATTGACGGTCTGTTCCAGAAAACCGCCCTGCTGCCCCGGGTGGAACTGGTGAAGCCGGATACTGTGTTGAGCACCACCGCAGTGGGCCAGATTCAGGCGGGGGCGGTCATGGGCTATATTGGCGCCATGGAGTATCTGATCCGTCAGGCCAAGGCCGAAATGGGCGGGGGAGAGGTCAAGGTAATCGCTACCGGCGGTTTGGCCCGCATGGTGGCTGATAATACCGATCTGATTGACGTAGTAGACCCCCAGCTGGTTCTGGACGGTCTGCGCATCATCTATTATCGGGAAAAGAAGAAATGAAAAAAGCGGTCCGTTCCCTGAAATGGGAACGGACCGCTTTTTTATTTGGTTCAGGAACCCTTGGAAGCGGACGATTTGCCGTTGTCGCCGGCTTTGTCGCCGTCTTTACGTACCAGATCCAGATAATTATAGAGGGTAAAGCGGGAAATGTTCAGGTATTCATAAACCTTTTCCGCAGAGTGGGTAATAAGGAACGCGCCCTTACTGTCCAGATACCGGACAAATTCGATCTTGTCCTCCCGCTGCATCTGCTCCACCGGCTTGCCGATCAATTTGGTAGCCTCCGCAATGAAATAGTCCAACAGTTCCGTCACATTGGTTGCAAAGAACTCCGGCTCCGTCTGTGCGGGGGCGGTTGCAGGTGTAGTACTGCGCACAGGATCGGCAGGCTCGGCAGGGGTGGGGACAGATGTACTGTACTGGTTGTACTGCCGCAGATACTCCTCAAAGTGAACTGTCTCGGTAATGTCTGTGTTGATGCACAGGGTTCCGATCACAGCCCCGTTATCGTCATAGATATACATGGTAGAGGAGCGGAGCAGTTTACCGTCTCTGGTATTGACGATATAGTTGTAGCGATCTCCGTCCTTCACACTTCCGCGCAGCACCTCCAGCCCTAGATTGGAGCCGCAGTCTCCGATCTTACGATTGGTAATGTGCCCGTTGCGGATATCTACGATGGTATGATTGTAATCTTTCGTCAGATCATGCAGGATGAACTCTGAACGATTTCCAAACTGATGCTGCAGCATGGTAAGCAGCTTTTGCCACATAGACCAATTATCGTAGATTGTATTCATCATGTACTCCCCATTGTAGAACAATCTGATAGGACGGTTGGTTCAAGACCGAAATTAAAATAAAGTATTTGGCCTAAAACCTTCGCCTGAGAAACAAAAAACAGAGCATAATGCTATGTTAATGCTATTATATCACAGAAATGAAAAAAATAAAGCACTATTCCGTCGGAAAAGAAATCTTTTCCATAATTTCCTCAACCAGTCCCACTGCGGAACAAAATTCATTATAAGGTACCGGAGGTACTCCTGTTTCCAGCATGCGGACAAATTTTCTTGCCCCGTCCACATAGCACAGATCCTGGTTTAGATCAAAGGAACGGCATATTTTGCCCATCAGATGGACATTCACAAGCTGGGTATCCAGAGTAGTGGTGAGTAAGGCACAGCGATGGTCATAGCGTACCAGGGTGCAGATATTCTTTCCGACGCGTACAGCCTCCACTTGCCGGTAATCCGGCCCACAGAGCGCAACGCACATTTCAGCGGTGTGGCTGGCATAAAAGGGATAGGCGCCAAGGGGACTTTCCGGATCGGCACGATAGGTGATCCCCACTGCCGGAAAGTCCTCCTGCTGCATCAGGGCCTGGATTTCCTCCACCTTCTGCAGGTGGCGCAGGGTGGAGCCGCCGAAAAGGGGAACGCCCCAGGCCTCAGCGGCCCGGGTAATCTCCCTGGCCTCGTCCAGCGAGGCGGTAAAGGGCTTGTCCACGAACAAGGGTTTTCCGGCCTCGATAACTTTGAGCGCATAGCGGGCGTGATCTTCGCCCCGGACGGTGAGAATCATCACTGCGTCGGAGCAGCGGATCAGTTCGTCCAGACTGGAGCAGTTGTGCTCTACCTGAAAAAACCTGCGCTGCCGCTCCTCGGGCGTGAGGACTTCGTCTTCACCGAACACATAGCTCATGTGGTATCCGGGGAAGGCGTTCTGCTGATTGAAAACCCTGGAGAAGAACTCGCCGTGGCGTCCACCGTAGCCGACACATCCGATTTTGACCATGTGTGATACACCTCCTGTCAGGCTGGCGCCTTAAGGCTGTACCTGTTTGGGCCGCATAATCTCGCCGCCATCCACCAGTACGGTGCTGCCCACCATGAAACGGAAGGCGTCGCTGACCACGGCGGCGACTACATCGCCGATATCCTCCGGATTCCCGATCTTTCCCAGGGGAATGTTGGCCTCCTTGGCCGTGCGATAGATCTCCTGACTAAACATGTGCTTGTTGCCATTGGAGTAGATACAGCCCGGGGCGCAGCTGTTAACGCGCACACCGTACTCCGCCATAGTGCCGGCCAGACAGCGCATGGCGCCCTCCAAACCTGCTTTGATGCTGGAATAGACCGCCTGATTGATCAGCGGGCTGACGCCGTTGACGGAGGTGATGACCAGAATATTGCCGGAGCGCTGGGGCTTCATGATGTTTGCAGCCCGGATCATGCCGTAAACAGTGCCGATGTAGTTGGTCTGGAGCAGAGTTTTGATGTCTTCCAGCTTGGCATCGGGCAGCTCGGAGCGGATGTTGATACCGGCGTCGGCCACAAAGATGTCCAGATGCTTTTCCTTCTGAAGAAATTCGTCAAAAAAGCGGTCCTGTGCCTGGGTGTCCGAGATATCCAGCTCGTACGTATGGCAGGCACCGCCCGCCTCGCGGATGATCTGGGCGCTTTCTGCCAGGCCCTCGGGGTTGCGGTCCAGCAGGAATACCTCTGCCCCGAACTGGGACAGGGAGTACGCAATGGCACGGCCCAGGCCGCTGGCGCCGCCGGTAATAACAGCCTTCTTGCCATCCATGCCGAACAATTTCTCCAAATATGCGGTATTCATGATATTATCCCCTTCTTTTTTTGTGGGAGGGCGGGGTCAGGCATGCAGAAAGACCACGTTACCGCCCTTGATGACTCCGCGCAGTTTTCTGAGCGCCTGCAGGTCCTTGGTTGGATCGTCCGACACAAAGATCAGATCAGCATTTTTACCCACCTCAAGAGAGCCGGTCATAGTCTCAATATCCAGCGCTTTGGCCGCCCGGATGGTGGCGCTGAGCAGCACGTCATAAATAGGCATATGGACCTTGCTGTGCAGGATCTCCAGCGTGAGCGGGAACTCATGGAAGAACGTGCGTTTGCACCCTGCATCAGTACCAGCCGCCACATTGATTCCGGCGTCAAACATCTGCTCGGTGGTGAAGAAACGGCTGTTTTGGAAAGCGGCCCACATGGCCACCTTGTCCGGCAGGGGAGCGCCTTCTTCCGGAGGCAGGATATATCCCTTGCCAAAAGCGGGGCAGACCGAGATGCCGTGATCCCGGATCTCCTTAACCAGATCCATGGAGAAATCCACGTCTTGACGGCCGGTGGAATCCTTGAAGCTGCAATGCTCGATGGTATCAAAGCCTGCCCGTACTGCGTTCTGAATGCCAACGGTGGTGTGGATGTGTCCGGCCACCCGTTTGCCTCTGGCGTGGGCCTCGCGGGTGATGATGGAAAGCGCCTCATAGCCATACTGGTTGATGAGCGAGTTGCTCCCGGGCGTCATGTTTCCGCCGGATACCATGACCTTAATGAAGTCGGCACCGTCCTTGCACAGCTGACGGACAGCCTTTTCCACCTCGTCCAGACTATCTACTTCCAAACCGAGGAAGTGGCAGTGTCCACCGGTCACGGTGATGGGTGCGCCGCAGGCAATGATATCGGGGCCCTCCAGGACGCCGGCGCGGATCTGGTCCCGCAGATGGAAGATGGAATTGCCCTTTGCGCCGCAGTCGCGCACGGTGGTCACGCCGGAGCGCAGCTCTGTCTGGGCCGCCGCAGCCATGCGCAGCAATGTGACGTCGGCGCTTTCGCTGTCCAGCGCTGTGATGGGGTTGTCTGTGGAATCAAAACAAAGATGCAGGTGCGCATCAATCAGGCCGGGCATGACATAGGACTCGCCGGGGTCGATGACCTCTGTCCCGGGAGCGGCAAGAAGCTCTTTGAGGGAATCAATGGGGGCCATCTGTGTGATACGCCCATCCTGAATGACGATACCAATGTCATGCTGAAGAGCAGGGGCACCTTCCGCGCAGGAAATCAGGTGCTTGGCCAAAACAACTTTCACAGGATCCGCCTTCTTTCCGAATACCTTATAAAATGTAAGGTCAGTAGTTAGCTGGCCATATGGTCCATGCTGGGCTTGAGTTCCACGATCATTTCGATCTCCACGGGCGTCCCAAAAGGCAGCTCGTTGGTGCCGATAGCCGCGCGGGCATGCTTGCCGTTTTCGCCAAAGAGCTGGATCAGCAGGCGGGAGGCGCCGTTGATCACATAAGGCTGCTGGTCAAAGCCTGGTTCGCTGGCCACAAAGCCCAGCAGCTTCACCACCCGGTCCACCCGGTCCAGGTCCTTGATCTCAGATTTGAGTGCGGCCAGGCAGTTGAGCACGGCCTGCTCGGCACAGGCGGCGCCCTCCTCGATGGTGACGGAGGAGCCCAGCTTTCCCTGGTGCAGCAGTTTGCCGCCCTTTGCGCAGCCCTGGCCGGATACATACACCAGATTGCCCTGGAACTGTACAGCGGGGACATAGTCTGCCACGGGGGAAGGACAAGCAGGCAGCTCCAATCCTAACTCATGGATCCGATTTTCAACTGTTCCCATAATGATGCCCTCCAAATATAAAATAATAAATCAGAGACAAATAAATTATCTGATACATCATTATTATAAAGTGTGTGTATCAGGAAATCAAGTCAAAAATTAAAATAATTTCTCTTGCAAATCGTGAAAATATACCAAAAAAGGATTGACAAAAAGTTTTGCAAGGAGTATGATGCATACATAATAAGTTTGAAACCAAAACACAAGGGCAGAAGGCTGGTCATATTTGAAAGGAGAGAAAACATGAAAGCGAAGAAACTGATTGCAACAGCGGTGACCCTGGGCCTGTTCCTGACGGCCTGCGGCAGCAACGGCAGCACTCCCAGCGGCGGCAACACCGGCACTCCCAGTCCCAGCGGCGATACGAGCACAGGTGAGCAGATCGTGCTGAAGTACGCGGCCGCTGAGGTGACCGGCACTCCGGAAGATGATGCGAACCTGAACTTCATCAAGACTATTGAGGAAAAGTCCAACGGAAGAATTAAGGTAGAGTACTATAACAACAGCCAGCTGGGCAACGACAAGCAGGTTCTGGTGGCCGCCATGGGCGGTACGCTGGATATCGTGAAGTCCTCTGCCGGTAACCTGATGGACTATTCCGAGGCTCTGGCCTTCACCGACCTGCCCGGCCTGTTCAAGAGCCAGCCTCATGTCCGCGCGGTGTTCCAGGACGAGGATATCCGCTCTCAGATCGCGGAGCAAATCCAGAGCGATATCGGTCTGGTCCCCATCAACTATGATATCGACGGCGGCGCGGCCCGTGCTCTGTTCTACAACCGTTCCGGCGGAGTGGCCAAGGTTCCTTCCGATATGAAGGGTGTCAAGCTGCGTACCACCGGCTCTGAGATCGAGATGGCTCTGTTTGACCAGTGGGGTGCTTCTTCGGTGCCCATGAACTTCAACGAAGTCTATCTGGGCCTGTCTCAGGGCACGGTAGAAGGCCTGTATGGCCACCCCATCGGTACTTACGGCAACAAACTGTGCGAAGTGACCGACTACTGCACCATCATTGACATGTCTTACGTGGCGTCTGTCCAGCTGATGAGCGCCAGCTGCATTGAGAAGCTGGGCGGCGAGGGTTCCGAGCTGTACAACATTGTGATGGAAGCCGGCAAGGAGCTGGAGCTGTATAAGGACCAGCTGCTCAACGAGAAGCTGGAGACCATCATGGACGAGATCACAGCCGAAGGCGTTGAGGTCTACTATCCCAACGATGAGGAGATCGAGCTTTGGCGTGAGAGCGGCCAGGCCGTTTGGGGCGACTACGTAGGCGACGGGAAGATGGTGTCTCAGGACATCGTGGATAAGGTGTTGGCGATCGGCGAGGAATTCTGATCCTGCCGGAAGAAGAAAGGTAAACCGCGGGCCCGGCGGTGCGGGAGCGCCGCACTGCCGGGCCCTATTTACAAAATCGGGGGAATAAGCCCAACTTATCCCCCAAGAGAAGGGGGAATATCGGAATGAAGCTGATTATAAAAGCCATTAAAGTCGTCAGCGACATCCTGGATATCATCTGCAGGAAACTGTGCCTGGTTATCGGCATTGTACTGGTAGTTGACCTGTTCCTGGGGGTGTTTACCAGATTCGTACTTGGAAACCAGTTGAGCTTTACAGAAGAACTGGCCCGATTCTGCATGCTGTGGTTTGCCTTCATCGGCGGCAGTGTGGAAGTCAAGAAAAACAATCTGATTACCTTCACCTTCGTGATCGACAGACTGAAGCCTACGCCCAAAAAGATCATGGAAATCGTTGATATCTGCCTGGTGATCGTTTTCCTGGCGGTGTTTATGTATTTCGGCACGGACGCCATGAAGATCTTCGGGTTCGGCAAGGCGTCTGTTACCAGGATCAACCTGGCCTGGACTGCCATGGGCATGTATGCCGGTACAGCTATCATGCTGGTCCATATGGTATATATCCTGCTGACAAAAGTCACCGGCTACACGCCGGAACCGGTAAAGGAGTGAGAAACGCATATGGAAATTATGGCATTGTTGTTCGGCAGCCTGGCCGTGTTTCTGATCATTGGTGTACCCATCGCTTTTTCTGTAGGCCTTTCCCTCATTACAACGATAGCGGTCTGGGGCGAAATCCCCATGATGATCGTGTTCCAGCAGACCTATCAGGGCCTGGACAGCTTTACTCTGCTGGCGCTGCCCCTGTTCATCCTGGCCGGTGATCTGATGGGTCGGGTAGGCATCGTGGATGACCTGCTGCGGGTCTGCGAGGTGCTGCTGGGCCGTGTCCGCGGCAGCCTGGCCCACGCCAATATCCTGGGTTCCATGTTCTTTGCCGGCATTTCTGGTTCCGCTACGGCGGATACCGCCGCTATCGGTGGCGTGCTGATCCCCACCATGATCAAGCAGGGCTATGATCCGGAGTTCTCTGTGGCGGTCACCGCGTCCTCTTCCGTTATCGGCCCCATCATCCCCCCCAGCATTGGCTTCGTGCTCTATGGTTCCACCATGGCTGTGTCAGTGTCGGCCCTGTTCTTTGCCGGCGCTGTGCCCGGCATCCTGCTGGGCATTGCCCTGATGATCCCCACGGCTTATCTCAGCCACAAGCGGCACTATCCCAAAAATACGACCTCCTATAAGCCCTCTCAGATCGTCAGAACCATCTTCCATGCGCTTCCCGCAATTATCATGCCGGTCATCATTCTGGGCGGCATCCTCGGCGGCATTTTCACCCCCACCGAGGCCGCTGATATCGCCGTGGTGTACACGCTGCTGATCGGCCTCATTTATTACCGCAGCCTGAACGGGAAGATCATCATGGACTATGTGGCCAATGCCATGATCGCCTGCGGCGCGGTGCTGCTCATTGTCGGATTCTCCAACTCTTTCGGCTGCCTGGTGGCCATGACCCAGATCCCTCAGGCAGTATCTGAGCTGCTGATGCAGATTACCTCCAGCAAGTACGTGTTCCTACTGCTGGTCAACCTGTTCCTGCTGGCTATGGGCTGTGTGATGGAGACCAACGCCATCCTGCTCATCTGCGCGCCTATCCTGGCGCCCATTGCCGCCATCTTTGGGGTGGACCCGGTACACTTCGGCGTCATCTTCCTGCTGAACATCATCATTGGCCTGGCCACCCCGCCTTTTGGCATGTGTCTGTTTATCGCCACCGGCATCGCCAAGAACCCACTGGAAAAGAACATGAAGGCCATCCTGCCCTTCTGTGCGGTGGAGATCATCGTACTTTTCCTGGTGACCTACATCCCGGACATTTGCCTGACCCTGCCCAGAGTTCTGGGGCTACTCTAAGGTAGGAAGGAAAGGGGCGTTATCCATTATGTATATTCGGATTGCAGATGGGTTCTACATGGTGGCCGGCGGTGACGCCGGCCCCGGGATCTCCTGCTTCAAAGACTGTAATGTCTATCTGCTGGATGATGGGGGAGAAGCCATTTTGTTTGATGCCGGAAGCGGCATCGACAGCCAGTGGATTTTCCGCAACATGGAGGAGACCGGTGTCCCTGCGGAACATCTGAAGTATCTTTTTGTGACTCACTGTCACGGCGATCATACCGGAGGGCTGTGGGAGTTCCAGGAGAAGTTCCCCCACTGCAAGGTGGTGGCCGCCCCTGGTGAGCGGCGGCTCATCGAGGAGGGAACCGAGTTCGAGCTGGGGCTCACCGCAGCCAAGATCAAGGGCGCCTATCCGGCTGACTATGTGTTCCATCACGGGCATGTAGATATCGAGGCTCAGGACGGGCAGGAGTACTATGCCGGCGGCATGGTCATTACCCCCATCATCACCCCCGGCCACAGCATTGAATCCACCTGCTATCTGGTCTGCTGGCGGGGCAGGCGGATGCTGTTCTCCGGAGACAGTGTCTATAAAAATGGCGTACTCAGCCTGCAGAACTGCTACGGTTCCTCCCTGGAGGATTATCGCAACTATCTGCCCAAGCTGGCCGGCCTGAACGTGGATGCGCTGATTCCATCCCATTTCGGGATGGCGCTGACCGAAGGGCAGAAGCACGTGGACAAGGCGCTGGCCTATTTAAAGAGCTCGGCGCTGCCGCCAATGGTATAGGGAGGAAGCAAATATGTCATATCAGGTATCGGTTGTAAAGAAAACGGACAGCGCAGACCGAGCTGTGCGGCAGGCCATGGAGCTGCTGGGCGGCATGAGTGCCTTTGTCAAGCCGGGGCAGTCTGTTCTGCTCAAACCCAATTTTACCGGCCCGCTCAGCTCGGATGACGGCGCCGTGACCTCCGCTCCGGTGCTGGAGAGCATCATTGCCCAGGTTCGGGAGGCAGGCGCCTCCAAGGTGGACATCGTGGAGGGCTCCGGCGCTTTCCATCTGGGCACCAAGAAGATCTATGATATCCTGGGCGTGACGGAGCTGGCGCAGCGATGCGGCGTCGGCCTGTACGATGCCAACGAGCTGGAATTCCGGCGGGTAAAAAGTCCTGATTTCTGCTTCCTGGAATATGTAGATGTGTGCGAGGCTGCGTGGCAGTATGACGTAATCATCAATATCCCCGTCATCAAGACCCATCCGCTTACGGAGATCACCGTGGCCTACAAGAATATGAACGGTCTGCTCTCTCCCGTAGACAAGCGCCGCTTCCACGACCTGAACATGCGCAAGGCGGTGGTGGATCTGACCACGGCGCTGCCTTCTTATCTCACCATCGTGGACGGCATCACGGCCATGGAGGGCCTTGGACCCCTGGAAGGCACTCCGGTGGACCTGGGTCTGATCGTGGCTGGTGGGAATCCACTGGCAGTGGATGCCACAGTAGCACGCATCATCGGCTTCCAGCCGGAGAAGATCGACTACATCCGCTATGCCGCCGAGGCCGGGCACGGTTCCTGGCACGAGGAAGACATCCAGGTGCTGGGTACGCCCATCCAGGAGGTGTACCGTCCCTTTAAGACCGCCGAGCCTCAGAGCAGACACTACGACGGCGTGGAGATTTTTGAGCAGGAGATGCCGCAGAAATGCTACGGCTGCCGTGCGGTGCTGACCATTGCCATGACCCGGATCAGAGAGTGCGGGCATCTGCCCGGCTTCAAGGGCATGAAGGTGCTGCTCAATGGCTCAAACCCCGAAGATATGCCGGAGCGTGGGGAAGGGGAGCACCTGTTCTGCCTGGGAAACTGCACAAAGGAATACTATGACGCCCATAAAGATGAACCGGGAATCCACTTTATCCTGGGGTGTGCGCCTTCCGGCCTGACCACCGAGGAGAGTTTCCGGGAAGTATATGGCATTCCGCGCCCCAGTGAGCATGTCAAGGGGCACGTGGAAGAATGAAAGGCGGTCTTATTGAATGAAACCAGCAAGCTATTTTGAAACCTACCGCAAGCAGATGCCTGTGGTGGAGCGCTACACTTATCTCAATTCCGCAGGCTGCGGCCCCTACCCCCAGTCAGTGTGGGACAGCATGCGGGGCGTGTTTGAATATATTTTTGACGAAGGTCAGATCAACGTCCAGGTCCATGACCGGCTGTTTGAGATGCTGGAGGAGGCCCGCCGGGATGTGGCCCGCTTTATTCATGCCGCGCCGGAGGAGATCTTCTTTGTGCGTTGTATTGCCGAAGGCTTCAATACCATTGACTACATGCTGGATCTGGGGCCAGGGGACGAAGTGCTGGTCTCCAACCAGGAGAATCCCGCCTCTCTGCTGCCGTTCTTTGCGGCTGAAAAGATCCGCGGCTTTACCACCCGGAAGTTTAAGGCGGAGGGCGGATATGATCAGATCTGTCAGCAATTTGAGCAGGCGCTGGACACCGGTGCTGTAAAGCTGGCGGCGTTCAGCCATGTACTCCATGCCATCGGTACCAAAATGCCCGCCAAGGACCTGTGCCGGATTGCCCGGGAACACGGTGTGCTTACCGCTCTGGACGGTGCCCAGGCGGCGGGAAATGCGGAGATTGATGTAAAGGACATGGGCTGTGACTTCTATGTCATCTCCTGCCACAAGTGGATGTGTGGGCCGGAAGGCATTGCTGCCGTCTATGTCCGCCGGGAGCTGATCCCGCAGCTGCGGGTCCCCTTCGGCGGCGTCGGTATGCAGGAGTCCTTTGATATGGCTACCAATGAGATCGCGCTGCGCAATACGGCCCGGCGTTTTGAGTATGGCGGCAAGCATATCCCCATGTACACCGCGTTCTCTCACACCATCCGGCTGGCTGAGGAGATCGGCACGGAAAACATCTATGCCCGCCAGCGGGAGCTGAACCGTTTCTGCCGGGAGCAGTTCAGCCGCCGTCTGCCCCAGGCGCGCATCTTGTCCCCGGAGGATGAGCGGCTGATGACGGGTATCTTCGCCTTTACTATTCCCGGCGTGGATCACAGGGCGCTGGTCAAGGCGGCCTGGGAGCAGGAGAAGATCATCATTCAGTACCGTACCATCGACCTGTATACCAAGGAAGAAGGAATCCGGGTCTCCAACAACTGGTTTGTCCGCGAGGATGAGATCCTGAAGCTGCTGGACTTCCTGGAGCGGTACATGGAGGAACACCATGCCTGAGGTCATCACCATCGGGGAGTCCATGGCGATTCTGGTCCCTGAACAGACCGGACGGCTTCGCTATGTGCGCAGCTTCGCCCTGCGGGCCGCCGGTGCTGAGGGCAATGTGGCGGTCGGACTGTGCAAGCTGGGCCATACCGCCGGCTGGATCAGCCGGCTGGGTCGGGACGAGCTGGGCTACATGGTGCGCAATACTATCCGGTCGGAAGGCGTGGACACCAGCCGGGTCGAGTGGGATGACGAACATCCCACCGGCGTGTTTTTCAAGGAGATTTTTTCCCACTCCGAGACCTCGGTCTTCTATTACCGGAGCAATTCTGCCGCCACCGTCATGGCGTGCGAAGATGAGGCGTATCTCCGACAGGCAAAAATCATTCATGTCACAGGGATCACCCCTGTGCTCAGCGACAGCTGTAAGGATATGGTGGAGCGGGTCCAGGCGTTTGCCCGACGTGAGGGCATTCTGTTCAGCTTCGATCCCAATATCCGTAAAAAGCTGTGGAAGGACAGGGATTACGCTCCCATGCTGCGGAAAATCCTGATGAACTCTGACATCGCCATGCTGGGCCTGGATGAAGCGGAGCAGCTGCTGGGTACCCGGGATCTGGAGCAGATCCGCAGCACGCTGATGCAGGAGGGAAGCGTGCGCTGGCTGGCGGTCAAGATGGGGGAGAAGGGGGCTGTGGTGTCCGACCGGACAGGCAGTCTGGAGATCCCACCCTATCCTTGCGTCTGTGTAGACCCTGTGGGTGCGGGCGATGCCTTCAATGCCGGTTTCCTTTCCGGCATTCTGAAAGGCGAACCGCTTGCGCTGTGCGGCCAGAAAGGCGCCATCGCCGGCGCCCTGGCCACTGAGACCACGGGTGATACGGAGGGAGTTCCCACAGAGGAGATCATGACCCGTCTGCTGGAGCACAAAGCTCAAATCTATCGTTAGCAGGAGGCCGGTATGGAACAACTGTTCAGGACTTATAAGCTGTGTGCGGTGTTTCGTGATACGCCGCAGGAGTATTTTCCCGATTACGTGCAGGCTGCCTATGACGGCGGTGTGCGGATTTTTGAAGTAGCAATGAACGGAGCTGGGGCCGCCGCGCAGATTTCCTATCTGCATGACACCTACGGCGACAGCGTGCACGTGGGCGCCGGAACCTCCATTACCCTGGAGCGGTGCCGGGATGCCAAGGCTGCCGGGGCGGACTTCCTTCTGACGCCGTCCACGTCCCGAACGATTCTGGATTTTGCTGCGGAGAACAGCATGCCGATCCTGCCCGGTGTCATGAGCCCCACGGATGTGTCGGTCTGTCTGGAATATGGCATCAAGACGCTGAAGCTGTTTCCGGCGGGCGATCTGCCCCCCCATTTTATCAAGAGCCTGAAGGGCCCCTTTGACGGGACGGAGTATGTGGCGGTAGGCGGCGTGCGGCCGGACAACGCGCCGGAATTCCTGCGCCGGGGCTTCATCGGCGTCGGGATCGGCGGAAATCTGCTGCCCAAAGAAGTGGTTCAGGGCAGGCGCTGGGATGAGGCACGGACACTGATCGGCCAACTTGCCGACAGCATGAACGCGGTGGAAGGCTGATCTGTTTTGACAGAAAAAAGGATGGACGTGGTTGCACCGCGTCCATCCTTTTTCTATTATTTCTGCAATTTGTACAGTAGTCCCCGGCAGCCCTCAAGCACATCGCGCCAGGTGGCCTCGAAGTCCCCCGTATACCACGGGTCCGCCACTTGGCCGGGCCTGCTGGTGTAGTCCATCAGCAGGTGCAGCTTCTGTTCCGGATCGTCCGGGAACAGACGGCGCATATTGCGCAGATTGGCCTGGTCCATGCCGATCAGCAGATCCCAGCGGTCATAGTCGGCCCGGGTCAGCTGTCGGGCTGTTTTGCCAGTGCAGCTGATACCGTGCTCGGCCAGTTTCCGGCGCGCAGGGGGATAGACCGGGTTACCGATTTCTTCCGTGCTCGTGGCAGCGGAGGCAATCTCAAACTCCGCTGCCCGACCGGCTTTTTTGACGAGGTCCTTCATGACGAATTCCGCCATTGGGCTGCGGCAGATATTGCCGTGACATACAAAAAGTATCTTTATCATACGTTTGAAACTCCTGTGCTCATATTGCGGTCAGACTGTACAGATAAATAAGTTCACATTGCAATGACCAAGGTTCCGATCAGCATAAAAAGCAGACCGAAACAAGCTTTTCTGCTGATCTGCTCTTTTAAAACGAGACGAGAAAACAGTACGGTCACCAAAATACTCATCTTATCGATGGGTACCACGACACTGACAACACCGGTTTGGATTGCGTAGTAGTAACACAGCCATGACGCCCCCGTGGCAATGCCGGAGAGGGAAATGAAAACGAGCTCCTTGGGGTCGAGCGTCCTGCATTGGGACTGCTTGCCTTTTGCAAAGACGACGGCCCAGGCCATGACAAGAACAACCATAGTCCGAATGGCCGTACCAAGGTTGGAATCAATGCCGGAAATCCCGATTTTGGCCAGGATAGATGTGAGTGCCGCGAAAACGGCGGAGCAAACAGCATAAAAAAGCCACGTGCCGCTTGTCCGAGAGTCAGAAGATGAAGATTTTTGTTCTGCCATCAGGAGAATACCGGCGGCAAGCAATATTGTCCCGACCAATTTTGCGGCAAGGTGATCGGTTTCTGAAAAGCAGATTATTGCGATCAGAACGGTCAAAACAGTACTTGACTTATCGATTGGCGCAACTTTATTTACATCGCCCAGAGAAAGCGCTTTAAAATAGCATAACCATGAGGCTCCTGTGGCCAGGCCGGAAAGCAGCAGAAAAAAGAGTGCTCTGGGTGTAAGCTGTGCGATGGAAGCAAGGGAGCCGGAAACAACAACGATGATCCAAGAAAACACCAGAACAACGATTGTGCGCAGAGCCGTGGCAAGATCCGAGTCTGTTTTTCTGATCCCGCATTTGGCAAGTATTGCCGTAATACCGGCAAAAAAAGCGGAAAGAACCGCTGCGATCATCCACACGATTTTTCCTCCGTGACAGCACAAACAAAGGCATGCTTTTTGTAGAAAAGCATGCCTTTGAATGAGGAATGTTACTTGGTGCCGAAGATCCGGTCGCCGGCGTCACCCAGGCCGGGGACGATATAGCCGTGGTCGTTGAGCTTCTCATCCAGAGCGGCGCAGTAGATATCCACGTCGGGGTGATCATGATGCACCCGCTCGATGCCCTCGGGAGCGGCGATAATGTTCATCAGCTTGATGTGCTTGACCTCATAGTTCTTGATGAACTGGATGGCGGCAGAGGCGGAGCCGCCGGTGGCCAGCATGGGATCCAGGATGATAACCTCCCGCTCGGCAATGTCGGTAGGCATCTTGCAGTAGTACTCCACCGGCTCCAGAGTGTCGGGATCCCGGTAGAGGCCGATGTGACCCACCTTGGCGGAGGGAATCAGGGTCAGGATGCCGTCCACCATGCCCAGACCGGCCCGCAGGACGGGAACGATGGCCAGCTTCTTGCCAGCGATGGTCTTGAACTTGGCAGTGGTGATGGGGGTCTTGATCTCCACTTCCTCCATGGGCAGATCCCGGGTGGCCTCATAGCACATGAGGGTGGCGATCTCGGAGACGACCTGGCGGAAGTCCTTGACGCCGGTGTTCTCATCCCGGAGGATGGTCAGCTTGTGCTGCAGCAGCGGATGATCCAGAATGTGTACTTTTTCCATATCCATGACGCTATTCCCCTTTGTTTTGTTCTTTTGCCAGCCGCTCCCGCTCGGCCTGGGAGAGCCGGTGATAGTTGGGCGTCAGGCCGGAGGCGTCGGTCAGTTCGCCGCGCCGGGCCAGCTCCAGGGCGCAGCGGGCTACGCCCCATGCGCTCTGAAATTGCAGGTGGGGGGGCGCCAGCCGGACGTCCAGCCCCAGTTCCTTGAGGGTAGTATAGCATAAAACCGCGCCGTCTCCAACCAGAATTTGCGGATTTCCACTCTTTTTTAATTCCTCCGCCAGATCTTCCAGGGCGATAGCGCGGTCCGGACACAGCCGGGTCAGCGTCTGTCCGTCACTGGCAAACCGGGCGTTGTATACCTGGTGCCGCCGGGCATCCATGACAGGGCAAATCTCCAGGCCGGTGTGGGCCAGCGGCCAGGCCATGGATTCCAGGGTGGAACAGGCGGCGCAGGGCGTTTTGCCAGGCCAGGCCAGGCCTTTGGCGGCGGCCACGCCGATACGCAGGCCGGTAAAGGAACCCGGGCCGGCGGCTACGGCGATCAGATCCACCTGATCCAGGGAGACGCCGCAGCCGGAGAGCAGGGAAGTGGTCATAGGCATTAAGGTGACCGAGTGGGTCAGGCCGTTGTTCTGGTAGGACTGGGCGATCAGCTTTTCATCCTCGCACAGCGCCGCCGAGCAGGCGACGGCAGAGGATTCCAGGGCAAGGATCTTCATGCGTCAGGACCTCCTGTAATGGTAATGATGCGCTGGCTGTCCTCTGCGCCCCGGCGGATATCCACCCGGATCACGTCGCCTTCCAGCGCGTCGTCCACGATCTCGCTCCACTCCACGGCGCATACGCCGCCCCGGGCCAGATAATCCTCCCAGCCGATGTCGAACAGCTCGTCGGAGGAGCCAAGCCGGTACATGTCGAAGTGGAACAGGGGCAGACGGCCGCCCTCATACTCGTTGACAATGGTAAAGGTAGGGCTGGTGACCCGTTCCTCAATGCCCAGACCTTTGGCAAGACCTCTGGTAAAGGCGGTCTTTCCAGACCCCAGATCACCGGAAAAAGCTATGATATCGCCGGGGGACAGCCGGGCGGCCAGCTTCTCACCCAGCGCCTCGGTCTCCTGCGGCGAATTGGAGATAACTTCCATACAGCACCTCAAATGTAAAGAATCGCTTAATTATTATAACACAGCCGTTTACCAAACGCAAAAAAGATGGTAAACTAAGTTGATTTCCATAGAAGGGGGGCGGGGCCTTGTCCTGGTTTTCAGACTCCATACGGGCATTCCTTGACCGGGGCGACCGGCTGCTGCTGGCATTCTGCCTGGCGACCAGCGGATTCGGCCTGATTCTGATTTACAGTGCCACCCGCTGGATGGAACCTTCTGCCGGCCTGCGCTGCATGCTGGTGCAGGGGGTAGCCATCGTATTGGGCGTGCTGGTCTATATCCTCATGTCCTCGGTGGACATTGAGTTGTTTACAGAAAAATCCTGGAAGCTGCTGGCCGTCTTTTCCCTGGCGGTCAATCTGCTGCTGTTTACCCCGCTGGGTACCGGCGCGGAGGAGACGGGCAACAACAGCTGGCTGGACATTCCCGGTTTTCCGGTCAATATACAGCCGGCGGAGTTGGCCAAACTCACCTTTGTGCTGCTGCTGGCCTGGCAGATGAACCGATTGAAGGAGAAGGGTATCAGCCGCCCCAGTTCGGTTTTTCAGATTGCGGGGCATACTCTGTTTATGTTTGCGCTCATCGCGGTGACCTCCGGCGACTTCGGCATGGGTCTGACCTATCTGTTGATTTTTGCGGTGATGGCTTGGGCAGGTGGGGTGAAGAAGCGGTGGTTCCTGCTGGGCGTGGTGATGTGCGTGGTGCTGGTGGTCTTGATCTGGCCCCACATCAGTGACAAGTATTTTGCCAGACGGTTTACGGTGGTTATTGACCACATCACCGGAAATCCCAATACCATATATGAGCAGACTCAGGATGCGGGCTGGCAGCAAACCCGCAGTATCATGGCCATCGGCAGCGGCGGCCTGACCGGTATGGGCTACCTGCAGGGCATCCAGACCCAGAGTTCCTCGGAGCACAGTCTGCCCGCCCGGCACACGGATGAGATCTTTGCGGTATGCGGGGAGGAATTCGGGCTGGTGGGCTGCTGCCTGCTGCTGCTTCTGCTGGCCCTCATTATCCTGCGGTGCGTCTGGGTGGCCCGCCGGGCCTGCTCGCCTCAGAGCGCGCTGATCGCCATGGGGTACGCCGGTATGCTTATGGCCCAGGTGGGGGTCAATGTGGGTATGTGCCTGTATATTTTCCCTGTGGTGGGTCTGACCCTGCCCTTTATCAGCTATGGCGGCTCCTCCATTGTCACCATGTTCGCGGCTATGGGGGTCGTGTCGAGTATTAAAATGCGCTCTCTGCCCAGCTGGCTGCGGGACCGAAGCCAGCTGTAACAGATAGATGTATAGCCCGGCTCAAATGTGACAGGCTATGCAGGAAGAAAGGATGGATCCGAATTCATGAAGGTCACACAGATCACACTGCGTCCCGGCGTCCATTTGACGGCGGTGCAGACGAAGAAATTCAAATCCAGCACGCTGGCCGTGCGTTTTCTGACCCCGCTGTCCGAGGAGGACGCGTCCCGCAACGCCCTGGTACCCATGGTGCTCCGGCGTGGCACGGCGGAGCATCCCGACCTGGAGTCCCTCTCCGCCGCTCTGGACGAGCTGTACGGCGGTTCTCTGGAGCCCCTGGTGCGTAAGAAGGGTGAGACCCAGTGTGTGGGATTTGCGGGCAGCTTTCTGGACGACGCCTACGCCCTGGAAGGGGAGCAGGTGCTGGAGCCGGCGGCGGCGCTGATGGCGGAAGTGCTCCTGCGGCCCTGCACCCAGGACGGCGTGTTCTGCCCGGACTATACCCGGCAGGAAAAGGACAATCTGATCGACCGCATCCGTGCTCAGGTCAACGATAAGCGCCAGTACGCCCAGATCCGGGTGGTGGCCGAGATGTGCACGGACGAGCCCTTCGGCGTGGACCGGCTGGGTACTGAGGCCAGCGCCCAGGCCATTGACGCCAAGGAACTGTGGGAACAGTATCAGAAGCTGCTGCGCACCGCCCGGGTGGAACTTTACTACTGCGGTTCCGCCGACCCCGAGCGGGTACAGGCCGCCTTTGCCCCCATTGTGGAGGGCCTGCCCGAGGGCGGGGAGCGGATGGACGTGACCCGTCCGGCCAAACAGAAGGCGCCCGCCAAGCCCCGGCGCGTGGAGGAGGCCCTGGACGTGACGCAGGGCAAGCTGGCCATGGGTTTCCGTACCAACGCCGATGCCTGGGACAAGCAGTACCCCGCCCTGGCGCTGGTCAACGCCATTTACGGCGGCACCACTACCTCCAAGCTGTTCATGAACGTGCGGGAGAAGCTCTCTCTGTGTTACTATGCCAGCTCCGGCCTGATGAAGTACAAGGATGTGATGCTGGTCTCCTCCGGCGTGGAATTTGATAAGGTGGGCCAGGCGGAGGGTGAGATCCTCTCCCAGCTTTACAAGTGCCAGACCGGCGACTTCACCGACGATGAGATGGAGTGGGCCCGCCGTTCGGTGGTGAGTACGCTGCTGACCACTCTGGACGCCCAGAGCCGACTGGAGGACTACTGGCTGGGTCAGGCTGCCGCCGGACTGGCCGAGGGGCCGGACGAGCTGGCCGCCCGGGTGGAGCAGGTGACCCGGGAAGAAGCGGTGGCGGCCGCCCAGGATCTGACCCTGGACACCGTCTATTTCCTGAAAGGCAGGGATTGAGCCTATGGTAAGCAAGCAGTACCCCCGTCTGGGGGAGACCGTGTTCCATGAGATCCTGGAGAACGGGCTCCACGTCTATGTGGACCGCCGCCGGGACTTTCAGAAAAGCTATGCCTTCTTTGCCACCAACTACGGCGGCATGGATATGCGCTTCCGGCTGGACGGGGAGTGGAAGAACACCCCGGCGGGCGTAGCCCACTTTCTGGAGCACAAGATGTTCGACACCGAGGACGGCAACGCCCTCCAGGATCTGGCCGCCAACGGCGCTTCCCCCAACGCCTTCACCAGTTCGGCCATCACCGGCTATTTCTTTGAGAGCACGGAGAAGTTCTTTGACAATCTGAAGATCCTGCTCTCCTTTGTGAGCATTCCCTATTTTACCCGGGAGAGCGTGGACAAGGAGCAGGGCATCATCGGCCAGGAGATCCGCATGGTGGAGGATGACCCGGACAACCAGGTGTTCTATGCCCTGATGGAGTGCCTGTACGACCATCACCCCATCCGGGTGCCCATTGCCGGTACCCAGGCGTCCATCGCCAAGATTACCGCCGGCACTCTCTATTCCTGCCACAAGGCCTTTTACACCCCGGCCAATATGGTGCTCACCGTGGCGGGAGACGTGGACCCTGCCAAAGTGTGCGAGATTGCCAGAGAGATCCTGCCCGCAGAGCCCGGACACGCCATCGACCGGGACTACGGCGGAGAGGAAACGCTTGAAGCGGCCTGCGGGGAGAAGACGCTGACCATGGAGGTGTCCACCCCCATCTTCCAGCTGGGCTTCAAGGCCGACCCTGCCCGGCGGGGTGAGGAATGGCTGCGCCGCACTCTGGCCGGGGAGCTGGCCTGCGAGGTGCTGCTGGGCAACTCCAGCCCGCTGTACGCCAAGCTGTACAGCGAGGGACTTATCAACAAGAATTTCGGCTACGGATTTGAACTCTATCCCGGCTGCGCCCTCATGGCGGCCGGCGGTGAGAGCAAGGACCCCCAAAAGGTGCGGGATGCCGTCCTGGCAGAGGGTGAGCGGCTGGCCCGGGAGGGTGTGGACCCCGCCCTGTTCAGCCGGGTGAAGAAGGGCGTTTACGGCGCCAAGGTACGCTCCCTCAACTCCTTCGAAAACGTGTGCATCGAGCTGGCCCAGTTCCATTTTGCCGGCGTGGAGTACTTCCGCTTCCCGGAGGTGTTCGACTCCATCACGCTGGCTGACGTGGAGGCCTGCATCCGGTCCTGGGTGGCGCCCGGACGGTGCGGTCTGGCCGTGGTCCGGCCGGGGGAGGCATCATGATGGGCACCGTCTCCTTTCCCGGCCTGGGGCTGGAATTCCAGCTCAACCGGGTGGCTTTCCATGTGGGCAGTTGGCCTGTCTATTGGTACGGAGTGATCATCGCCGCCGGCTTTTTGCTGGCGGTGATGTATTGCTCCCGTCAGGCACCCAGATTCGGCATCCGTCAGGATAACATCATCGACATGCTCTTTTTCGCCGTGCCGCTGTCCATCATCGGGGCACGGGTATACTACATCATTTTCTATCCCGAACTATACCGCCGCGCCGATGGCTCCTGGGATTTTGGAGCCATGGTGCGCATTTGGGACGGCGGCCTGGCCATTTACGGCGGCGTTATCATGGCCGTTATCACGCTGCTGGTGTTCTGCAAGGTGCGGAAGATCAAATTCCTGGCCTTCGCCGATCTGGGCTCTTACGGTATGCTCATCGGCCAGATGGTGGGCCGCTGGGGCAACTTTGTCAACATTGAGGCCCACGGCGGGCCTGCCGACCTGCCCTGGCGCATGGGAATCTATCAGTATGTGGATGGGACGCGGCAATATATGGAGGTCCATCCCACCTTCCTGTATGAGTCCCTCTGGAACCTGGCGGGCCTGCTCCTGCTGATTTGGGTGGGGAAGAAGCACCGGAAGTTTGACGGACAGATCTTCCTGGGCTATTTTGCCTGGTACGGTGTGGGCCGGGGCTTTATTGAGGGCCTGCGCACGGATAGCCTTTACTTCCTCAATACCCCCATCCGGGTGTCCCAGGTGTTTGGTTTCGCCACCGCCGCTGTGGCCATCATTCTGCTGGTGATTCTTCTGGCCCGGAAGCACGATCCGGCCAAGCTGTGGGTGAACCAGATGAAGGCCCATCCCCGGCTGGTGGCGCTGGTCTATCCGGAGGGCGACGGCGGGAAATGGCTGGAACAGCAGAAGAAGCGCCTGGAGCGGGATTTTGCCCGCACCGAGGAATACGCTCTGCCCAAGGACGGAGATCCGGCGGATGAAGCGGAGCTGCTGGATATGCTGAAACAGCGCAAGGATCTGACTGAGGTCCTGGTCAAAAAGCAGAAAAAGCAATAAACGACCCGTACAGAGCGGGCTCATCGAAAGATGGGCCCGCTCTTTTTTTGACCAGTCATAAAGTGGGATGGGCTCTCATAGGATGGGTCAGACACGAAAGAAGGATGTGACGGTACCATGACGCAATACGACCCGGCGGCCCGCTATCTGGAGGCGGCGGCGCTGCTGCCGCCCAACCTGCGGTTGTCTGCGCAGAGCCTGGGGGCGGAGGAACAAGTGAGAGCAGAGGAACTGCGCCTGCGGACAGGGCGTCCCATGACGGTGGTCTGCCCGGAGGGGGAAATACCTGTTCCCGGCGGGGCGGAGGTCACTCGAACCGATCTGGAGCTGGTGCTGGAGATCGCTACCCGGGCTTCGGCCCATACCGCCCAGCCCCAGATCAGCAGCGGGTTCTTCACCGTCCGCGGCGGTCACCGCATTGGCATCTGCGGCAGCGCCGTCCTTCAGGATGGACGGGTGTACAACCTGCGGCACATCTCATCCCTGGCCATCCGAATCGCCCGGGAAGTGTCCGGCGCTGCCCGCCCGATCCTGGACAAGCTGTGGCATGAGGGTGCGCTGCAAAACACACTGCTGGTATCTCCGCCGGGCTGCGGGAAAACCACCTTGCTGCGGGATTTGATCCGCTGTATTTCCGATGGGGACGGATGCCCGGCCCTGCGGGTGGGGGTGGCAGATGAGCGGGGAGAGCTGGCGGCCATGCGGGACGGCACGGCGCAGTTCCATGTGGGAGGGCGCACCGATGTGATGGATGGCTGCCCCAAGGAAAAGGGCCTGCTGATGCTGCTGCGGGGCCTGAATCCCCAGGTGCTGGCCGCGGACGAGATCACAGCGCCGGAGGACTGCCGGGCGTTGGAGACAGCCGCCAACTGCGGCGTGTCGCTGCTCTGCTCGGCCCATGGGCTGGATCTGGAAGACCTGAAGACCAGGCCGCTGTACCGGGACTTGCTGGAACGGAAGATCTTCCGGCGGCTGGTGCTCATCCGCCGGACAGGCCATGGGCGGGAGTATCAGGTGGTGGAGCTATGCTGAGGCTGGCCGGGGCACTTTTATTGGCAATCGGTCCGGCTATGATCGGCTTCCACGCGGCCGACCGGCTGAGGCGCAGGCCCAGGCGCCTGCGGGAGCTTGCCGCCGCATTGGAACAGATGGAGCGGGAAATTGCCTACCGCCTCACCCCGCTGCCCGAGCTGTTTTCCTCCTTGTCACAGGAGTACAGCGGGCCGGTAGGGGAACTGTTTGCCTGCTGTGCCCGGGACATGGACGGGCTGGGACAGCGTTCCATGGCTCAGATCTGGAGGGGGGCGCTATCCGGCGCGGCCCTTGACGTGGAGGGAAGGGGCCTGCGGGCTCTGGAGGAACTGGGCGAGGTGCTGGGTCGTTATGATGGGGAAGCGGTGCGCAGCGCACTAAAACGGGCCTGTGCCGAACTGTCCATAGCGGCAGATGAAGCAGAACGGGAATGGGAACGAAAAGGACGGATGAATCAGGTGCTGGGCCTGACGGCAGGCGCCCTCCTGGTCATTCTGCTGGTATAGGGGAGTAAAAACAATGAATGTGGATTTGATCTTTAAGATCGCGGCCATCGGCATCCTGATCTCCGTGCTCAACCAGGTGCTCACTCGTTCCGGACGGGACGAGCAGGCGACGATGACCACTCTGGCAGGGCTGGTGGTGGTGCTGATGATGGTAGTGCAGCAGATCAGTGAGCTGTTTGAGCTGGTGAAAGACCTGTTTGGGTTTTAAGCGATGGAAGTCGTGGGAAAAATGGCGGCTCTGGCCGTGGCGGCAGCTCTGTGTGCCCTGGTCGTGCGCCAGAGTGCGCGGGAAGTGGGGCTGGTGCTCTCTCTGGCCGCCGGCGCCATCATCCTGACGCAGGCACTGGGAGCGGTAGAAGCCATCCGATCGCTGATGGAGGAACTGGGAGATCGGGCTGGCCTCTCACCGGCGGTACTGGACCCGGTGCTGAAGACGGTAGGGATTGCGGTACTTACCCGGGTGGCGGCGGAGGTATGCCGGGATGCAAAAGAGAGCGGGATCGCGGCCTTTGTGGAGACTGCGGGGGCGGTAATGGCACTCTATGTGGCCCTGCCGCTGATGCGGGCGGTATTGGACACGGTTGGCGGACTGCTGTAAGGGAGCGGATAACATGATGGGAAAGCGGCTGCTGATGCTGCTGTGTGTGCTGTCGGCGCTGGTGCTGCCGGTTTTCGCCGCGGAGCCGGATGTACCGGCGGCCCAGTCTGAGGCCCTGGATTTGGACGGGCTCCAGTCGGCGGGAGAACAGTGGGCGCCGGGGATCGAACTGGATGAGGGTTTGGATCTGGAGGAGGGGCTCCGGAGTGTTTTGGACACCGGCAGCGGCCAGGTGAGCGGCGTGCTGCGGAAGGCCCTACGCAGTGGCGTGCTCTTGCTGGCGGTAGTGCTGCTGTGCGGCCTGGCAGAGGGGCTGCACAGCGGGGTAGGCGGGGGTGGGGGCGTGGATCTTGTCTCCATGGTGGGCGCTATGGCGGTGGCAGCCGTAGCGGTGACAGACGCCCACTCTCTCATCGGAATGGGGCGAGAGGCTCTGGAGAATATGGAGAGCTTCTCCAAACTGCTTCTTCCTGTGGTCACGGCGGCAGCTGCCGCCTCCGGAACACCGGGCAGCGCCGCCGCCCGGCAGCTGGCTACCATGCTCTTTTCCGATGTGCTGATAACTGTCATCACCAGCCTGCTGCTTCCGCTGCTCTATCTTTATATGGCGGCCTGCGTGGCCCACACTGCCGTGGGAAACGAGGGACTGAAACGGGTGGCGGGCACCATCAAGTGGGTGGTAACGTCGGTGCTCAGCGCCATTCTCATCCTGTTTGTGGGTTATCTGACGGTCAGCGGCGCCATCGCAGGAACAGCAGATGCTGCCGCGGTCAAGGCAGCCAAATTTACCATGTCCAGCATGGTGCCCGTAGTAGGCGGCATCCTGTCCGATGCGGCGGAGACTGTGCTGGCCAGCGCCGGAATTTTGAAAAATGCCGCCGGAGTATTTGGCATGCTGGTGGTCCTGGGCATGTGTGTGGTGCCGTTTCTCCAGCTGGGCATTCATTATCTGGTTTACAAATTGACCGCCGCACTGAGCGCTACGATATCCGGTGGGCGGGTGGCAGGGCTCATTGATCAGATCGGCGGGGCCTTTGGACTGGTGCTGGGCATGACAGGTGCATGCGCTTTACTGCTTTTGGTATCCATGGTGTCTGCGGTGACCGCCGCAACAGGAGGATAATGGAATGCTGGAAGTGATACGACAATGGCTGCTGGGGATCACCTGCGCGGCTCTGGTCATCGCCATGGCGGAGAGCCTGACACCCGACGGGGCCATTCGGAAGGTGGGGCGGCTGACAGGGGGGCTGGTTCTGCTGCTTGCCATGATCCAGCCGCTGCTGTCTCTGGATGAGGGGGCGCTTACCAGGGCGTTGACGGAATACCGTTTTTCCTTGGATTCGTACAGCCAGGATTTGGAGGAGGAAAATTGGAGTCTGATGAAAGACATCATAGAGGAGCGTTCGGGCGCATATATACAGGACAAGGCAGAAAGTATGGGCATTGACTGCCAGGTGTTGGTGGAGTCTGTAGATGAGGGAGACTGGCCAGTGCCGGAATCCGTCACGGTGTTTGGTTCCCTGTCAGAGGATCAGCAGGCCAGCCTGACCCGGGCGATCGAGGCTGACTTTGCCATACCGGCAGAGCGGCAGTATTACGAAAGCGGTGGCGAGCCATGAAAAAAGCGGAGCTGATGCAATGGAAGAAACGGCTGGAGCATTTGTTCCGGCAATACAAGTATGTACTCGTGGTCATCCTGGCGGGGGTCGTTCTGCTTCTTCTTCCGCCGTTGTGGGAGAAGGAGGGCGCGGGAGAGGAGGAGACCCAGGCCCCGCAGGAGGTGAATACAGAAGATTCTGCCGCCGCGCTGGAGCGCAGGCTGGAGGAGGCTCTTTCCCAGATCCAGGGGGTGGGGGAGGCGGATGTGATCCTGACGCTGAAAAGCGGGCCTCAAAAGATCCTGGCACAGGATTCCGAGACCTCGATCAGCGAACGGGGCACGGAGGCCTCCGTATCTTCCGTTCTCATTTCACGGGGATCGGGAGAGGAAAATGCCATTGTGGTGCAGCAGCTTTCGCCCCAATATCAGGGAGCCCTTGTGATATGCTCAGGAGGAGACGACCCGGAAGTGCGGCTGCGGCTGGTAGAGGCGGTATCTGCCCTGACAGGTCTGGGCGCGGATAAGATCTCAGTATGTAAAGGAAAGTGAGGAAACCAAGATGAAAGTATGGAAACGTAACGCTGTGGTGGCTGCTATTGTGCTGTTTGTGTGCGCGGCAGTCTATCTCAACTGGACCTATCAGGGCCAGGAGACCGCGGATGTGGGCAAGACTCTGGGGCAGGCGGCCCTGGTATCCGGGCAGACTTCCGATCCGCTGCTGAGCAGCACAGCTTCTCCCGCTCCGTCGGCCAGTGCCACGCCGGCCCCTGCCAATGCGGAGTCTTCTACTGGCTATTTTGCCTCGGCCCGGCTCAATCGGCAGCAGGCCAGAGACAGCGCCCTGACGATTCTTCAGGATGCCGTCGCGGACGAGAACGCCGACGCGGCCATGAAGGAGGAGACCGCCATGGCTATCCAGTCTCTGGCTGACTATACCGTAGCGGAGGCTCAGATCGAGAACCTGGTGACTGCCAAGGGCTATGCAGACTGTATCGCGTTCATCAGCGACGGAAGCGTCAGCGTGGTGGTGTCCACCGGCGGTGCTGAGCTGACCGATGCAGATGTGGCCAAGATCATGGAGATCGTTACCGACGAAACCGGCTGCGAAGCCAGCCAGGTAAAGATCATCCCGGCGGAGGACTGAGCCCTGCCGATGCCCTGTCCGGCACCGGGAGGCGGCGGCAAAAATCAGTTGTAATTTCTCTTTTTTGTGGTACAATGTTTTCATAGTACACAAAAGGAGGGTGTCTGGCATGGCAGATGGGAAAGAGTATATTTCTCGGCCTGATGAGCTGGGAAACATCCATATATCGGAAGACGTTTTGGCGGTGATCGCCGCTGCCGCCGCGATGGAAGTGGAGGGAGTAGGCAGCCTCTCCGCTAACCTGGGCAGTGATATCGCCGAACTGCTGGGTGGTAAGAAGAACCTGTCCAAGGGAATCCATATCGCAGTGGAGGAGGACAGCATCCGTGTGGATCTGTCCATCCTGATCAAGTACGGCTATACCATCATTGACGTGGCTAAGGAAGTGCAGAATGCGGTGTATCATGCCATTGAGAACACCAGCGGCCTGACCGTGGAGTGCGTCAATGTTCATGTTTCCGGCGTGTCCTTTGAGCGGGAGACTGGCAAGTAAACTTCCTTAACAATTGAAGCAGGGATAAAAAAGGACGCCCGTCTGGGCGTCCTTTTTTGCCGGAATATCCGCGATCCGGAGGAATTTGCACCTTCCTTTTTATGCAGTCTTGTTGTATAATGAAACTATCTTTGAATATCAAACGGGTCACGCCCGCTATGGAGGAACTGCAATGACAAGAACAGCAGCCCGCGAGATCGCAGTGCACTTTGTGTTTGAGCTTGGATTTACCGGCCAGACAGCGGAAGAACTGCTTTCTGAAGCGCTCAGCCGCAAAACATTTGCCGCCATTGGGGAGGAGGAGCCCCTCTATTCTGAATTCCCCAACGAGGCTCAGCGGGAGTATATCTCCACGCTGGTCAAGGGCGTGTACGAGCACACGCCGGAGCTGGATGAGTATATCTCCAAATACGCCATTGGATGGAAGTTCTCCCGCATGAACCGGGTGGCCGTCGCCATTATGCGGGTGGCTATGTATGAGGTTCTGTACATGCAGGACATCCCCAACGCCGCTGCCATCAATGAGGCGGTGGAGCTGGTCAAGCATTATGAGGAGCCGGAAGTGGTCTCCTTTGTCAATGGCATTCTGGGCTCCTTCGTCCGGGGTGAGAATCTGCCGGACCCTGTGGGCCTGGGCAGCGGCGCCTCTAAGGAGTAAGCATGCGCACGCTCGGTATTGATACCAGCAACTATACCACCTCTGCCGCAGTATTTGACGGCGCGGAGGGGTACAACGCAGGCCGGCTGCTGAATGTACGGCCTGGGGAGCTGGGCCTGCGGCAGAGTGACGCCCTGTTCCAGCATGTAAAGGCCCTGCCTGAGCGCTTTCAGGAGCTGAAGGAGGCGGGCTGGCTGGAGAATTTGGCGGCGGTTGGGGTCTCGAACCGTCCGCGGGCGGTGGAGGGCTCCTATATGCCCTGCTTTTTGGCGGGGGACAGCCTGGGACACGCGCTGGCTCTGACGCTGGGCGTACCCTGCTTCCGGGTTTCTCACCAGCAGGGGCATTTGGCAGCGGCGGCCTGGTCCGCCGGGCACCTGGAACTTCTGGACCGCCCCATGCTGGCCTGGCACCTGTCCGGCGGCACGACGGAGCTTTTGTATGTGGAGCCGGAGGGCGTCAATGTGGCAGCCCGTCGGATCGGCGGCACCAGCGATATTTCAGCCGGGCAGCTGATCGACCGCACTGGCGTACTGCTTGGGCTGGATTTCCCGGCCGGCAAGGCTGTAGACGCTTTGGCGGACGGACATACCGACCGGAAATTTAGTGTGAAGTTAAATGACTTTACGTTTTCGTTGTCCGGAATGGAAAATAAGGTGCGGGCTATGGCGGAACAGGGCGAGGCGGCAGAGGATATCTGCGGCTTTGTGCTGGAAACGGTGGCAGATGTGGTGTGCCGGGCTACACTGGCAGCGCTGAAGCAGTATCCAGGCCTGCCGGTTCTGTGTTCCGGCGGCGTGGCCTCCAACCGGCGGCTGCGCGCAGTTCTGGCGGAGCGCTGCGGCGCGGTATTTGCCCAGCCCCGCTATTCTACGGACAACGCTATGGGCACCGCTATTTTGGCATGCAGGTTGAGAGAAAAGGAGCTGGAGGCATGAATCAGACGCCTGTCTATTCTGTCACACAGGTCAACCAATATATCAAAGGGCTGCTGGACCGGGACAAGCTGCTGGCAGGACTTTTGGTCCGGGGTGAGATTTCCAACTACAAGGTCTATCCCTCCGGCCACCACTATTTTTCCCTGAAAGACGCGGAAGGGACCATCCGATGCGTCATGTTCCGAAGGGAAGCGGCAGGGCTGCGGTTTCGGCCGGAAAACGGGATGAAAGTCATTGCTTCCGGGCGGATCACGGTATTCCCTAGAGATGGGCAATATCAGCTCTACTGTTCTGCCCTGACTCCGGACGGGATAGGTGACCTCCATGTCGCTTTTGAGCAGCTGAAGAAAAAGCTCTGGCAGGAGGGCCTGTTTGACCCTGCCCACAAGAAGCCCATACCGAAGTTTCCCCGAAAAATCGCGCTGATTACGTCACCCGCCGGCGCTGCCGTGCGGGATATGCTGCGCATTTTAGGTGCCCGCTGGCCCCTGGCAGAGGTTGTGCTGCTGCCGGTGCGGGTCCAGGGTGTGGAGGCGCCGGGTGAAATTTGTGAGGCGCTGGCCTGGGCGAACCGACATCAGGTCGCAGATCTGATCATTACCGGCCGGGGCGGCGGGTCCATGGAGGATCTGTGGGCGTTTAACGAGGAGTGTGTGGCCCGGGCTATTTATGCCTCCCGAATTCCTGTGATCTCTGCCGTAGGCCATGAGCCGGATGTGACGATTGCGGATTTTGTGGCAGATCTGCGGGCCGCCACGCCTTCCAATGGTGCCGAGCTGGCGGTGCCTGATCAGAACGAGGTTTTGGATCGGATTGCCCAGTTGGAGGGCCGCCTGGTCCAGGCCGTGAGCCGCCGCCTGGAGCAGGCCAGAAAACGGCTGGAACAGGCGGAGCGCTGCCGGATGCTCCAGAACCCGATGAGCTATGTGGATGACCGCCGCCTTCTGCTGGACTATCAGCGTCAGCGGTTGGCCAGGGGGCTGTCTGCCGCCGCCGGACGGGAGCGGGAGCGCTTTGCCCGCCTGTCTGCCGGGCTGGATGCCCTCAGTCCGCTGAAGGTGTTGGGCCGGGGCTATGCCATTGCCCGCCGTACTGACGGCGGGATTGTGCGCTCGGTATCAGACGCTGTCCCGGGCGATGAACTGTCACTGCGGGTGACTGACGGCGAGATTACCTGCCAGGTCAAATAGGCAGGGTTGAGAGAGGACGTTTCTGGAATGGCTGAGAAAAAAGTGAGCTTTGAGCAGGCAATGGACCGGCTGGAGGAGATCGTGCGGCAGCTGGAGCAGGGAGATGCGCCGCTGGAGGAGGCCCTGTCGCTGTTTGAGGAGGGCACCCGCCTGATTAAAAAATGTTCCACCCAGCTGGATAAGGCGGAGCAGAAGGTTAGCAAACTCCTGGCAGGCCCAGACGATACAGTCCAGGAGGTATCATTAGAAGAGGAGGGGCAGGTATGAGTATGGCTGATTCGCGTTTGGATGCCCACCGTCTGCGGATAGAGGAGTGGCTGCGGGACTGTTTCCGGGATCGGGAGCCCCGGGGAGATCTGTATGATGCCATGTGCTACAGCCTGATGGCTGGAGGAAAACGAATCCGGCCGGTGCTCCTGATGGAGACCTGCCGCATGTGTGGCGGCGATCCGGAAGCTGTCCTGCCCTTTGCAGGCGCCATTGAAATGATCCATACTTATTCTCTCATCCATGACGATCTGCCCTGTATGGATGACGATGATCTGCGGCGGGGCAGACCCACCAACCACAAGGTGTATGGCGAGGCTACCGCGGTACTGGCGGGTGACGCTCTGCTCACTGCCGCGTTTGAATTCATGCTGGATCCCGGTACTGGCCTGCCGCCTGCCCGTGCGCTGGAGGCGGCCGGTATCCTTGCCCGGGCCGCCGGCGGCCGTGGTATGGTAGGCGGACAGGTGCTTGACATGGCAGGTGAGGGGCATTCTCTGGGCATCCATGAGGTGGAAGAACTCCAGCGCCTGAAAACAGGTGCGCTAATTGCTGCGGCGGCAGAGATGGGCTGCGTACTGGCCGACGGTGGGATGGAGCAGCGGCAGGCTGCACGCCTGTACGCCGAGCGCCTTGGTCTGGCATTCCAAATTCAGGATGATATTCTGGATGTCGTGGGTGACGAGGCCACTTTGGGCAAGCCGGTAGGCTCCGATGCCAAGAGCGAGAAGAATACATTCGTGACCCTGAAGGGACTGGATGTCTGCCGGGAACTGGTGGCAAAGCTGACCCAGGAGGCTGTTGAAGCATTGTCATGCTTTGGCGCGGAAGGGGACGGTCTGCGCTGGTTGGCGAATTCTCTGGCCAGCCGAGAGAAATGAGGGCAGTATGCGCAATGTAGTAGATACCTTTACCGGAAATCTGATTCTGAATCTGTCCATTCTGGCCTGGGCCATGGCGCAGATCATTAAGTTTATCATTACCCTAATCACAAAGCGAAAGCTGGACTGGAGGCATATCCTTTCCAGCGGCGGGATGCCCAGTTCCCATTCTGCCTTTGTGTGTGCCTGCGCTGCCGCTATGGGCTATATGTACGGCTGGACATCTCCGGTCTTTACCATCTCCGCAGTAGTGGCCATCGTGGTCATGTATGACGCGGCCAACGTGCGCAAGGCAGCCGGAGAACAGGCCAAGATCCTGAACTATATCATGGATCACTGGACTGAAATGAAGCCGGCGCTGTTCGGCAAAGAGCTGAAGGAGCTGCTGGGCCATACGCCTTTTCAGGTGCTGATGGGCGGCCTGCTGGGGATCGCCGTCGGACTGGTCGGTGCCTGGCTCTATTCATAATTGTAAAATATCCGGCCTGAAACAGGCCGGGGGGTGATATCATTTTGAATTTAGATCATATTTCTGATGACCTGAGTGATCTGAGTGACAGTGAAGCAGCCGCCCTGTGCGAGCTGCTGCGGGCCAGGCTCATTGATACTGTCTCCAGAACCGGAGGTCATCTGGCTTCCAGCCTGGGTGCAGTGGAGATCATTGTGGCCATCCATCGGGTTTTCCATACGGCAACGGACAGGCTGGTGTTCGATGTGGGCCATCAGTGCTATGCTCATAAGATTCTGACCGGGCGCAACGCCGCTATGGAGACACTGCGCACCTTGGGCGGTATTGCGGGCTTCCCCAAGCCGGCGGAAAGTCCCTGCGACGCATTTATTGCCGGTCATGCCTCCAATTCCGTTTCTGTGGCAATCGGAATGGCAAGGGCAAGGACTTTACAAAAGAAAGATTACCATGTCTTGGCCCTGATTGGGGATGGCGCCCTTTCCGGCGGCCTGTCCTATGAGGGCCTGTCGGATGCGGGAGACAGCGGAGAGCCGCTCATTGTCATCCTGAATGACAACGGTATGTCCATTACCAAAAGTGTGGGGGGCGTGGCCGATCATCTGGCCCGCCAGCGTCTGAAGCCCCAATATCTGCGCTTCAAAAAGGGCTATCGCAAGGTGATGAGCATCCTGCCTCTGGGCGGGCATATTTACAATGTGACCCACAAAGTAAAAACGGCCATCAAAGAGACGCTGCTTCCGTGCAGTCTGTTTGAGGATATGGGCTTCACTTACCTTGGGCCGGTGGACGGCCATGATGTCAGGGGCCTGACCCGCCTGCTGAGCTATGCCAAGGATCTGAAAGGGCCCGTGCTGCTCCACGTCAGAACTGTAAAGGGAAACGGCTATGCACCTGCGGAGCGCAATCCGGACAAATTCCATGGAGTAGGCCGCTTCTGCGTGGAAACGGGGGAGCTGGTGCATCCCGGCGGCCCCGGTTTCTCGGCGGTATTTGGCCAGGCGATGTGTGAACTGGCTGAAGAAGACCCGACTGTCTGTGCCATAACGGCGGCCATGCAGGGCGGAACTGGTCTGGATCAGTTTGCCCAGCGCTTTCCGGAACGTTTTTTTGACGTAGGCATTGCGGAAGGCCATGCCGCGGCTATGGCAGCCGGTATGGCGAAGCAGGGGATGCGCCCTGTTTTTGCGGTCTATTCCTCCTTCCTGCAGCGGGCGTATGATATGTTGATCCATGATATTGCCCTTCAGCAGCTTCATGTGGTACTGGCAGTAGACCGGGCGGGACTGGTAGGCGAGGACGGTGAAACCCATCACGGTGTTTTTGACGCCGCTTTTTTGGACACCATTCCTGGTATGACAGTTTTTTGTCCTGCCAGTTTTCAGGAGCTGCGCTCCATGCTGCGGTATGCGGTTCAGCAGGTCAGCGGCCCGGCGGCAATCCGCTACCCCAAGGGGGGAGAGGGACGCTTCCGGGAGGATACCGGGGCGGTTAAAACCAGCCTGATCCGCACAGGAGGAGACATTACTCTGATCGGTTACGGTGCCATGGTCAATCAGCTTTTGGACTGCGCAGACCGGCTGGCGGAGCAGGGCATCCAGAGCGATATTGTAAAGCTGAATACAATTACACCCATTGATTTGGAACCGATACTGGTTTCTTTGCGCAAGACAAAACGCCTGCTCTGCGCGGAAGAAAGCGCCCAGGCTGGCTGTGTGGGCCAGCGGCTGGCGGCTGCCGTTCTGGAACATGGCGTGCCGGTAGAGCGGATGGCACTGGTAAACCTGGGCCAGGGCTTTGTCACACACGGAACGGTATCCCAGCTGCGGGAGCTCTGCGGCTTGGATGGCGAGCATCTCTATCAAAAAGCATTGGAGGTCTGCGGCTATGGCGAGCAATAAAAAGCGGCTGGACGTTCTGCTGGTGGAACGCGGCCTGGCTGAAAGCCGCCAACGGGCCCAGGCCATTATCATGAGTGGTCAGGTCTACGTAGGCGAGCAGAAAGTAGACAAGGCCGGCACACAGCTGCCGGAGGACGCTGATATTCAGGTGCGCGGTCAGGGCCTGGCCTACGTAAGCCGGGGCGGCTTAAAGCTGGAAAAGGCAATGAAGACCTTTTCCGGCATCCGTCTGGCGGGTGCGATATGCGGGGACATTGGGGCCTCTACCGGCGGTTTTACCGACTGTATGCTGCAAAACGGCGCGGAAAAGGTGTATGCCGTTGATGTGGGCTATGGTCAGCTGGCCTGGAGTCTGCGCAGCGATCCGCGAGTGGTCTGCCTGGAACGGACCAATGCACGTTATCTGACCCATGAGCAGATCCCTGATGAGCTGGACTTTGCCAGCGTGGATGTGTCTTTTATTTCGCTCAAGCTCATCCTGCCTGCACTGCGGGGTGTTTTGAAACAGGATGGCCAGGTGGTTTGCCTGGTAAAGCCTCAGTTTGAGGCCGGCAGGGAAAAGGTGGGCAAAAAAGGCGTGGTAAGGGACCCCGCCGTCCATCTGGAAGTGCTGGAACACTTTTTGGAGCATGCGGCAGAGGCTGGATTTGGTGTAAAGGATATTACCTTTTCCCCAATACGCGGGCCGGAAGGCAACATTGAATACCTGGGATACCTGCAGGCGGGAGCGGAGACTGCCTGGTCGGGCGATTTGAACGCTTTGGTGGAGCAGTCGCACCAGACACTGGAGGGGACCGGCCAATGAAAGTGGTGTTAAGTCCCAATCCATACCGGGACCGCGGGCTGAAAGCCGCGCAGGCGGCGGAGAAGATCCTGCGCAACGTAGGCGTGGAAACCGTAATGTGTCTGCCTTTTCAGGTGGATGGGAGCGGTGTGGAACTGCCCAAGCACATTCGGTTCCAAAATACGCAGGAGGAACTGAAAAGTGCCGATATGCTGATCTGCTTCGGTGGAGATGGTACCATCCTCCATGCGGCCAAAGACGCCAATGCCTGCCATGTGCCTGTGCTGGGCGTCAATCTTGGCAGCGTGGGATTTATGGCGGAACTGGAACAGGGAGAGCTGTCCATGCTGTCCCGTCTGGCAGCGGGGAAGTATGCCATTGAGGAACGCATGATGCTGGATGTGACCGTGCGCCGTGAAGGGAAAATGATTTACAGTGAATTGGCCCTCAATGATGCAGCGGTGACCAAGGGTGCGGTGGCCCGGGTAGTTGACCTGGAGGTCTATGGCGATAAAGTGCTGATTTCCAGTTTTTCGGCAGACGGGGTCCTGATCAGTACCCCTACCGGTTCCACGGCCTACTCCATGTCTGCGGGTGGGCCTATCGTGGAGCCTACCGCGGAAAACATCATTGTTACGCCCATCTGTCCCCACGCCCTGTCGGCCCGCTCTTTTGTGCTGGGGCGTGGGCGCACCGTATCGGTCAAGCTGGGCCGCATGGTGCGCAAGACAACCTATCTGTCGGTAGACGGTGGCAAGGCCTTTCGCCTGAATAGCGGCGACGTGGTGGAAGCCAGGGAGTCCAAGTCCAAAACACAGCTGGTGCGGGTAACTGGCCGCACTTTTTATGAAATACTGAATCATAAATTGGGTGGTGTTTAATGGCATGAAAGCAAAGCGGCAGCAGGAAATTCTGCGGATCATTGAGGAACAGGACATTGACACACAGGATCAGCTCCTTATGGAACTGAAGGCCAGGGGTGTACAGTCTACCCAGGCCACCATTTCCCGGGATATTAAGGAACTGCATCTGATCAAGGAGCTGACCAGCTACGGGACATATCGCTACGCGGTATCGGAGCGAAAGGCGTCTCTCAACTTTGCCGGGCGGCTGCGCACGATCTTCAAGGAGGGTGTTACCTCCTTCGATGTGGCGCAAAATATTGTGGTGCTGAAGACCATGCCAGGCCTGGCCTCAGCGGCCTGCGCTGCGATTGACGGCATGGACATCGGAAATCTGGTGGGCAGTCTGGCGGGGGACGATACCGCTATCCTGATCATGCGTACCAATGAGGATGCCGCGGAGTTCTGCAACGAGATCCATTCCATGCTGAAATAAAGCAACGGCAAGAGCCGGCAGGTGGTCATATGCTTTCATTGCTTCACATTGAAAATATTGCGGTGATCCAGACGGCGGATATCCAGTTTGACGGCGGCTTTAATGCCCTGACCGGTGAGACCGGTGCTGGTAAGTCCATCGTGGTGGACGCCATCGGCGCCATCATCGGGGAGCGCACCAGCCGGGAGCTGATTCGTACCGGCGCCAAGTCCGCGCTGGTGAATGCAGTTTTTACGGCGCTGCCTGATCTGGACTGGTTCCGTGAAAATGGCTGCGGGCCGGACGAGGAGGGAAACCTGCTGATCCAGCGGGAGATCCAGCCGGACGGGAAGAATGTCTGCCGCATCAACGGCCGGCTCATCACTGTGTCCCAGCTGCGGCAGTTGGGTCGCCAGCTGCTCAACATCCACGGCCAGCATGATGGTCAGCAGTTGCTGGACGAGCGCTGCCATCTGGAATATCTGGACGGCTTCGGCAGCACAGAGGGGGAGCAGGCTGTTTTCCGAAGCGCCTATGAGAAGCTGTCCGCCCTGACCAGGGAGATCTCCGCCCTTCAGATGGACGAGGCTGAGAAGGCCCGACGGATCGACAACCTGCAATATCAGATCGGAGAACTGGAGCGGGCGCAGCTGCGTCCCGGCGAGGAGGAGGAGCTGACCGAGCGACGGGATCTGCTGCGCAACGCGGGAAAGCTCATCGAGTCAGTGGAGGGGACCCATCTGGCCCTGTCTGGTGATGAGGAACGGGATGGTGCCGCAGCTCTGGCGGCAGAGGCTGAGGATTCCCTCCGGGCCGCCGCCCGGATCAGCCCCCAAGCGGCGGAACTGCTGGACAAGCTTACCGAGCTGCGCTGCGCCGCTGACGACCTGGCCGAGCAGGTGAGGGACCTGCGGGACAGCTTTGAGTTTGAGCCGGGCGAGCTGGACGAGATCGAGAGCCGGCTGGACGTGCTCCACCGGCTAAAGAAGAAATACGGTGGCTCGGTGGAGGAGATGCTTTCCTACCTTGAGCGCTGCAAAAAGGAACTGGATGAGATCCAGTTTTCCTCTGACCGGGCGGCGCGGCTGGAAAAAGACCGGGACAAAGCTTTGGAGCAGGCCCGGGAGGCTGGTGAACATCTGAGCCGGGTCCGCAGAGACCGGGCCGGGGCGCTGGAAAAGCGCATCCAGAGCGAGCTTGCTCAGCTGGACATGCCCAAGGTACGCTTCCAGGTCCAGTTCCAGCCCAAAGCCGGCGTTTACGGCATGGATGAGACTGGTATGGATGAGGTGCAGTTCCTTATGTCGGCCAACGTGGGAGAGGATCTCAAGCCCATTCAGAAAATCGCTTCCGGCGGTGAGTTAGCCCGCATCATGCTGGCGCTGAAAAACGTGCTGGCGGAAAATGACCAGGTCGGTACCATGGTATTCGACGAGGTGGACACCGGCGTATCCGGCCGGGCGGCCCAGAAGGTGGCGGAAAAGCTGGCCGATGTGGCCCGGAGCAAGCAGGTGCTGTGCGTTACCCATCTGCCCCAGTTGGCCGCTATGGCGGACGTTCATTTCTCGGTAGAGAAGGGAGAGCGGGATGGCCGCACCTACACCCAGGTGGAGCGGCTCAGCCGGGAGCGCAGAATGGAGGAGCTGGCGCGGCTCACCTCGGGAGAGCATATCACCGATGCCACCCTGCATGCCGCTGGAGAGTTGCTGGACGGTGCTGAGGCATACAAGGAACTCCACAAAAACTAGATTTTGTTGAGTAAGAGTTTCCCTCTTGACAAATGGAACAAGAGCGCTTATAATTCGCATCAATATGGAACTGCGATGACAGGGAGAAGTACCGTCCCGCGTCCCGCCCAGAGAGCCCCCGGTTTGGTGAGAGGGGGAGGGGACAGGATGGGAAATACACCCTGGAGCAGCCACCTGAACGGGGAACCAAGTAGGGTTGCGTCGGGTGCGCCCGTTATCGCGCCGGGGTGTGATGGCACTCCATGAGGCCGCTTTTGCGAGAGAGCGGCGAACCAGAGGTGGTACCGCGTATTTTGACGCCCTCTGTCCGCAAGGACAGGGGGCGTTTTTATCAGATACAGGAAGGAGAGAAGGAGTATATGGAACGGTCGCTGACATGCTTGCGTTGTGGGGCTGAAATGGTCGCTCTGGGTACGCGAGAGTTCCAGCTGGGACGGGAAACGATATTTTTCGACTCTCACTTGTGGGAAGGGGCAATGGAACTAGAGATTTTCGGCTGTCCCTCCTGCGGAAAGATCGAGTTCTTTTCAGAAAAGACCCGGGAATGGGCAGCTGAGTATGAGTGCCCGGTCTGCCACGCCAGATACCCCAGAGACGCGGAGTGCTGCCCCAAATGCTTTACCAAACGGGAGCAGCGAGAGGTATGAACACGTGAACGTGAGACTTGCCCCCACTGTGGGAAACGGTTATATTGAGAAAGGAAGATAAAAATGACCTGTTACGAAGAACTGAGAGCCCGGGGCCTGATCGCCCAGGTGACCAATGAAGAAGAAATCTCCAAGATGATCAATGAGGGCAAGGCGGTGTTTTACATTGGCTTTGACCCCACTGCCGACTCTCTGCATGTGGGCCACTTTATGGCGCTGTGCCTGATGAAGCGCCTCCAGATGGCCGGTAACCGGCCCATCGCCCTCATCGGCGGCGGCACCGGCTACATCGGCGACCCCTCCGGCCGTACCGATATGCGCAACATGATGACACCCGAGACCATCCAGCACAACTGCGACTGCTTCAAGAAGCAGATGGAGCGCTTCATCGAGTTCGGTGAGGGCAAGGCTCAGATGGTGAACAACGCCGACTGGCTGCTCAAGCTCAATTACATTGAGCTGCTGCGGGAGGTGGGCGCCTGCTTCTCCGTAAACAATATGCTGAGGGCCGAGTGCTACAAGCAGCGGATGGAGAAGGGCCTGTCCTTCCTGGAATTCAACTATATGATCATGCAGTCCTACGACTTCTACCACCTGTTCCAGCACTACGGCTGCAACATGCAGTTCGGCGGCGATGACCAGTGGTCCAACATGCTGGGCGGTACCGAGCTCATCCGCCGTAAGCTGGGCAAGGACGCCCACGCCATGACCATCACGCTGCTGCTTAACTCCGAGGGTAAGAAGATGGGCAAGACCCAGTCCGGCGCTGTGTGGCTGGACCCCAATAAGACCAGTCCCTACGAGTTCTACCAGTACTGGCGCAACGTAGGCGACCAGGATGTGCTCAAGTGCCTGCGGATGCTCACCTTCCTTCCTCTGGAGCAGATTGATGAGATGGATAAGTGGGAAGGGGCCCAGCTCAATACCGCCAAGGAGATCCTGGCTTTCGAGCTGACCCAGCTGGTTCATGGCACCGAAGAGGCGCAGAAGGCTCAGGATGCGGCTAAGGCTCTGTTCTCCACCGGCGGCGACAAGAGCAATATACCCTCCACCACGCTGTCGGCGGAGGATCTGACTGATGGCTCCATCGGAATTCTGGACCTGATGCTCAAGTGCGGCCTGGTGCCCTCCAAGAAGGAGGCCCGGCGGCTCATCGAGCAGGGCGGTGTGGAGCTGGATGGCGCCAAGGTCACCGATGTCAACGCCTCTGTGGCTGCCGGGCAGCTCTCCGGGGACGGCGTGACCATCAAGAAGGGTAAGAAAGTGTTCCACCGGGCTGTGATGGGCTAATCGCGGAAGGGCCGCCGCATTGTGCGGCGGCCCTTTTTTACATAAGTCTGGTTGCAGCCGGATTTCAGGCGTGATAAAATAGGACTCAGACATGGTGCAAAGGAGGAGCCCATCGTGCCGGAGCATGAGGATCGCGGAAAGAAAAAGTGGTATATCCTGGAGGGACATTTTATTTCTCTGCTGGTAGTTTTGCTGCTTGCCATTTTATTTTATGTGGGGCTGACGCATTTTGATGTGATTGCTGTACGCATCAAAATGTTTACAAAAGTACTCTCGCCTTTTATTGCTGGCTTTGCCATTGCCTACCTGCTCAATACCCCAATGTGCTTCTTTGAGCGCAAGCTCTATAAAAACAGCAAATACCGCCGGGTTCTGGCAATCACTACGGTATATCTGTTGGCGCTGGCGGTGGTGGTGATTCTGCTGAATCTGATTATCCCTCAGGTGGTGCAGAGTATTACGGATTTGGCCGCCAATATGCAGACCTATCTCAACAGCTTGGACGCTCTGGTCGGTGACCTGAGTGAGCAGTTCCAGGTGGAAGACGACGGAATCAGCGAGATGTTGGGGTCCTATCAGGACTTGATGAGTGACTTGAGCAAAAAGGTCACCGATGCTCTGCCACAGATTGTGGATGTGGGCTTTGCTGTTGGCAACGGCGTGATTTCCGGAATCACAGCCGTCATTTCCTCGGTATACATGCTGGCGGGCAAGGACCGTCTGGTGCCTCAGCTGAAAAAGATCATGTACGCATCCCTGCCCAAGCGGCGGGCAGATTGGCTGCTGGAAGTGTGCAGTCAGGCAAACCGGATTTTTGTTGGGTTTATTAACGGTAAGCTCATTGACTCGGCTATTATCGGCGTGCTCTGCTTTATCCTGTGCCTGATTTTCCGCATTCCCTATCCCATGCTGGTCAGCGTGATCGTAGGTGTCACCAACATCATACCGTTTTTTGGACCCATCATTGGCGCCATTCCCTGCCTGATGATCCTGGTGATCGTGGACCCCTGGGCGGCCCTGCGGTTCTTTGCGCTGGTCATCGGCCTGCAGCAGTTTGATGGCAATATCCTGGGACCCAAGATCCTGGGCGACAGCACAGGTTTGTCGGCGATCTGGGTGCTTATTGCAATCGTTACCTGCGGTGGCCTGTTTGGCTTCCCGGGCATGGTGCTGGGCGTTCCCACCTTCGCGGTGCTCTATTCCCTGGTTCGGGAATGGGTCAACAAGCGCCTGCGGAAAAAGGGGATCGACGGGAATGGAAAACCCATTGATCCCGCTCCATAAATAAAAAAAGACCGGAGGACGAGCGTCCTCCGGTCTTTTTTATGCGTTCAGCAGATCAGACATAGAGTAGAGGCCTGGTTTTCCGACTGCGGCCAGGAAATGGGCGGCCCGCACGGCGCCGGAGGCAAACACATCCCGGCTCATGGCGGTGTGCCGCAGCTCGATGACCTCGTCCCGTCCGGCAAAGATCACTTCGTGGTCGCCTACAATGCCGCCGCCCCGGACGGAGGAAATCCCGATCTCCGCTTTGCCTCTGGCCTTGCGGACGGCCTGCCGGTCATAGACATACTCCGGTTTATAGGGAAGGGCCTCTGCGGCGGCATCGGCGATCATCAGGGCTGTGCCGCTGGGAGCGTCTACCTTTTTATTGTGGTGACGCTCCACGATTTCCAGATCGTAGCCGTCCCCCAGTGCCCGGGCTGCGGAGCGCACCAGTTCCAGCAGAACATTCACGCCCAGGGACATATTGGCGGAGCGGAAAATGGGAATCTCCGCTGCGGCCCGGTCAATGGCTGTTAGCTGTTCCTCCGAGTAGCCGGTTGTGGCCAGCACCAGGGGAATGCGGCGCGCCACACCGAATTCCAGCAAAGCATCCAGTGCGGCGGGGGAGGAGAAGTCCACCACCACGTCGGCCTCGCCCTGAAATTCGGCAGGGGAGGAGAAAACGGGGAAGTCCCGGTCGCCGGCGCCCAGCAGGTCGATACCGGCGGCAATCTCAAATTCCGGGTCGGCGGTGCAGATGGTTTCTACCACCCGCCCCATCCGGCCATTACAGCCGGAGATGATAAGCCTGACCATATTCCAACATCCTTTCCGGCGCTCAGGCGCTGAGCAGGCCCAGCTTCAGCATGGACTGCCGCAGTGTCTCCAGAGGCCCGTTGGTCATGTCGCACAGGGGCAGACGGAGAGAACCCACCCCGTAGCCGGCCAGGTTCATGGCGGCCTTGATGGGGATGGGATTGACCTCCAGGAACAGCGCGTCAATAAAGTCCATGTACTTCAGCTGAATCTGGGAGGCTTCTTGGAACCGGCCCTCCAGACACAGGTGGGTCATCTGGACCATGATCTCCGGGGCGATGTTGGCCACCACAGAAATGACGCCCTTGGCACCCAGGCTCATCATGGGCACCACCTGGTCATCGTTGCCGGACCAGATGTAGAAATCGTCGCCGCAGATGGCCCGGGTGTGGGCCAGCAGGGAGAAGTTCCCGCTGGCCTCCTTGACGCCGTTGATCCGGGGATGCTGGGAGAGAACACGATAGGTCTCAGCGGTAAAGGAAACGCCGGTACGGGACGGCACGTTGTAGAGGATCACAGGCAGTTCCGTACGGTCGGCTATGTACTCATAGTGCTTGATGAGGCCGGTCTGGGACGCCTTGTTGTAGTAGGGGGTCACATGGAGCAGGGCGTCGGCTCCGGAGTCCTGAGCGTGCTGGGACAGGTAGACGGCGGCGGAGGTATCATTGCTCCCCGCGCCGGCGATGACCTTGACCCTATGGTTGACGTGCTTGACGCAGTATTCCACGACCGCGATATGCTCCCGAATGGTAAGGGTGGAACATTCGCCGGTGGTGCCGCAGACACAGATGGCGTCCACGCCGCGCTGGATCTGCTCGTCAATGATGCGGCCAAACAGGTCATAGTTGACAGCGCCGCTCTCGTCAAAAGGAGTAATAATAGCGGAACAGGCTCCGGTAAAAACAGGCTCTCTCATAATTAAGGGTTACCTCCTTGTAATGTAACCCTCCGCGCACAGAAGTTCGGCAAGAAGGACAGCGCCGCCCGCAGCGCCACGAAGGGTATTGTGGGACAGGCAGACGAACTTATAGTCGTACTGCGTGTCGGGGCGAAGACGGCCGATACAGACCGCCATACCATTCTCCGTCATCCGATCCATACGGGTCTGAGGACGGTCAGGCTCCTCAAAGTAGTGCAGGAACTGCTTGGGAGCGGAGGGCAGAGCCAGCTCCTGAGGCCGGCCGGAGAAATTTGCCCAGATTTCTTTGATTTCATCCATGGAAGGTTTGTTCTGGAAGCGGACAAACACGGCGGCCATGTGGCCGTTGGAGACGGGCACCCGCAGGCACTGAGCGGTAATGGCGGGGGAGTCGGCATTGACAATGACGCCGTTCTCCACCTTGCCCCACAGCTTCATGGGTTCCTGCTCGCTCTTCTCCTCCTCGCCGCCGATGTAAGGGATCAGATTGTCCACCATCTCCGGCCAGGTCTCAAAGGTCTTACCAGCACCGGAGATCGCCTGGTAGGTGCAGACCAGCACCTGATCCAGGCCAAAGCCGCGCAGGGGGTGCAGGGCAGGAACGTAGCTCTGGAGGGAGCAGTTGGACTTGACAGCCACAAACCCGCGCTCCACCCCCAGTCGCTTTCGCTGGGCCTCTATCACTTTGATATGTTTCGGATTGATTTCAGGCACCACCATAGGCACATCGTCCGTCCAGCGGTGGGCGGAGTTGTTGGAGACCACGGGGCACTCGTGCTTGGCATAGGCCTCCTCCAGGGCCTTGATCTCCTCTTTCTTCATGTCAACGGCGGAAAAGACAAAATCCACCTGAGCGGTAATAGCCTCGATGTCATCGGCAGCATTGAGCACCACCAGATTTTTGGCGCGCGCAGGCATGGGGGTCTCCAGCGCCCAGCGGCTGCCGATGGCCTCCTCATAGGTCTTGCCCGCGGAGCGGCTGCTGGCCGCCACGGCGGTAAGTTCGAACCAGGGGTGATGCTCCAGCAGAGAGACGAAACGCTGTCCCACCATACCGGTGGCTCCGATCACGCCGACTTTGTACTTTTCCATCATCCATACCTCCATTGTTCCTCTCCAGCCTATTCCGGGTCCCGCTTGTCTGAGACCAGAAATTGGGCTGGGGGTAAAAAGAAAATCAGCAGTTTACAGAACTGCTGATTTTGTACTATAATGACAGGGACAGACTGTCCCCGGCAATATCCTCCAAAAGCAGACAGCACTCCGCCGCATGTGCGGCGACAGACGCACGGTTGTTCACCGGGCGGCCAGGCGGCGCTCCATCGGAAAAGCGTCCCTTCGGCGGTGCACCCTTTCACGCGGTTCAGCGGGCCCGATGCCCTCCGCGCGCTACTTTTGAACAGCCGCGACCTCTATCTTGCAATAAGAATTGCGATTTCGCTGTGTAGTTTGTGAAATTGTACCACAGGTTCTGCCGGAGTGTCAACGAAAGCGAGATGAGAAAATCACCAAATGAAACGAGCGCTTAAGAAAAGATTTGTGCAATTTGCGGCGGCGCTTTTGTCCTGTGCGCTGCTTGTCGCGGCTCCGACGGGAGAGACCAGGGCTGCCTCTGTGACGGTGGACCCCACCATCCGGGTGGGTCTGTTTTACGGCAGCACCGCGCTGCCGGGTGCCAATCTGCTCAATGACGTGGGCAGCGGCTATCGGCTGGGCTACTATGACGCAAACCGCAGCTTTCAGCAGCTGGCGCAGACCAGTGAGACGGCCATCTCTGTGGTCAAGACCCAGAATGTCTATTATGGGACTGTGGGCAACTGGTCAGGCTATTACGACACCATTACCTCCAGTATCGTGGTAGGCTGCTATCACATTCAGGTGCCCGGCAGCTATTCCGACTATGACCAGGCGGCAGCAGCCGCTGCCCAGTGGCCCGGCGGATTTGTGGCCTGGGTGGATGGCAGCTATCAGGTGCGGGTGGGCGCCTATACTGACAGCGCCTCCGCCCAGGCGGCCCAGACCGCGCTTGGCCTGACCGGCGGGACGATCACCGGCACTTCCAGCGCCGGTGTCTCGGTGGTAAAGACCGGAACCAGCCAGATCCTGTTTCAGTTCGATAGTACCAGCGGCCTGTGCCTGGGTATCAAGCCCGGGCTGGACGACAGCGTAAAAACGGAGACCATTTTCCGGGGCAATACCTATTACGGCGGCTTCCAGTATCAGCGGGTCGGCGGCGGCAACCTGACGGTGAGTAATGTGATCTCTCTGGAGGACTATGTGCAGGGCGTCATCGTCAAGGAGATGAGCTCGTCCTGGCCTCTGGAGGCGCTGAAGGCCCAGGCGGTGTGCGCCCGCACCTATGCTTATCGGAATTATGAGGCGCAAAAGCACAGCAGCCAGGGCTTTGACCTGTGCAATGCCACCCACTGTCAGGCATACAGCGGTATGGCCAGCGTGACTGCCGAGAGCAGCCGGGCCGTGACCGAGACCAGGGGAGAGTACCTGTGGTACGGCGGTTCCCTGATTGACGCGGTCTATTCCTCCCATGACGGCGGCGCCACAGAAAGCGCGGTCAATGTGTGGGGAGGCGATGTACCCTACCTGATCGGGAAAGAAGATCCGTATGAGGCTTCGGTGGCAAGCAAGGTCCCCAACTACAACTGGACGGTGACCTACACCGCCCAGGAGCTGACCGATCTGCTCAATTCCAAAGGCTATATCAACTCCGGTATTGTGGATTTTCGGGTGACCAAGACCAGCCCCACCGGCAACGCCATTGAGATCACCTTTACGGATTCCAGCGGCAAGAGCTGGAGCAAGATCCGGGATGACTGCCGCACCTTCCTGGGGCTGCGCTCCATCCACTATACAGTCACCAGCAGCGGCGGGGGCTCCGGGTATCTTGTAAACGGAACCGGCTCCCTCAGCAGCCTGAGCGGCGCTTATGCCATCGACGGCAGCGGAAGCACCGCGGCGCTGACGGAAGGGAACGTATATGCCATCGGCGGCGACGGAACGGTCTCTCAGATGCAGCCCTCCGCTTCCACCGGCAGCGGTTCTACCATATTTACCATTACCGGCTCCGGCTGGGGCCA
>CALWXT010000002.1 GCA_944385575.1 uncultured Flavonifractor sp. | reverse complement strand
AGACACACCAAGTTCATCTGCTACCTCCTGGGCACGCATATAGATCTGTTCCGATTTCATACAATCATTCCTTTCTTGTTTTACAACTGTTTTCAGTTGAGTTGTGCTTATAATATAATACTAATTTGCTTTAGTCAATGCGTTTCCTGTCGATTCTAAAACTTTTTTATTTTAGTCGTTGACGGTATTACGTTTACTCTGTTATACTGATATAAACAAAATGGAGTGAGGAGATCGAATATGGCAATCGGTGAGCGGATTCGGTTCTTTCGCAATCTGCGTGGAATGACATTGAAGGTACTGGGAACGGCAGTCGGTTTTTCTCCCCGCACTGCCGAGGTTCGTATGTCCCAGTACGAGAAGGGGCTCCGTACGCCCAAAGCGGATTTGACGGAGCATCTGGCGCATCTCCTCCAAGTATCGCCTGATGCCTTGAACGTACCGGATATTGATACCTATCAGGGGTTCATGCACACACTCTTTGCCATTGAAGATCTCTATGGCCTGCAGATCGGAAAGCTGGACGGGGAGCTTTGCCTGCATTTCAACAGCATTGATGCCCGGTTAAAGTTCCGGGACGACTTCAATGCCTGGTATACGGTACTGCGCCGGTATCAGTTGGGAGAGATCTCCAAAGAGGAGTATGACCGTTGGCGGTACACCTTCCCGGAAGTAAAGGCACGGGAGACCCGTGACAGACTGGATGCCCTGCGCCAGAATATGGATGATTCCAAGGAATAAAAAACGGCTCTGCCGACTGTACACACAGTCAGCAGAGCCGTTTGGCTTCTGTCAGAATTGGGAATTTTGTCGCAGCCTGTCACATATATTCCACCGGCATCCAATAACCGTCAGAATAACCTGGCAACATGCGGTGCAATCATTTTGCAATCAATACGCCGTGAGAATTTTGAAAACCCCTGTATTTCCAATGCTTTCCCGGTTTGGAAATACAGTTTTTCCTTATTCCCACTCTTTTACGGAAGTTTTGCTTCGTGTCATATAGGCCATTTTCACTCGCCTTCTCCACTTTTATTCTCTGTATTCTCTCCGCCCTCTTGGGCTTCGATTTTTTTCGGTACGCTTTCGGTACGGTCGCGCAGAACCTCTTCACTGTCAGGGTCAAGGCCGAGCTGCCGCAGATACAGAAGGGCCGCCTCCCCAAAAAAGTCCGACCTGGTGTAAGCGCGTTTCTCCTGGCTGTCGCGCTCCTCCACATAGTTGTCGATAACATCCAGCAGGCCGACCGGGGTGTGGATCGTCACGGAAACGCGACGGCTCTTCCCCTTCAGGGGGCGTCCATACGGCATACTCATTTCCTCCTCAACACATCTTACCCTTCTCCTGGTTCTCCACGGCGGCCGCAACGGCCGCATCCAGGCGCTTCCTGTCCTCCTCGGACAAGGAGCCGACCCATTCCTGGGGGATGGCCTGAAAACCGTACAGGGCGCCCGCCAGGCCGCCACAGATGGCAGCTATGGTGTCGGCGTCTCCTCCCATGTTCGCGGCGTTGCACACGGTATCAGCAAAGCCCTCGGAATCCCACAGGCAGAACAAGGCACACTTGAAGCTGTCCACCACATACCCAGACGGCTCCAGGCCGCCGGAGCGGCCAAGGCGCAGAAGGTTGTCTGTGTTGTATTTGGTGGAGCGGAGGAGCTCGTCGAACTGCTTCCGCAGGCAATCGGGGGCTCCTTCCAGCTTTTCAGCCTCGGTTATTAAATAGTGTATCATAAGCGAATAGATTTGACAAGCCTCGTCGCTGCTTCCATCCCAATGCGTCATATCGCCCTGGCCCCGGGTGACAAGAACTGCTTCGTCTTTGTCGGGGTAGAAGAGGGCGGGGTACACCGCCCGCATCAGGGCGCCGTTCCCGCCGCTCCGGTGGCCGTTTCTTTCGGCCACCCGCTGGCCGCCTTCCTTCCATGCACGGAATTCCGGCCGATCACCGCCGATCCGAATAGCCTCCGTGATGCTGGAGCGGCAAGTTCCGCCGATGTCCTTCGGGCCGCTCTTTGCCCATTCGATAAACCGGGCCCCGATGGCCTGGAAGGGGGCCTCGGGGCTTTCCATGATACCTTCTGCAACTGCCAGCGTCATGGCGGTGTCGTCTGTGGTCTCTCCGGGGCGCAGACTTAACCAGCCGCCGCCCAGCATGGTGGAGACCCACCCGTGCCGGCGGTTGATTTCTGCTGCGCTCATAAACTCCAGGGGCCCGCCCAGGGCGTCCCCCACGGCTACCCCATAGAGGGCGCCGGCGATCCGGTCATACAACATATTCATGTCAGCTCTCCTTTCATTGGTGGCTCTCGATGGCCTTGTGGCGTGTGTGCTGCTCTATGCCTCCCATCATGGCCTGAATTTTGGCGATCCGCTCCAAGTCCATATTTTGGGCTTCTTCCTCTTCGGTATTTTCCCTGGCAAGCTCCGGAGGGGGGAACAAACGGTTTTTCTGAAGGAACGCCGAGTAAAAAAGGCCCATTTCCTCCTCCATGGCCGCAGAGTAAAAGGTGAAGTCTGCCTCGATTTCGATGTACTGCGCCGGGGTGCAGTCAATCCCGACTTGCTTCCTGCTGCGGCCCGTATAGGTTCCGACGCGGCCAAAGGAGTGGCCTTCTCCCAGATACATATAAGCCAGTTGGTGAAGGAGCTTCCGCTCCCATACCGTTTTGTATCTGATCCAGTGGGTGGAAACCTGGTTGTCCTCCAGGTCGGCCTCGGTGATACCATACCGCTCCATCAAAGCGGCCAGGGTGCGCTCGGCGCTCTCCCGCTCTCCGCCCTCGCCGCGGTCGGCGAGGACTTTTACTTTCATCAGCTTTTCCAGCAGGCGTTCCCGCTCTGTCATAGCGTCCTCCTCAATCCATCTGATAATACATCCCGGTATCATAGCCGAGTTCCTTCAGGTAATCACCGGCGGCCTCTGCTGCGGCCGTCCGACTGTTTCCCTGGCCTGTCCCAGGGACAGGGAAGATGTAGCTATTGTAGAGGCTCCAGAAGGAACAGCTTCCGCCGGCGACCGCCGCAGCGGCTTCGACCATCTTCCGGCTCCATCCGCGGAGGTGGATGGTCGGGGCATCAAAGTTGCAGGTGCCTCCATCGTCCGTCCCCTGGTGCTCCCGGCCGTAGGCAAAGGCAGCCTTCAGATCCTCGGACAGCTTTTGGTATCGGCCCTTTAACACGGGAGACGAATAGACCATCTTGAAATATCGGAAGGTTGCCAGGGCCTCTTCTTCGCCGGCTGCCTTCGCCGCCACAATCTCGTCCCCATCCTGCCCGAGCAGCATCGTTTCATACTTCCCGGAAGGCAGGCGGGCCGTGCTCAATACGGCGTACCGCCCGTCCTTCAGGTGGATGGTCTCATGCTTCAATCTCTCGATAGGCATTCAGTTTCCCTCCTTCGCTGTGATCCCGAGCAGCCACTTTGCGCGGGCCAGGGCTGCCGGCGTCCGCTGCGCTTGCCAGGCCCCTTCGCTGGGAGCCCACCGGAAGCCATAGGCTTTCAATTTTTCTGTGACGGCCTCCTCCGGCCGGGCATCGAAGATAATCTGTACCCGGTTGATTTCTTCATTGGTAATCAGGAGTCCCCCGGGGAAGGGTATTTCGATGTGCTGCATCTCGTCCACCGCCCGGAGCTGCTCGATGCGCTTCTTCAGCCGGTTGATTTCGGCGTTCCGGTTGGATAGTTGGAAGGCGGGGATGGGGCGGCGCAGCGCCTCCCGCAGCTCGGCCAGTCTGGCGCCTACTTTGGCAGCCTGGGTGTCGCTGATCCCCGGAAAGCCTTTGACGGTCTTGTGCTTCCGATAGTAAGCGTTCAGGGCCTTGTCCTTCTTCTGGGCGGCTTGAAGGGCGGCCAGCTTCTTCTCCAATTTTTCCAGAGCCTCTGGGTCGTCGCTGCTGATAGCGGTGTTCTCGCGGACGGCATCGGCCTTGCGCTGGAGGCGGTCAGCTTTGCGGTCGTTTTCAACGCTGGCACCCATGAGCCTCCAGGAACGCTCCTGTGCCTTCCTCTGAGGGATTCCTCTGGCTCCTGGAAGGATGGGCTGCCCCGCCGGAATGCCCCTCACAGCGTCCTCGGAGCGGCGGAAGGCGTCGGCCGCTCTGCCGGCGGCCTTCTGGGCACGCTCCTCCAGGCGGTCGGCACGGGCCTCCCTGCGCTCCTCATAATCTTGGCGTCCTATTGACATGAATTTACCCTCCAATCAGTCGTGCGTGGCCTCGAAGTTTTCAATGGCCCATTTGTTTCCGGTGGTATAGACGACCCTCCGCGTCCGCTCGGCCGGCCCCTCACGCCGGGGGATGGCCGCCAGGGCCTCCATCATGCCGCAGGTCGGGCAGATGTCCGTCTTGTTGTCCCGGCGGGAAAGCGCCGGGGGCGCTGTGTACTGCTGCCCGCAGAAGGGGCAGGTGCGCGTGATCCTCTCGCTCATGGTGCTGTTCATCCTTTCTGCCTTCGTGACCTCCGAGGCGGGCCGCTATTAAACTGCCTCAAAAATAGTGGTTACCAGCCGGGCCAGCTCAAAGGCGATACAGGCCACCGCGTCGGTTTCCGGCTCCAGGTCTTCCAGGTCGCTGTGCTCCGCAATATCCTCTGCCAAAGCAATGATGTCCTGGTCAGTGATATTGTCTCTGGTCATGTGGTGCTTGTCCACGAGACTCTGAAGCATCGCCTCATATTCCAAGGCGGTGCCTCTGGTGTACCAGTTCTGCCGAATGCAGAGGCCTCGGACATCCATGGGGGAAATGCACTTGTGAACAATGTAGGTCTTTTTCATAGCGATTTCCTTTCTCCCCGTAGGCCCGGTAGGTCAGGCGTTTTGTGTTGTCAGCAGTCAGCGATGATATAATCGTTTCTCATGCAGCCAATGGTGGCCCTGGCTCTTCCGGCCGCTTCTTCCGCCTGCTCTCGTACCTGGAGTTCCTTCTTGGACTTTCCGGCCGGAACCAGGCTCAGTAGATAGTCAATCTCTTTCTGAAGGTCATCGAGGTCGGTCAGGTAGGCTTCTCGGTTTGTCATAGCGTATTCCTTTCTGCCCTCGTAGCCTCCGGGGCGGGCTGCTGCGCCTTGGCGTCAAATCATGGAGCTGTGAACGGCCAGGGCCTTTTTGAGCCAGTGGTGCGGTGCCATGCGCTGCTCCAGGTCGTGGGCGATCTTCAGCACTTCCTCTGGCGTCTTGGCCTTCTTCAGGGCGGCGTCAACGGCCGCTTCGTTTTCGTAATAGGCTACCATGGTTTCCTCCTTCTGCCTTCGTACCTTCGGGGCTGGCGGTGTGGTTACTCAACGACAAAGTTTGGGTTGCCTTTGTAGGCGGCCAGGTCTGGTGCTTTGGTAGTGGGCCGGAAAGCGTTCCGTCCTGTCTGCTCCCTCACCTGCTGCTTGCACACCTGTGTGGCCTCTTTGGCGGTATTGGCGGCCACATACATATGATTCAGATATTCCCGGCCGTTTTTCTTTATCCAGTAGAACACTTGATAAGTTTTCATTTTCATTCTCTCCTGGTAGTGTTTGAATTTATCGTCCAAGGCCGGAGCCTGAAGGTTGCCTTTCGCAGCCGTTACCGCCTGCCGGCCATCCCCGGAACTGTGTCCGCTTCCGGCCCGGCTTTCACTGTCGCATTCTGTTTTATCCTTCAGGCTTTCCCCTTGCCTTGTGAGCTAATTATAAACCGCCTCGGTTTATAAATCAAGAAAGAAGACCCTCGAATGATATACAAAATCATCCGGGGGCCTTTGTGCAGTATGTCCAATTTCAGGGGAGAGGGGCTCCCCCTTGCAATTCGCCTGAATTCGTGGTATTCTGTCGGTGGCGTTGCCATCTACGGCAGGCGGTTTGCCCTCTTCCAGCAGAGGGCAGTCACTTCTTTGCCCTCTGATCTTATGGAAAGGGGGGCTGCCCAATGGTTACTTACTCCGATCTTATTCAGACCGGCATCTTAATCGTTGGCATTATCGGCCTCTTTATTGCGGCCAATAAAAAGAAGTAACCGCCCCTCTGTCCCCACAGTCGGCGGTTACTTCTTTTTGAAGAACTAATCCTGGAGGGGGCTGCCGTCTGCCGGCAACGCCCTCGTTCTATGTTAAGTATAACTCCCTTTTTCGGCGCTGTCAAGCGCAATCCGCAGCTCCGCAGAGCAGAGGCGCCCCGGCCGGGTATTTCTATCGGCCGGGGCGCCTATTTTAGATTGCGGGGCTGTCAACGGAGCCCTCCGGCTCCTGCTGCGGCACATTAAAATTCGCGGCCTTGGCGGCGTCGTAGGTGATCCCGCCGCGCCGGTGGTCTGACTTCGCCATGTTGAGGTAAAACGCGCAGACGGTTCCGTGCGCTGTCCAAGGAAGCCCCACCATCGCGCTGATCCACGGCAGGGAGCCGGTGTAGCCGACCCGGATGCAGTAGGCGGCCAGGAATAATCCCCCGACCGTCACCACCCACAAAAGGGCTCGAATGTCCGCGATAAGCTGTTTGGAGAACTCGGTCTTTTGCGGGCGCTGCTCCTGCTTTCCTTTCCGTCTCCGGGACGGGGCTCGGTGGTTCCCAGCAATAGCCATGCCGATCAGGACGAGGAGAAGCCCTGTCAGCAACAGAAGCATTTTTTCCATGCCGCTCATACCAGTCCATGATCCAGGGCGAAGCGATAGAAGATCTGTGCGGCCTGCTCACGGGTGAGAAAGTCCTGCCACATATAGTTGGGCTCCCCGTTGATGTCGGTGCCGTTACCAGCGAACAGGCCGACCTTGACGGCCCATTCCCGGGCCTCCTTGCTCCAGTCGCCCTTATCGTTGTCCTGGAGCTCCTTCCGGTACTGGCTCATGTACTGCTTGAACTGCTCATAGCTCATTTCGTCGTCCTCCTCCATAGGAATTACAAGAATTTGTCCGGGGTAGATGGTGTACGGGGCGGTGATCCCGTTGGCTTGGGCGATGTCCTGCCAGGACACGCCGAGCCGGCTGCCGATTACGGAGAGGGTATCGCCTGCCACCACGGTGTAGCTACCGCCGGTCGCCTCGCTCGGGGTGCTGGGCTCCCCGCTGTCTGGGACAAGGGAATAGTCGGGCCTGCCGTAGCCGCCGATATAGCTGGCCCCCAGGGGGTAGCTCTTATCCCGGACACACCCGCCGTTGGCTACTACGCCAGGGAGTGAGCTGGTGTTGCCCTCGATGGTATAGACCCGTGTGCCGGACACCTTCACCACGAGGCCGGTGTGGTACATGGTCTTTCCGCCGTCGTTGGTAAAGAAAATCTGATCTCCGGCCTGGGGATTGCTGGTGTGGAACTGCCCCTTGTCCTTGTAGTAGCGGGCGGAGTAGGTGCAGCCGGCGCCCAGGCCCTCCTTTGCCTGGCAGAGAAGGGCCATGCCCAGCTCCAGGCCGAAGGTATAAATGAAGCACCAGTCCACAAAGATGTCGCACCAGGCGTACCCGTTTTTATCGCCGTTATAGACGATGTCCAAGGCATCCAAGTCGCGGGCGTACTTATTCCAGTTGCCGTCTCCCGGGTTGGCGGTCGGGCTGTCGAGCTGGGAGTTGGTCTCCTTTTCGATGTAGCCGATCTCCGTCTGGGCGGTTGCGATCACTCTGTCAATCGCCGTCATTGGTATCACCGCCTTCCACGACGGCCACGCCCTCCAGGGGGATAATGCCCTGGGACAGTTCATAGACTGCCGCCTCGATCATGGCACCCAGCTTCTCGTCGTCCACGGTGACGCCGTGGGACCGAAGCCACTCCAGGACGTAGGCTTTCTTCTCCTCGCCGCGGCCGGATCCGGTATAAATCTGCTCTGCGGCGGAAACGGCGATCTTCACCCAGGCGTTGATTTCCTTCTGCTGCTCGGTGGTGGTCTTGCTCTTGATGTAGGGAATGAGGACGCAGGTCACGACCGCGCACACAACGGCGACGACGGCCTCAACGATGGGGGTAATGTCAAAAGTCATAGCAATTCTCCTTTCACTCGTCGAACAGGTTGTGTATTCCCTGCTCTGCCAAAAAGTCCTTCTGCTCATGCTTCACATCGGCCGCGTATTTCAGCGCGGCCTCCATGTCGCCGTTGGTATGCCCCCGCTGCATGGCGTGGGCGGTGGCCTCGCCCAGGGCGATAGAGGCCCTGGTGGACTGGACGAGGAGCACCATAAGCTTCTGCTGGGCCTTGTTTCGTTCCTCCTGGGCCTTGTCCCTTTCATCAATGCGGCCTTTCAGCCTCCAGACAATAAGACCCATGATGGTGCTGGGGACGCCCATAGCGGAGATGAACGCCGCCGCGAACGTCCAAAAATCAATGGTCACCGGCATCACCTCTTATTCCGCTGCCAGCTCCGCGTAGGCGGGTCGCCCGCCTACATTAGAGTACGAATAAGAGCGGTCATAGCCGAAATTTAAGGCAAACACGCCCGCACCAGAGCCATTATTCCAGCCGCCTCCACAGTACGCATACCGAGCCTCAGCAGCGTTGTTGGCGAAAAGATAATCTCCTCCGTAGGTATCACCCTCCTGCCCATCCTCCGGCAGGAGGGCCATGGTCTGCAGAAACAGCTTTGCTGCCGGACTGAGGCCGGAGGCTGTGGTGAGATAAAAAACGGCGTTGCGGATGCTGTCCTCCTGGGAGGTGATGGTAGTGGCCCACTGCCAGTGCTCGGACACATAATCCAGCTTTACACTGCCGGTTGTCGTGCCCTGACCGTTAGGCGGGATAAACAGATCTTCCCACGAGGATGCCGAAGCCTTTATAGCCTGCCACTGTGCCGACGTGGCACTCATATCAACATCCGGGTCGGCGGCGTTGTTCCAGGGGATTACCTGGAGTTCTCCATGGACCAGGCGGATGCCGAGCGCCCACTCCCAGATGTTTCCGTTCAGGTCGCAGATGCCGTCCAAGGCTCCGTTATGGCGCCACGACAGCGGGCCGGTGCCGGTGAGCAGCCGGGCGATCCGTCCATCTGCGTCATACGCCGCCGGGATTGCCGTGTATAAGGCTTCAGATGAATCTTTTCCGTAATTGTTGTTACCTTTTGGCATAGTGCCGTTTTTGCGGCACCAGAGGGCCAAAAAGGCACGCTCGGCGGCGGTGATGCAGTGGTGGCCCGATCCCTTGGCCTGGCAGCGGTCAATGTACTGATCGTGGGTAATGCTCACCTTGGGGTCCACCCCGGGCAGGCTGTATATCCTGCCGTTGTCCTCCACACCCTGATACTTGCCGATATAAATATAGGGCTTCTCCACGCCGCTGACCCGGAATGCGGGATGCACCGTGTCGTCTCCTCCGGTGAGGAGGGCAGAGAGCTTCTGGGCACCTACCTGGACATAAAAGCCGGGCATCCCCTTGTCGTCCAGAATCATCTTATTGCTGGGGCAGACAGCGGCCAGAGCCAGGCCGCTGGTATCAAAATTTGCCATAATTACACCTCCAAAATTATTCGCGCAGGCCATCAATGGCCCACAGGGTCAGGGTCACATCTGCCATATCCAGGGGGACGGGCTCGGCTTCGGTGGACTGCTGGGCGTCCGCGCCGGCGTCGCTCTCCGCCAGGGCCACCGCCTCCACGGGCTCCGGCTCGGCGTACTCCCGGGCGGGGATGTCCACCTGGGCCACATAGTACCGGCCGGTGCCGGTGCCGATGACCAGATTTCCGTTCTCGTCCCCACAGATGTCCAGATGTACCGGCCAGTCCCGCTGATAGGCGGCACAGTTGACCATCAGCTCATCATCGCCAAAGGTCAACTTCGTGGTGCTCTGCTTCCAGGCGATCTTAGTTCCCTCATTGATCTCGACTACTGTGATTTTCGCGCTCATGCCACCATTCCTCCCTTGATTCTCAGGGTCAGGGTCACGCTTTTGGCCGAGCCGTCAAAGCTGACCTTAAACCCGTTAAGCTGCTTGTCCGTGATATGGATATCCCCCACCAGGCCGCCCTCCACGCTGGTGGCGGTGGCTTCAATGGAGTAGTACAGGTTTTTGCGGTTAGTGGTCAATGCCACCGAGACGGGGGCGCTAACCGTGGAATTGAAGGGGTAACTCTTGCTGTTGGTCAGGGTCACCTCTTTTGTCTCCCCCATGATTTCCGCCCCATGCTGCTCCTGGGTCCTGCGGAGGGCCAGATAGCCGTCGATCAGGACACGGATGGCCCGGTCTACGTCCGAGATACCAACCTCCATGTTGTTAAAATGGGCCTGATCCTGAAATACCCCCTGCTGAACCACTTTCCCAGCGGGGGTAATGGTGGACGTTCCGTCCCCGTTTGCCTTGACGTTATAGGTGTTGTCCGGCACTCTCACATGATCCAGCCAGTATGTACGCTTGTACATCAAGCCACCTCCTCTTTGATGGTAAAGTCAAACCAGTACAGGATGCCGCTCTGCTGGGCGGTGACCGAGATGGAGACATTTTGGTACGCCCAGGTGGCCCCGTTGGGGTCCAGCAGCTCCACCCGGTTGACGGTGGCGGCCCCGCCGGGGTTGATGGCCAGCCAGGCCCGGACGGTACCGCCGGACTGGATCTCCACCTCATTGATGGCTGCCTCCCGCCAGGTGGAGCCAACCCGGTATCTGGCCCGATAGATGTTGCGTTTGACAAAGACCCTGAACTTTTCCAGGGCGGTGTCTGTGAGCATGATATCCCTCCTCTATAATGTGCCCAGCGGACTCCCGCAGGGCCTTGCGGTCACTGCGGCCGCGCCGGCCGTCTCCGTAAAGGTGAGCCCGCCCTCCCCTGCTCCGCCTTTGGTGGCGGTCTGAGGGTGGGTGCCGGTGACGGCCTCCCCGGTGGCCGGGGCGGTATAGACCGCCTGCCCGTCCATTCCCTCCACGATCACCACCGCTCCGGCCCGTCCTCCCTGGGTGGCCGCCTGGGGCCAGGTGCCGGTGACGGCCTCCCCGGTGGCCGGGACGGTGTAAACCGCCTGACCGTCCCCCGTCTCCACTACCACCAGCTCCCGGGTCACTCCTCCCCGGGTGGCCGCCTGGGGCCAGGTACCGCACCGGCGGACGGCGTACAGGACATATCCCCAGACGGTTTGGATGACTATTTTGGTAACCGACGTCATGGACATAATCATGTCCTGGTGGCTTGGCTTAATCCGCTTTAGCTTTTTTAATATTGAATCATAGTCGAAGTTTTGACTGCCAATAAAAACTTCTACCGAGAATGTGTAATCTGCAACATTCTCGGTAATTCTGGCTGGAAATCCAGTCATGGTCTGGATAATAGCTTCCATTCGTGCTGGATTCATTGGCGCTCGTATATTTCGCTTATACATCACCTCCCGGCGTCGTTCTTCCAAAGTAACATATGGTGTTGGTACAATACCATATCGCTGCTCCCAGTAATCGATGGCCCAAGTTGTTGTCTCCGGAAAAGCCTGATCGCGTAGCTCACTAAACCTCAACCAAGCGCCATCCCATTCAATGCCCATCACTTGGAACAGCCATTTCCCGACATAGGCTTTTCCGTAAATGGGAGATATGCGGGACATCATCCGCTGGGCGCTCTGGCTTGTGGGGAAATGTTCGAGTTCAATCACATGGACACCCCCTCCGGCACCCCGAGGTCAATGCTCTCTGTCTCCGGGTATTCATCCTGCTTTAGCACTATGTTATCAGTCTTCCCGTTTAGGGTGAGACTGGTAAAATCAAAAATGCCCGGGGAACGGGTAATGAGGGCGTGAATCTCGTTGTACTTCACAAGGTTGTCTTCCTTGGCCTGCACATAGTAGTTCCAGATGTCGCTCTCGATGGCTACGCGGACAGAGGCGGCATCATAGCCGGCCCGCAGCGTCGCTTTAAGGGCATAGGTGATCGGCACCATGGTTGGCGCCGCTACCGTCAGTATGGCCCCGATGGGAGCCTTCCTGTTGATACGGTCGTCTGGGGATATGATGTAATTGAAGACCTCCTGCAATATGCGCTCATTGGCAGGCTCTCCGTTGGCGTCCAGAACAACGAGCTTCACGCTGTTCTTGACCTCTGGGTTCCATTGGGGGATCACGAAGGCTTCACCGACGCCGGGCACCTCCTTTGCCCATCGGATATAGTCGGCGTCGCAGCCCACGAAGCTGGCCTCTCCGGCCCGCTCAGCCTCCAGTATGCGTTCCCGGAGGGAATCGTCGTCCTCTTCGACCGTCCCGCCGGTGACCCGCTCCGTGTTAGTGACGGCTGTAATACCTGTCATGGGCTCTGCCATAATGGCAACGGCGCCCTCTGGCACATTTCCGGTCAGCCCAATTTCGGCGGCGACTACGCCTACTTCAACGGTTCCAGATTCGTCGATGGTCACTTCCTCTTCGGTCAAAAATTCAACCGCAGGGGAATTCCCAACAGCCGGAACAGCGAATACAAACCCCTTGGGGATGGTCGTCCCCACAAGTCCGCTGATGGTGAGCGTCCCATATGCCGGAGTGCCAGGGCGACGCGTCAGGTGAATCCGGTTCGCATGATAGTCAAGCCACTCCCCATATGCCCACATGGGAAACATGAGCTTCAGGGTCTCCACCAAATGAAATTGCAGAAGCTCTGCTTTCTCCAAGGCAGACGGCTTTGTCAGATCCCAAGGGAAGCCGGCCTCGGTGTCGTCAATGTCTGCGGGCAGGGCCGCCATCATCCGCTTGTGGATGGTTTCGGCATCTTGGTCGTTCAGCCAGCTCGGTGCAACAAATTCTGTTGACATTCCTTTTCACCCCCTCACTTTGAAGCTGGAATTCCGACGGAAAACTCCTCCCAGTCGTGCCCCTTCACGATACAGGTGCAGGACAAGGAATCGCCCTCCCAGGTAAAAGAAAATCCCCGGACATATTCTGTCTTTGGATTTACCATGAGCGCCTCGGTGATCGTGCGCTCGACGGCGCTCTGAACCGCTTCCCGGTCTTCCTGGTTCAGGGCGTCTATCATTTCAGTTCCGATGTCCGTGGTGTAGGCCAGCCGGGTGAAACGCTCGGTCATAGCGACTTTCATGCACCACTGCTTATAGGCTTCTCGGCCATCCGCCTCCACGATCTTCCCGGCGCCGTCCTGCCGGAAATCCCCGGTGGCATAGTCAAAGTATAGGCTGCGCCGGTATTTCCGCTCCTGTGCGGCCGTCGGGGTCTCAATGACGGGCACCGAAAAAGTTGGGAAAAGGCTTTGCTCTGCCATAGGTCGCCTCCTCTCACAAGACGCTGGCGGGGAGGATCAGGTCGATCACCACGGCGTCGTTTTGTACCCACGCCACGAGGACGCGGTCGCCGGGAAGCAGCTTGCGCATTTTCTCTGGGATCAGGACATCGTGGACATGGGGGCCTTCATTGGTGTGGGTGTGGCTGCCATCCCCGCTGACATGGCCGCCATGCGTACCGCTGCTTCCGTGGTTGTGGGTGCCGTCGTCTGGGTTTCCCGGCTCGATGGTATAGGTCAGATGGGTGTCGGTAGGGCCCAAGGTGAGCTGTCTGCACACCATGTAATCGCCCTTGGGGATTGTTTTGGGAAAAGTGTTCGTTTTCAGACTGTAATCCCCCTGGATTTCCCCAAAATCCAAGACGAGAGAGGAGTAAGCCTCTCGCTCCCGGTCAATGCGGCCCTTTATTGCACGGGCCAGCTTGTTTACACCCGGATTTCCTTCTGCCTGGCTCATACTGCCTCCTGTCCTATGCTTTGGTGATGGTGTTCGGGTAGACCCAGCCGATTCCGTCAATGTGATAGGGGCACGGGCGGCTGGTGTCCACGGCGATGGTAATGGTTCCTGTGTAATTGCTGCAGGTCTTTCCCTTTCCGGTGCCATAGCTGTCCCGGTAGACAGCGCCGTTCAGAATCACCCGGTCTCCCTGGCTGAAGCCAGAGCCGGTAGTCTCCTGGTTTCCCTGGGCCTGCTCTGTCTGGGATTGGTTACTCTGGCCGGCGGTGCCCTCCTCCTGGAACGCCTTCACCCCCATGGTCATAGAGCCGGAGGCGGCGTTGTGCTGGACGGATAAGACGATGAAATAGCCGTTGAGGGTGCGACCGTTGATATGCACCTTATCTCCGCGGCGGATCATGGGAACATCGGGCCCCTGGATGGAAGTGGTTCTGGTGTCGGCCTCGCTGTTGGTGATGATTTCCTGGGCCGCCGTCTTCGCCGTTGCCAGGCTGTCGTTCTCCTGGCGGTTATATATCCGCTGACGGATTCCAAGCTCGGTCTGCCCATCAATGATGGCTTCCACCGGCTGGCGGCCCTCGCTGTCCTCTTTTCCGACCACCTTCACACGGGTAACAAGCCCCTGGGTGCTCACCTTGTCCTTGGTGACCTCGATGTTGCTGTCCTCGTCGAAGTGATAAATCGTGGTGTTGCTCCCCTCTGGGAGCACACGGATAGCGCCTTGGACAGCGCGGATGATACACTTTGGGGCTCCCTGCTTCATCGCATCATCAAGAAGCTGCTCGACCATGTCGCTCAAATATTCGTTCTTGAACACGGTCTTAGCGTGGGCCACATCGGGCCCTTTGTACTCTCCGATAGGAATACCCCAATCTGAAAAAATGGCCGTCAGCGCGGCCTTGGTGCCCGTCCCGGCGGTAATATAGACATTATCCTGGCTGTTCTGGAAGTCGAAGAGCTCGTCATACGCCAGGATGGAAAAGGTGTCCTCGGAGCTCCGGTTGGTGGTGTCCCAATCGACGATGGATCCCCGGGCCACCTCCTCCGTCCCATCACCCCAGTCAGCCACAATGGCAACGATGCAGCCGGGCTTCAGAATGTCCGATAGGTATTGCCCGCGGTATTTGGCATTGTAGACGGTGAGGTTGATCCGCAGGGCAAGTTCTCCTTCGCCTTCCTCCCACCCCTGGTCTTCGGTGGCCCCTGTGATGTCCAGTTGGGTGCCGTCCTCCAAAATGCCGATGATTTTATACTTCAGCTTTCTGGCATCTATCAAATCGGCACCTCCTTTAGCTGGGCAAGGTGAAGGTCTGGCCCGGATATATCAAATTGGGGTTGCTGCCGATGGTGTCCTTGTTGAGCTCATAGATTTCGTTGTACCTGGAACCGTCTCCGAGGTACTGCTTTGCAATGGCCCACAGGCTGTCCCCGCTCTTGACTGTGTAGGTCGTGGCCGAGGCAGCCGCCGGCGCCGGCCTGGTGGCCGAGCTGGTCTCATTGGTCTTTGCCGAGGGCTTTATATTAAGCTCGGAGGTGGTATAAACCTTGATTTCCTTTGCTTCGGTGAAGGTGACGCTATATGAGACATCGCCGGCGCCTCCGCTGTTGGTAGCGGTGAAGTCGGAAACACAGACCTCATGGTTGATGAAGGTCTCTGTCACCATAAGGATCAGGGTAGTTCCGTTTTTCCGCCATCGTTCAAAAATCCCCTCCAACTCTTTGGGCTCCATCCAGAAGTGGCTTTTCACGAAGCTATAATTCTTCCGGCCGGCTCCAGGAAAGATGCCGTCCCAGGAAAAGGTCAGCAGCTTTGTGCCCCGGGGCACCTTGACTTCGCCCACATTGATGATGTCATAGCTCTGGAACTTGGTGCTTGCCTTCCGCTTGGTCTTTTCGGGAAGCATGGAGAGCGCGATCCGGGTGCCGCTCTCCTTTTCAGTAATATAGACATCCACGGATCACGCGCCTCCTTTCACTGGCATATTGGCAAAAATACGGGCCAGCCGCTCGGCCAGCTCGTCGCTGATGTCATCCACCATCTCCCGAATCCGGGCTTTGATGATGTTCACGATGGTATCCTCGTCGATGCCGCTCTCTCGGGCCTCGATGATGAACTGCGGGCTCATTTCCAGGTGAATATCAAACCTTGGCGTATCGCCCCCGCCTCCTGTCGGCCCCAAGGGAACGGAGGTGTCATCGGTGTCCCCGACGATGCCCCCTTCAGCATAGGGGCGTACACCCAGGGCCTGGCCGGTCTTTTGCCACAGGTCAATCCCACGCCCCCGTTTCGAGGGGGACAGGGGGATAATGCTCTCTGCGCCGTCTTCGGCGACGATGCCCATGTGGGGCTTTGTCATAATGCCGCCCCAGGCGTGCTCTGTGGCGTCAGAATAGCCGGAGCTGAAGGCCCCGGTCACCTTATCCCACACACCGCCGAAGAAGCCGCTGACGCTTGACCATAGGCCATCCCAGAAGCCATTCCAGGCGTTTGGGATAGTTACGGTGAAGAACTCAGAGACCTTGCTGGTTAGGTTGCCCCACCAGGTTGGTATGCTCTCCGTGAAAAAGTTCCCCACACCGTTCCAGAACTCCGTCCACTTCGTCGGAATAGTGACCGTGAAGAAATTCACGCCTCCGGTCTTCATGGTCTCCACCCAAGCTGGAACGGTCTCGGTGAAAAAATTCCCGACGCCGCCCCAGAACTCATTCCATTTTGTGGGGATTGTGACGGTAAAGAAGTTGATGGCGCCAGTTTTTACCCCTTCGGCCCATGCAGGGATGGTCTCTGTAAAGAAATTCCCCACACCGTTCCAGAACTCCGTCCATTTTGCCGGGATGGTTTCTGTGAAGAAGGTCTGAATGGCACCGGTTGCGTAGCCGATGCCGTATGGTACGGTCTCGGTGAAGAAGTTGCCTACTCCATCCCAGAACTCGCCCCATTTTTCCGGTAAGGTCTCGGAGAAGAATGTGCCGATGGCGTCGCCCATGTTGTTGAGCCATCCGCCCTCGTCCAGAGCGTCCGACAGGGCCTGGCCGATGCTGTCACCGCCCAGAAGGGCCCCTATGCCGCCGACGCCGGCGCCCACAAGAGCTCCGATGCCGGTGCCGACCACAGGGACGACCGAGCCGATAGCGGCCCCTGCGGCCGCTCCAGCGCCTACCATGCCGATCTTCGTGCCGCCCTTTGCGTACTCATTCTGGGCTTCCTTCCCGGTGGTCTGGGTTCCTCTGATGATGTTCCTGATACCGTCGATAATGCCGATACCGCCCAGGATTCCGCCGCCAATTCCAGCGGCCCCGGCTGCTGCAGCCCCGGCCGCCGTACTGGCGCCGCTGCCAAGGACTACGCCGGCTTTCGCCAGAAGGGAGCCGATAACGCCGCCTGGTGCCTGGGCAAGCCAGGCAGCTTTCCCGCCGCCGCTGGCTGCGGTTGTAACGGTGCCGGGCAGGGCGAGTTGCGCTTCTCCTGGAAGAGCGGCCTGCGTGGACCCTGTTAGGGCCCGGCTGGCTACCCCAGCTCCGGGGAGGGCCGGCAGGAAGCTCCCGGCCGCTCCCGTAGCGTTCGCTGCTGTTGCGGCCTGACTGGCCCGGTTCCCCATGCTGTTTCCGTAAACATTGACGACGCTGGCCGTGACGGTCATAGTGGTGGTCGTGTACTGATTTCCGGTTACTGCGCTGGCGGCCGCTGCGGCCTTGCTGCCCTTTCCTCCGAGTAGGTTTTTCAGGTCGGACAGCTTACCCAGGCCACTTATGATACCGCCCAGCATTTTGGCGCCTATGGTGATCCCGATACCAGCGACAATCTCCTTGTTCTCGCTGGCCCAGGTCTTCAGGGCTGCGGTGATTTTCTCGGTGTCAAAGCCGGCGGTGAAGCCCTCGATGAAGGAGCCACCCACGGTCTTTCCGTCCTCCAGGGCCCCGCTGACATCAATTCCGAGGAGGGTCAAGAGGCCGGTGGTGATCGCGCTGCCGAGCCCCTCTCCGATGCTGGCCGCCTTTTCGGTCAGCCAGGCCCGTCCGGTGCTGTTCCACCAGGTATTGAAGGGCTCCGCGATGATCTTGTCCCAGGCAAGGCTTACCTTCTCACCAAAGGTCTCCGCGTCCTGCCACTCCTTGGAGTTCACAAGGTCGGTGATGGTCTTTCGGAGGCCATCTATCCGCTCCATGACCCACTTGCTGATATTGGCTCCGGCGTCTTTCCAGGCTTCTCCCCACTCGGCCACGATGTCCTGGTTCTCGTCGAGCCAGGTCGTCACCTTTTCCAGGCCGGGCTTGATGCCTTCCCACAAGCCTTCGCCCCAGTTGCGGATCAGGTTGTTCTGGAGGGTGTCGGTGATGGTGCTTATCATGCCCTTGGCGGTCTTGGACTGGTTTGCCATCATACCGCCGAAACGCTTATCCATGCCGGTGAGAAGGGCCTGGATGGCGACGGAGGCATTTACGCTCTCATTTCCGATGTTGGCTACTTGCTCGGCGGTCAACCCCAATTCTTCCTGAAGGATCTCCGCCGCCGGGACGCCCATCTCCTGGAGCTGAAGTAGCTCTTCAGACTGGACGCGGCCCTTTGCATACATCTGGCCCAGGGCCCGGGTGACCCGGTCGATACCTTCAGCACCAGCTCCGAGGCCGCTGGAGGTGTCACCGATGGTCTCCATCATGCCCAGAACCTTGTCTGCCTCGAAGCCGAAGGCCAGAAGGAGCTTGCTGCTGTCGAGCAGCTCCGGGAATTCAAAGGGCGTTGTGTTGGCGAACTCCTGGGCCTCTGCCAGGAACTTGCTGGCCTTTTCGGCGCTGCCCAGCAGGGTGTTGAAGGCCACCACGGTCTGCTCGTAGTCGCCGGCGAGGTTCATGGGCTGGTAGATGGCAGCAAAGGCGCCTGTGGCTCCCAGCACCGCCCCTTCTATCGAGGTCACGAGGTTCAATATCCCCCGGAGGGGGGCGGTCGCCACATCAATGACCTTCATGGAAAAGCTGAAGGTCTTGCCGGCGATCCCGCCCACCTTGGAGCGGACGGCCCCGACGACGCTGCTGGCCCTGTCCAGGGCATCCAGCACAACGCGGTACTTGGTGCGATTCATTTTGTCCAGGCGCTCTTGCGTCTTGCGGTTCACATCGTCGAATGACTTCACCTTTCGCTTTGCGCTGCTCACGCCAGGGTCGGTATTGTCCTCGACATCAATAGGTATTTCAATGCGGAAAGTTTCAGCCGCCATCTTGTTCCCCCCTTCCGTTGGTGTCGGCTGCTATCTGGGCCCGCATTGAGGCGCGGATAAATATTCCCGTGCCCCGGGACTTCATAGCTGCCTCCACGGAATCGAAGCCAGCCGCGGCCGCCCATGCCTCAAAGCCTATCCGTTGGAGGACATGGTGGAGGAGGGTCGCCCTCCCGCCGGCCATAATTAGTTTTTTACGGTGTCCTCCGCCATCATGGAATAGCCGCTGATCTTGTCGATGTACTCCAGGATGGCGTCCTTCTCTCCGGCCTTCAGAACCCGGCCGATCAGCTCCACGCCGTTGATGACATCGAGGCGGCGCCATGCCTCCCGGTTGTCCCAGAGCTTTTCCCGGTCTTCCTTGACGGTGGCCTCATAAATGAGGGCATTCCGATAGGCGATGGTGTCGGTCTTTTCAGGGACGCGGATACCGAGTTGCTTGTTGCGGACATACTTCGTGTACCGCTCCCGGCACTTCTGGTAGTCCTCTTCGTGAAGGGGGTGTACCCGGAACTTAAAGAGCACGACGCCGTTTCTGGCGACCTCCATGGGGTAGGTCTCCTCCTCGCTGTGCTCGAAGCTGGCAGCGGCCAGAAGGCCACCCAGAATATCGTCCTCATAGCTCCGGAGGACTTCCTTGCCCTCCTTGGTGCTGGGGTCGATTTCCTCGCCGACGGTCTCGGGCTCCTGGCCCTGGTAGGCCGAATTATTGATAGCGCCCATTTCGATGCTGTCCATAAAAATTTCCTCCTGTCAGAATGGAATGGGGCCGCGCCCTGGCGTGGGGCGCGGCCCTGTGCTTACGCGGTGAGGAGCTTCTGAAGCTCGGGGGGCTCATTGACGAACATAGACCAGGCACGCTTCAGCAGGTCGCCGACCGTGAGGTTCTGAAGGTCAATGGCGCCGCTGGGGACGCACTGGCGGTAGTTCATGCGCTGCTCACTTCCGTTGCGGCCGTAGACCACGCCCTGGAAGTTCCAGCTCGGCATGACGCCGGTGGTCATTCCCTCGAAGAACTCCGACATGAACCGCTCGTCGGTGATGACGATCTCGGTGAAAGAGAGGGTCACGCCGTAGCTCTGGAATACCTCATGCTCCTGGGCGTCACCCAGGGGCTGGTATTTCGCGTTGGTGACATTCACCTGGGTCTGGAAGGTCTCGCAGGTCGCCAGCATGGTACCATCATCGCTATAAAGGGCTCCGTCCTTCCCTGTCAGGGCCAGGCGGGTATCAATGGGGCCTCTGTTATTTACCATCGTTTCTCACTCCTCTCTGTTAGGCTTCGCTGGTGTCTGCCGCAAAGCGGAAGCGATAGGTCATGTATGCCTTCTCCACGCTGTCCTTGTCGTAGACCTCAAAGACAAACCATGCGCTGTCGCCCTGGGCCGGGTTATTGGCGTCCTCCATCATCTGGGTGCCGGTCAGCAGCTTCTTTTCCCCGATCATGGTCTTAATGACGCCGTTGCCGGCGGCGACGATGGTGGCCCGGCCATCGGTGTCGTTGTCCACCTTGCCGATCAACTTCTCGGTGGTGTCGTCCACGCGCTGCATGAGCTCGAAGCGGGTCTTGACACGGCGGATTTTCTTCCACCCTTCGTCCTGCTCCCCGCTGGGGGTGATAAGGGTGTTGATGCCCTGCTCAATCCAAACCTGGCCGCTCTCATTCTTTGTGAGCACCAGGCAACCCTTTTTCAGAGCATTGATGACCTGGGTGTTCGTCAGGGATTCCACCAGGTCGGTCATTTGGGAGACGACCTCATGGGTGAGGCTCTGATTGGAGGCGATGGCCGCGACCATGCCGCCGATCCGCGCCGCCAGGCGGTAGCCCTCATAGACCTTTCCGGTGGCGTCCTTCGCAGAGTTCAGCACATAGACGACCTTCTCATTGTTGAAGGCTGCCGCGTTGGTCATGCGGGTATCAAGCGGGGTGCTGGTCAGAGGTGCCACACAGCCCATGGGGTAGGCACCCGCCCCATAAATGCGGTCGAGATAGGAGGCCAGCAGATTGTGGATGGCGCTGTCCTCGGTGTCCACGCAGAGGACATTCCAGGTATGGGCCTCCAGGGCGTCGAAGGCGTTGCTGTACTCGGTGGCGGAGGCGGTCGGGTTGGTGCCGGGGGTAAAGGGGCTCTGGAGCACATCTTTCAGGGGGCCGACGGCGCTCTCCGCAGGAATGAAGATAAAATCCTGGCTCTGCGCCGCCAGGGCCGCCTGAAGGGCCGCGGGTTCATCCTCCCCGGGGGCAAAGGTTACCTTCAGGAACTCCGTGGTGCCGTCGTAGACGATGCACTCGCGCTCGTCGCTGGTGATGCTGTCCCGGATGGTGACAGTGAAGGCCCGGTCACCCACATAGGCGCCCTGAAGGGTGCCGGCGTCGGCCTCTTCCGCATTCTTCAGGGTGATGGTTGGGACTGTTCCGCCGGTGCCGGCGCGGACGAAGAAGCCAGAGGTGATACCCCCGTTGAACATTTCCGTAATCAGATCCTCGGTCTTCCCGGAACCGAAAATCTGGTTGACCTTGGAACTGGGCTCCAGCTCGACCACCTCGTTCATGGGGCCCCAGTTGGCCTGGAAAACACCGGCGCCGATACCGTTGATGGCGCCGGCAAGAGACACATTTCCGGCGTTTTCATAGCGGTGGTAGACGCCGGGGCGGACTTTGGTTTCGCCAATGGTAAAGGTTCCTGCCATTCCTTACTTGACCTCCCTCTTTGCAAAGTTTTCGGCCAGCTCCCGGGCCTTGGCCTTGGTGGCACGGGTGAGACCGGCGGTTTTCAGCGCCGCAGCCATGATGTCAGGGGAAACCCCGAATGCGGATCGTGCGGCGGCGATCAGCTCCTGGGCGGAATACTCCGCCGCTGTGGGGGCGGGCGCCCCCGGTTTCTTCTCGGTGGATTTCTGGGGCATAGTGCTCCTCCTTCCTACGAATGATAGGTGTTTATAAGCGGGTGTGCGTACTTCCTTCGGCGCAACAGGCCGAAGCGGATTGAAAGGCGGAGCTGCCCGACCGCAAGAGGTGAGGCGCTGCTGTCCGCCTTGATTTTGGTGAGGAACATGGGGGATTTGTCCAGCATGATGACCTCGCCATCCAGCGATAGGGAATCCGCCAGGGCCTTCAGCCATTTCAGGCGGATTTCCTCCGGTGCGAAAATGTGACCCACCAGCACCCCGTCCATCCAGGCTACGGTGTTCGTCTCCCGGAATAGAGAAAGCTCGGCCAGCCGGAAGTAGAAGACCGGCCGCTCCTCCGAGGCAAAGGTAAAGGGCTCCAGCGTGTCCTTGCCGATGACAAGGGCATCTGGGGCCCATTTCTTCAGGTATTCATTTATCGCCAGGATAGGGTCAGGATCAGTTGTTTCCTGGGTGGGGAATGCGTAGATGTCAAATTGGACGGTGATCCCGTTCACCAGGGTTTCTCGGCTCTGGGCCTGGAAGGCGTCAGAGCGGGCCCACGACAAGCTGAACGGTGGGCCACTGTCCGGCTGAAGGAATACATCTCGGATGGCTGCCCGAAGCTCTGGCTCCAGGCTTTCTGGAGGCTCTCCGGTTTCGCTGCACCAAATGTTCGCCGTCATCACCCCTGAAGCATGGCGCTCCGGGTTGCTCTGCATATCCACGGTGTAGTCAATACGGGGGTACTGCGGTTTCCCGTCCCAGCCGTCCGCCGTGTCTCCCGGTGCCACCTGATAGTAGATAGCCGGCTGCCCATCAACGAGGGCCAGCTTGGCCGTGAGGGCTTCCCAGCCAGTCAGGCGGGAATAAATCAGGTCTTCCAGTGTCACGGTGTCTGGCCCCCTTCTTCATCCCCTCCGGGCTCCTCGGCGTCGCCCTCCTCCTGGATGGTCTTCAGGTCAGACGACCAGAGCACCGTCCACTTCCCGTCTGCGACCTCGGCGGCCGCGATGGGGAAATAGTTGGACACATTCCGAAGGCCGGGGAGGTAGAGCACCGCCAGTTCCTGCTCATTGACGGAGGCGATGACGCCGTTTCTGGGCTCCGGCCAGGTGTGGTATTGTGCCCGTACCAAGTCGCCCACATGGACGGCCGTGGTATCGAACGCCTTAATGGCGCTCTCTTTCAGCAGCGGCATAAGCATCTCCTTTCCGTCAGCCGAAGGGCTGGCTGTATATCGCTATGATCTCATTCTTGGCCCGCTCGATGATGGGTTCTTGGAAAGGACGCGGGGCCATTTTCTTGGTGCCATCTTGCAGGGTAGGGGCGTACTTCACATCTGTCCAAATGGCGGGCCGAATGTTGACAGTCTTTCCGGCCTTTGAAGATTTGACCTGTGGTTGCCAGCTCATTCGGAAAATGCCAGTTCTTCTGGCGGGCGGCTCCCCTGGCGCAGAGGCCGTGTAGGTGCTGGAAGAGTAAGGACGCTTGTATATCCGGCCGCTGCGCTGTCCATATAGCACAAGAAGCGAAGCCTTTTTGAGCTTATTGGCAGCCACAAAACCGCGAGATACTGCCTGCTTGGTAATCTTTTCGACAATCCCCGATACGGTATCATCCAGGTTGATCTCCATCGACATCGCTCCTTTCCTCGGCATAGTAAATAGTCCAGAGGCCCAAGTCTCCCGGGCAATCCACGCCCTGGACATAAAAATAGCGGCCGCCATGCACAAGGCGGTCTTCCGCCTTGGCTTTCGCGCTCCCGCGCTGGGTGATGGTGTGGGTGATGGGGTGCTGGCTCTGCTGCCGGAACCTCTCTATTTCGTCAGGCTTGGCTTCTGCAAGAACGGCAAGGATATGCTGGGCGCCTTCTGCCTGAAAAGAGACCGTCTTCCGCCCGCGGTCGGTCTTCCCGTGAACAGCCTTTTCCACCCAGAAATCTTTGAATAGGTTCCCAGGCCTAAGGTAGAACAAAGCGCCCACCTCGCTTTCCACCCTTGGCCGTCCCGCCCAGCTCCCGGTTGTCGTGCATTCCCTCGTAGAAGTACGGGGGACGGGCCAGGGCCTTCGGATTTGCGGTGGGAGCCGAGAGCTTGGCGCATTCGTCCTTCAGCTCGTCATACATAAGCTTCCAGGCATCTGCCCTCTGCCGGAGGGAAAGTGACAAGGGGCCCACCTTTGTGTCCACTTCGTAGAAGAAGCGGTGGACGATGCTTTCCAGAAGGGCCAGCTTCGCCCGGCGCCAGCTATTTGGGTAGAGCGCAAGGGCAGCTTCGTACTCCTCATCGCAGAGGGCACAGGTCTCGGCTGCCCCCTCTACCATCGTATCGCCGAGCTCGAAGCGCATACGGTCTTTCCCGTTCTCCGCGATTTTGCCCGGCTCATAGACATAAGTGAGCATTAGGGCTCACCCCCGCCTCCATCTGGCTCCGCCAGGGCCCCGGCGCGCTTACTTGCGGCCTCCTTGATTCCTTTCCTGCTATCGAGGGCATGAATCAGGATTAGAGCCTCTTTGCTTTCGGTGTCCTCGATGACCTTCGAGGCTTCGTCAAGGGTAAGCTGCATGACAGAGACGGCTGTAATGATGTCCTCAGGTGCTGCCACGACTTCGTATACGCCGCCGTCTTTGGTAAGGGGGATAGTGATAGGGGCCGGCACTTGCATCGGCTCCTGGGGCTCCTGGGCGGGCGCCGGGGCCGCTTTCGCCTTTGCCACGATATAGCCCTGGCGAACCAGGGCCCGGACACGGCTGGGAAGAACGGCCCCGGCAGGAATGTCCTCGCCTGGGGTGTAGGCGACGCCGCCCAGGGTGAGCCCCTTGGCGCAGATAAAATCGCTCATAGGGGCCTCCTCTCTTACACGCAGTCCTTGAAGTAGATCGCCAGGTCGTCGGCGGTCTTCCGCATATCGGTGGACATGAGGCCCTCCACAAACTCGCTGTGGGTGCCGTTCTCACCGTCGTACTGGTCGAAGGCAGTCCAAGAGCCGTTGCCCAGCATATCCCAGGTGAAGATATAGCCGGCGGAGGGCTCGTCGATGGCGGGGCTGGGGGTGGCATAGCACAGCAGGGCGCCGTTGGTGTCGCAGATAAACTGCATATCCTCCTGGCCGATGCCGCCGGCGTTGTAGGTACTCTCCAGAACCTTGACCTGCTCCACGCCGAAGAGCTCCGCCAGGACGGCGGGCGTCACGCGGGCGGGGTTGGCGGTGGTGCCGGTGTACTTCACCCGCTCCAAAATGTCGGGGTGGTTCTTCAGCGCCAGATAAGCGTCATAGCCCAGGGCCAGGCGGTTGGGCGTCCGGCGGCCGCTCTGCTTGATGTCCCGAATCCGCTCGTCGAAGAAGTGGACGGGATCAAAGTTGGCGTCGCCGAACTTCAGGAACTGGCTGCCGCTGGGGCTTGCCGCTACGCCAGTCCACTCCTGGCCCCACACACCGGCCTTGAAGAAGCTGGAGGCGAAAACAATATCCAGATGAATGAGCATCTGCTCGGAGGCAAAGCGAACCTTGGCCCGGCGGGGGTCAGCCACACCGGGGGCCCGGCTGCGCTGGTAGTTCAGGGCCTCGATCTGGTCGATACCCACGATGACCTGATCGACCTCGCACTTGTAGGTGTCGTCGGTCTGGCCCATGATGGCCGGCTGCACCTTGCCATACATAGGCTTGCGGCGCACATTGTCCCGTGCCAGGTCGGCCTTGCTGAACTTGTAGTAGTAGCTGGAGGCCAGGGGCACGGGGCAGATGGGGAAAATGCTGGGGGCGACATAGGTTCCGGCCTGGGCGAAGTAGGCCATGGACATATTGGTGAGGTAGTTGTTCGGCTTCCAGCCCTTGGCAATGTCGGCCTGGATGCCGGCAACGGTGCTTCTGTTGTTGTTCATGTGTTGCAGTCTCCTTTCTGATAGCTGCCTTAATCGGCGGCGGTATAGCCGGGCTTGCTGATCTGGATGGGAATAACCTGGTCGGCGGCGGTGGCCGTCTCCAGGGCCACCGCCAGGGCGAAGGCGCCGCCGGTAGCCTTAATCAGCTTGCCATTGGCGTCAGCAGCCAGGAGGTCGCCGGTGTCCACGGCAGCGCCCGTCATGCCAAGGCCCATGTCCTTGACCTGGATGGTGGTGTCCTCGCCGGCTTCGATGGTCTCGGTCTCCGCGATGAAGATGCCGATGGGTGCCTCGCCGGCCTTGGCAACAGCCACGCCGTCTTTGGTGAGAGTAGCTGCCAGGAAGGCACCGTTCTCAATCTTGGCGGCCGCCTTGGCAGTGATGGTCGCGCTGGGGTTGATGATAGTACCGAAATATCCCATGGTGATCCTCCTTTTTATCGGCCGTTCTCATACTCATGTACGAGCTCGGGGTGCTGCTCACACGCCTTGTCCACAGCCTCCGGCCAACTCATAGTGGGGACGCTCTTCTGGATTGCTTCGGCGTGCTTCTCGATCTGGGCCCATGCGTCGCCGCTGGTGCTTCCGCCGCCGCCACGCTTGCCCACCTCGCTGAAGATGCCGGACTTCTCCATGGCCTCCACGCCGGCGTCCAGGACGGCGATCATCTGGCCATAGGCGTCGCCGCCGGCGGCCTTCAGGCTCTTCAGCAGGGGAACCAGCTCCTCCGCCTTCTTGCCGATGATCTCATACTTCTTGGCGACTTCCTGAAGCTCCCGCTCCTCGGCGGCATCTGCAGCCTTCCGCAGCCGCTCCAGCTCGGCCTTCACGGCGGAGTGCAGGCCCTTGTAGATGTCATCGTCTTCGGTGCCGGCGGCGGGCTCCTGGGCAGCGGGGGCGGCCTTGGCGGTTGGCTCGGTGGCCGGGGGCTCGGTGGCGCCGAGCTGGGAAGCCGGCGCGGTGTCGTCGGGGATTCCGGCCTTCTTCTCGATTGCATCGAGAGCGGCCAGCTCCTCGGGGGTCAGCTTGCTCTTGTCAATCTTCATGTCTTCGTGTGCTCCTTTCTTGGCATTAGGATCATCGGGTGGGGTTTCCGGCTCTTCGGCCGGGTCGGGGGTTTCCGCCTTGGCGATCAGCTCGTCCAGGCGGTCGCGGGTTTGCTTGGCAAACTCCAGGCGCTCGGGTGCGATGGTGGGTGTGGCGGTTTTGGCGATTGCGCTGGGGGTTCCGCCGGCCCATTTAGGGATAGCCCCCTGAACGGCCGTCGAGAACTCAGTGAGGCTTTCGCTCATTTTCCCCTGCTTCTCGGTGTCTGTCAGGTTTTCATCCCAGAAGATAGAGCAAAGGCTGTCCTGAAGCATCCAGCAGAAGTCCCAGATTTCATCCGCCGTCTTCCGGCGTTGCCGTTGGGCCACCTTCTCGTCGAATGTGGTGGCATCCTTCTGGATTTCAGAAACGGCTTCGTCTACCTCCTCATCGGGCAGGCCGATTGCCTTTGCGATTTTGGTGAACAGGCGCTTCAGGGCGCCTTCTTGGGCAGGTTTCTGGGCTGGAATGGTCTGGGACTGATCGTTGTCCTTTCGCTTAAAGAGGACGACATCGGCCCGCTTGTTGTCCCCGGCGTCTACAAAGTCCACCTTCGTCACTTCAAGCCCTTTCAGTTTGGTGGGCACCGTGATTTCCTCCTTTCCTTGTGGTGTATATAAACAGAGAGGCAGCGGGCGCCCGCTGCCTCTCGGCTTATCGCTGCATCATTTTCGTGAGTCCACGAAAATGGTCAATCATCCGGTTCCTCCGGGATTTCTTCGCGGATGGCCGAGCCCTCGATGGAAAACATCGGGTATGTGCCATCCTTGACCTTGGCCCAGACATCATCATCTGTGACTTTTAATCCGATCCACCAGCCCACCGGAAGGGTGCCTTCCGGGATTCCGAGGGCCTTCTGCTGCTCGGTGGTGAAGACCATGCTCTCAACCAGGACAGCGCATCCGCCTCTTTTGTGCATCTCTCCGCCTTCACGATAGAGCTCCACGAACCCATAGGCGGCCTGCTCCAGCTCGGCCGGCTCCAGTTGGTCGCCAGACCAGTCCTCGGTCTGCTGGCCCTCTTCATCCTGTGATACATAGGCCCACCCAAACGCCAGGTGTTTGTCCTCGTCGGCCTTTTTGATGGAGAACCGGCCTGTAATTGTTCCGGCGGTCTTTTTCACGCCGTCTGGCTGCCGGCCGACCAGTTCGTTGAAGGTAAACATTTGGAATCACTCCTTGGCATAGAAAAAGGGCGAAGCGCCGCGGCGCCCCGCCCCTGTCGGGTCATTCAGTTGGGAAGTGAAAGGTCTTCCGATACCATTCGTGAAGGTCGTCGGTGGTGGCAATCTTGGAGGCGATAGCATCCCCCATTCCGACACGCTTGCAGATCCAGCGGCGGAACTCCTCGATGGTGAGCTCTTTGAATACCCATTCCCCGGGCTTGAATCCGTCGCTTTGGAAGATGAATCCGTCGGCGGTCTCCCGGATCACGGCGCCGGGCTGTGCGTGGGGGCGCTCCGGCGGGGATATGAAGCGAAGCTCCTTCCCGTCCAGCCCAGTATGGATATGGACATCCACGGCAATACCAGAGAACTTCTTTTCTCCTGTCCAGCGGTAGTAGTAGGCTTTTCGGCGGTCAATGCTCATATCTCGTTCCCCACTTTCACAAAGTCCTCGATTGGTGTCCCGTTTATCTTGGTGATCCCTGCGCCCTTCAGCTCGGACAGGAGTTTGGCCCGACTGGCATCGTCCGGGCACAGGATCGCAGTGAAGTGCTCCTTCGGTATGCCGTGCCGGAACATGACTTCGTTACTCGGTCGCCAGGCTGTGGCCACGGCGTCAATAAAATCCATAGCCTTTTTCCTCCCGAGCAGTTCGCTCTCTTCCGTGGTTCCGTAGCTGTCACTGGTGTATGCGTACCAGTCGGTGCGCTCCAACTCTTTGGGGTCGATGATGACCCGATAATTCCTACCGAGATAGCTGTCGTCGAATCGCGGCTGCTTACCGTTTTTCATTTTGACGCCGATCCGGGTGAATACGCTGTCGCTTCCTCCGCTTCTCATGTCATCTCCCGGGCTTGCCCCGGTGAAGTCCATGCCATATAGGCAGCGGGAATTGGTAGACATGAAGCCCTTTCCATTCAGCATACCGACAAGGGCTTCCGGTCTTCTCACGCCGGCCCATAGATATTTAAGGCCGGCCTGCTGGTATTCGGAGCTGATGCCCTCTTCCACAAGGGTCTGATAGCCGTCGAACACTTTCCGCATAACCATTCTCCCAACTCTGCCCGGGTCAATGCCTTCCTCCCGAAGGATTGTATCCAGTGTACTCTCCAAAGCAGCGCCTTGCAACCCATTCAGCTCTTTCATTCTCCCAGGGGCGTGCTGCCATAGGAGTCTTCTTTTCTTGAATGTCGCCTCGGCCGCTGCTGACGGTGTGGAAGCCAGGTTGGAAAGGCCGGCTCTGTCAAGGAGGTTTTTTGCTGCCTTGGCGTCTGCCGCCCCGTTTCCGGTGGCCGGCACCCTGATCCGGAAGAAACCCTTCCAGGCATTGTACTGCTGGGAACCGTTATGGACATAGAGCTGGAAGGTGCTGCCGGAGTCCTCCAGTGTGCGGGCCTTGATTTCAACGCCGTGCATATTTATCGGACGAGAAGACAGAAGGGCCAGGGTATCGTCTGCCTGCTCGAAGGTGAGCTGCTTTACTTCGCTCTGCTTTTTCAGGGCGTCCCAGGTCTTTGACCAGGTTCCTTCAGCCAGCTTCCCGGTAATTTCATAGACATCTTGGCCGTCCAGGTTGATTTTCCGGGCGGTCAGGTTCAGGCCCTCCACCATGCCCTCATCGCTGGATACCGCGACGCCGATGCGCTGGGTCGGAATCTGCCCGAAGTCTTGGAACAGGTCGCCGGCGTCAATGGCCCCAGAGCGAGGCGGACTTGGCTGTTTCTCTGCCTTCCGACCCAGGCGCTCGGCACGGGTGGCCTCCAGGTTCAACAACTTTGCCTTGGTCTTTGCGCTGATCTCCACGGCCTTTACCGGGTCGGATATGGCTTCGACCAGCTCCTTCTTGTTGAACTTGTTGTAGTACGGGATGCCCTGCTGCTTGGCAAGCTGCTTCAGCTCGGCCACATTCATCTTCTTCAGGGCGTCTGTGGAATGGGTAACGGCTGCCAGGGGCTGCTTCGCCTGCTGGGTGAGTTCGTCCGCCCAAGTGAACACCTGCTTCTTCCCGGTGCGCTCGGTGAGGAGGTCGGAATAAAAAGACCGGTAGCTCTCCCGAAGGTTGTCTTTCCGTTCCACAATGCTGTCCAGAAGGGCCTCGGCCTCTTTACCCTTACCATGTAGGGACTCGGCGTACTCCCTGAAAATCTCCCTGTATTCGCTGTCAGGAATGGCCTCGACGCGCTTGATATAGACAAGGGTGTCCTGGAGGTCAAGGTCAAGCTCTCCCTTGGCAAAGCGGCGGTAAATGGTGTTGTAGATAGGCTCCGTTTCCCCGTAGCTCTTGTTGGGGTGGAAGGCGTAGCTCATGGCCTGTGCGCCGTCCTTGCTGATGTACTTGAAGGCTTGCTCCTTGTCAATGCCTACCAGCCGGCCGGCGCTGTCGGTGACGAAGTTCCCGCCGTGGCTGTCGTAGTTCCCGAGGAGCCAATCGGTGATGTGCTCCCGCTGGAACTGCTGGGCGGCGCTATCAGGAAGGGGGCCTCCATTGTGCTGCCAGGCTTTGTAGTCCGTTGCGCTCCCAATGGTGGTGATCCGTTTCTGGAAGGCACCGAACTTCCCGTCCAGCTCCCCGACTCCGACAGGAACGGCCGTGTCCGGGTCAACGATGTACTGCACCTTGTAACCCGCCTCCTGGACATAGGCCCGGAAGGATTCTGGGGTTCCACTCTTGGTTTGGGCCGGCTTGAATAGCCAGTCCTGGCCGTCAGCATCCCGGTATAGGTGCATTTCCCCGGTTCCGCCCAGGTTTGCATGGCCCATATGGGTCATGCCATCCGGCATCCCAATCCCCGGGGCGCTCACCACCGGCGGGGGTTCCGGAGGCTCCGGAGTCTGGGGCTCTGCCCAGGTCACCGGGGGCGCCTCTGGCTTCTCTGGCTCCATGTCTGGAAGCTCGACTTCGTACATCACAGCACACCCACATCTCGGATGTGCTGGAGGCGTTTTCTTCTGGCCACCATATAGGCTTTTCCCCTTGAAGTCGAACTCTTCATCCATGTCGATTGACTGCATATCAAGAGCTGCACATATAGGGCATACACCATCATCGCCAGCGGTCACCCAGACACGCTTGGCTTTCCCGATGATGCCCTGCTGCTGAGCCTGGATTATGCCATCGTCGGCGCCTTTGTTGTAGGCAAAGGCCAGCTCCGTGGTGGCGATGGTATAGGCCCGCTGGCGGTGCTGCTTGGCGGCGTACTTTGCCGCGGCCTCCTTGGCCCGCTTGGCTGCCGTCTCGGGCTTCATGGTGGGGTTATTCTCCAGAAGGGTCGCCTTCATGTGCTCGTAGTAGTTCAGGTTGGCGAGGGCCTGGGCCTTGGTCAGGCCGATCAGGGGCCGGATGGCCCGAGCCAGCTCGTCACCTGTCCAGGCTCCGGTGGTGGCCCGGTCTATCATGGAAACCATGGCCTCCCGCTGCTCGTCGGAGATATTCGTTACCCATTCGGCGCCATGGGTGGCCGTCCAGTTCTGAATGCCTTCCCCCATGGGGTCATAGAAGAAGTCGGGGTGGGCCGCCTCCAGGGCGGCATTTGCTGCCTTGGCTGCGTCCTGCCAGATTCCCTTCAGGTGCTCATTGACGAAGTTAGCATAGTCCTGTTGCCAGGCTGCCAGGGTCTTCTCGTCAAGATACCCCTGCTGGATGGCATCCCGCAGCTCCTTGTAGGTAACGGCCTGCTGCTGGTCATTCCAGAAGCGTGTGAGCCAGTAGACCGGCTCTGGCTCCGCGGCATTGAGGAAGGAGTTCAGGCGGTCAAGAACATCCTGGGCGCCCTTGCTCTTTTTTGCCTTCAGGATGGGATACACCCGGGCCCGCTTCATCATGGCGATCCGCTGCATCAATCATCCCTCCCAAGGCGCCGCTTGGCGGCCTCTACGGCCGCTTCGTCGTCATCCGGGAGTTCGCCTTCCTGGCCCTCCTCCTGGCCCGCTGCGGTGCGTCCCTGCTGGACCTGGGGCTGCCTCTGGCGTTCCCGGTTGTTTTGGTTGAGCTGTGTCCCATAGTCCTCCAGGCGATCCGGGAGCCCCGCGGCCTGGCGCACATAGTCCTCCACGCCTTCGTCCGGGATAAGTATGCCTGCCCCGGTGACTTCCCGGAGGAAGGTGCCAAGGTTGGCAAGGTTCGGGCTCTCCACATCACCGTGGGTCATTTTTGGGTATTTGGTGATTTCCTTGAAGTGGTCACCGTTTAGGTCGATAAGTCGCGGAATTGCCTGGTTGTTGAAAACCTCACAGATGATGTCCAGGTAGGCGCCGATGGCGGTGCTGAAGAGCTTCGTCTTGTCGCTGGATAATGCGAAGCTACCGACCTGCTGGTGGCCCAGCAGCACGAAGTCAGCCAGCACCGTCATGGCGATCCGGCTGTCGTACCGCTCGATAACGGCGTTGGTGTCGAACTGCCGGCGGCCGCCGGTGGATAGAAGCTCCATCGTCCAGCCGGCCGGTTTGACCAGCCCCTCCAGGCTGTCCCGTCTGATATTCTGCACAATGTGTTCCGCTCGCTGCCGGATGGAGACCATTTCGCTGTCCTCGCTGTCCCAGATGTCTACGCCCACGGGGGCGGTTAGCACTGGGAAGCCGGCGAGGTCTCGCTCGATGCCGATACCCTCGATTTCCTGGATGCGTCGCTTGAAGTACCAATCCCGGTAAGCGTTGCGGAGGATGCTCCGTCCTTCCGGGTTTCCTTTCCGGCTCTTTGTGCGGAAGAGTAACAACTTTTCCACGGGTATCTCGATCAGGCCATAGTCCGGAGGCGGCATCTGAACAAGCCCCATCAAGTTGTCTCGATCGTCATATCGCCACTCATAAAGGGTCTCTTGGGCCCGGATGGGCAGCTTCTGCCAGCCGATCAGACCGTCCCCATACTTGCTTTTGAGGCGGGGATCGTTGCTCCGGCCAATGCGTCGCTTATAGACAATCTCATGGGCGCTCCAGCCGAAGGTCAGGAAGGAAAGGATTTCCGCGATGGTGTCCGTCCAGGTGTCGCTCATATCGTCCATGCAGCTCCGCACGAACTCGGCGGCCTCCTTGTCCTTGGCGGTGTCTCCGCCCGGCTGGATGTCCCAGGTGGCCTGCCGGATCAGCATCTCGATTGCAAAAAGGATAGCCCCCACAATGTCGTCGTTTTCCGACATCTCTTTGTAGACCCGGACGCCGCGCCATCCTTGAAGCTCCGTCAGGAACTCTTCACGGAAGACGCCGCCCCATCGGTTTTGGCCTATTCTGCCTATCTCATGTAGTGTAGGCACTCGGATTCCTCCTTTCTCCAGTGAATAGAAAAACGGCCGCCAAGGTGGCGACCGTGCGACTGGCTATGTTCTGTTGTTCAGGTCGTGAAATTGCCCTGCCCATGCCCACAGGGTGCCCAGGGGATAGGAGGGGGGTAAATCAGACTTACGCCCTGGCCCGGGGTGAGCCTCCATACCTCTGGTATGGTTAGGTTGGGTTTGGTTTGGTATGGTTAGGTTAGGTAGGCGCGTAACAGCGGATTACTGGTGCGTTACAGGTGCGTTACACACTTCACCCCTTTGGAAAGGTTCTGAAAAGTGAATATCCCCAGGAAAACTTTCAACATTTTCAACTGGATATGTGCATAACTTCCCGCTCTTTTCTTGCCCCCAGGTGAGGAAGAGAAGGGTTCTCTGCTCACGCGGAAATACACCAGAAACACACGGCGTTTGTTACTGAAATCAGGTGTAATAATTCCGTGCATTTCCTGTGCGTTACCGTTACAAGGTGTAGTATACCTGTTACTCTCGTGTAATGCGTAACAGGTGCGTAACTATGGGAAAGGGGCCAGGGGCAAGAGCTCCCGGCCCCTCTGGGGGTCACCAATCCCAATACTCAGGGCCCATCTTTTGGTTGATAATATACTGGAAATAGGCCCGATACTCCTCATTTCGGTAGATAATTTCAAGCACAGAGCACTCTTCTTGCCCGGTTTTTTCAATATACCGGAATCGCTCTTCATCCAGAACGACATCAAAGTGCTTTTCCACTTGGTCATAGAGGCGGCGAAGGATAGCCGGTTTTGATATGCCCAGGTCGTATTGCATGGACTCCAGCTTTTCGTTGAATTTCCTCATCCAGTGGCGCCGTGTAGTGCGAGGTATTTCACCCGGCGGCGTCCCGGTTGGCTCAAAATTCAGCTTTCCTTGTGCCTGCCGCTCCAGGGCCTCGATACGGCCCGTCAGCGCCTCCACAACGCCCGTCATGCGTTCCAGGGTATCAGCGATTGCGGGGGTGGCCTGGGGGCCTCCATAGGCCCCTGTGGCGCGAATGGTGGGGAGGACTTCATGGGTAATCCACCGCTTAAAGGCTTTCGCCTCCGGCTTGTTGCTCCGCAGGATCACCGAGTAAAGCCCAGGCTCATTGATGATGGTCATAGTCGGATTCCCAGGGCCAGAAATACCCTTCACAAAAGTTAGGGTATTCTTTTCGTCCTCGTCCAAACGAGCGGCCACTCTTGCAGGGTTTTTCAACTCCAATACTTCGCACACATCGGCCAGCACCCACCAGGGCTGACCATTCTGGTCAACGGTTCGGACACCTTTGCCTTGGTACTGGAATACCTGAAGACCTTCCATGTGGCTGTTACTCTCCCTTCATGCGGATTCTGCTGAACTCGGTGGCCTTCTCGACCTCATTCCTCCAGGCGGTGGCCTGGGTGTTGTCCAGGATACCGGCCTGCTCGGCGGCCGCGACATGGGCCAAGGCGTCCTTGTGGCCCTCCTCCAGCTCCTCGCGATCACGCTCATGGAGGAGGTCAAATACCATCTGCTTCAGCTCGGCTTCGATAGTCTCTCTCGTAGTCATGCCAGGCCCTCCGTCCACAACTTGGTTGCGAAGCGGAAGCCGGCGGCGAAGGCCCGCTCCTCATACCGGCTGCAATACCGATTGACGGCCTCCTCCAAAATCAGGTATTCCCGCTTGGGAAGGAGCTCCGCGGTCTGGGCGAGAATATCGCTCAACTCCTGGCCCTTTTCGGTCGGCTGCTGGTATACTTCGGAGTGGATATAACCTTCATAGCACATGTGAATTGTGTCCATTTCTATTTTTCCTCCTTGAAATTCCCCCGGAGGCCTGATAGAATGGATTTATCAATCCCTCGGGGTTGTGTTTCGGAGGACACTCGCTATGCTTTGACGGGCGGCGGGTGTCCTTCACTTTTCTTGTTCCAAAATCAGATTGATACCTTCTCGGACAACATCGGTTCTGGTCTTCTGGTGCTTCTCGCAGTAGTCATTGAGCCGTTTGTTGGTGGCGGCATCAATTCTGGCCTTAACCTCGATTCCTTTCGGTGCATCTGATTTTGGACGACCTGTGCGTGGGCTCAAGTCATCACCTACTTTCTGTGCCACAAAAATATTATAATTATTGTGGCTCAAAAAGTCAACACTTTTTTCAAAGAGAAAAGCCAGCCGCAAAAGCGACTGGCTTTGTTGGTTTACATTGGCGGATGGCAAGTACCACAAGGAGTGTAGCCCATGCTTTTGGCCTCCTCCAGTGTTAATGTGGTCGCAGTGGAGGAGTTCACATGGCGGCACCCTGGGTAATGGTATTTAGAGCCGGTTGGGGTGATAACGACATAAATCTCTTGGGGGGTGGTCTCGACAGGCTCCGGATCGGGCATCGGCGTCGGTGTCGGCGTGGGCACCGGTGTTGCTTCTGGTGTGGGCTCCGGTTCCGGCTCCGGGGTGGGGGTGACTTCTGGCTCTGGTGTTTCCAGCTCTGGCGTTTCCTCCGGTTCCGGCTCCGGTGTTGGTGTTGTTGGTTCCGGTATAACCTCTGGCGCTGTGGTATCGTCATGGTCTATCGTAGGTTTTGAAAGCCCGGTTGAGTTCTCCGGTTCTTGGCTGCCGTTTTGCTCCAGCTCCGGTTTTGATGAAGACACAGCATCCTGTGGTGTCACGGTCTCCGCCGGGGCGTTTGGGTCTGGCGTGTATGTGAAGCCAAATATAACGAAGAACACTACAAATGTGAGAAGCGGGATGATAAAAATCCGCTTTTTTGGCTTCTTGTGCATAATTTTAAGTATGATCCATAATGGAAAAGTAATTCCAAATGCAATGAGCGAGAAAAATACCAAATTGGCAGATAGTATTCCGATTATCTTCATTGTTCCTCACCCCAATGCTGATATGGAAATTATATCATGTTCCGCTATTTCTGCAATACTATACTGAGAAGATTTTTGTAAAGGGGGCCCCAATTCGGGGCCCCCTGTGCTTTACGCTTCGGGTCTTCCGCCCTCTGCTTGGTGGTAGAGGGCCGAGGCTTCTTCAAAGGTGCGGGCGACGATCAGAGTCACGGGGGCGCCGGTCTCGTCCGGCCTGGTGATGGTGGCGGGGGTGTCGTCGGCGCAGATGGTGATGATGTATCTGGCAGCTCTCATTTTCTGTGGCCTCCTTTATGCCTGGGAAGGGCATCTGACCGGCGAAAGAAGATTTGCCTGTCTCTGCTCCTTTCCACGATGATCCGCGTCAGCCGTGCCATGGCGGCCGGGTATAGGACTGCCGCTGCCAAAATGTACCCACCACGCTTTGTCACCTCCTGTTAGACACAAGGGAAATTATACCAAAATGGCCGAATTTCTGCTTCGATTTCCGGGCAGAAACCTATCTTTGGCCGCGCCAGTAACTTTGGTGGGTGGTGCTGATGTCTTTTGGCGGGCCGGTGGTCGCCGGCTTATCCATGAGGTACAAGATGCCCTGTACCAGGGCGTCGGTGGTGTCCTTGAAGGTGCCTCGGGGGAATATCAGAAGGTCTCGGATCAGATCGTTTACCCATGGTGCCTCTTTGGGGTCTGGGAACCAGATGTTCCCGGCCTCGAAATATGGGGTAACGGATATGGCCCGCTCCTCCTTACTGCCCTTTGGGTTGAATTCGACCATACCGGGGATTTCCTTCTTCAGAAGATCCACAATGGCCGGGCCGTTGGCTTTGTTCTCGACCACCTTTGCCCGGGCCTTGGGCCATTTCCCGGTGAGGCGCCGGACGGCTGCCACGCTCTCGGTGAAGGTCATCTTGTCGTTCTCCAGGTCACGGATATAGACATTGCTGCCGGCCATGGAGAGCACGAAGCCGGCCACCTTGGCGCTGCCTTCGCTCTTGGTGAAGGCCATATCCCAGGACTGAATAAGAATGCTTTGGTGCGGGAGACTGCGCTCTGTGAAGGTGTTGTTCATCCACTCCCGTTTGAAGATAATGCCCTCGGCCGGAGCCGGAGTCTGCTGGAACTGCCCAGCGTACTGCGCCGAGCCCATGCTCCGCTTCAGAGCGTCCAGGACTTCCTTGTCGAAGCGGCTGGGGTTGAGCAGGTCTCCCGGCTCCCGGGTGATCTGCTTCTTGCTGATGGGGAAGGTGATGGTTGTGCGCTGCTCCGCCTCTGCCGGCATGCAGAGGTGGGTGTACCCAAGATTCTCTGACAGAACATAGCCGGTCAGGTCACTCTCATGGAGCCGCTGCATGATTATGATAATCGTGCCGTTCTTGGGGTCGTTCAGACGGGTCTGGAGGGTGTTCTTGAAGAAGTTGATGCTGTTCTGCCGCTCGGTCTCGCTGTTGGCCTGGAGGGGGTTCTGCGGGTCGTCAATGATGATGACATCGCCGCCTTCGCCAGTCAGAGAGCCGCCGACAGAGGTAGACATCATCATGCCCTGGTGGTCGTTGCGAAATTCGTTCTGCCGGTTCACATCGTCCTTCAGGTGGAAACGGTCGCCCCAGTTCTCTTGATACCAGGGCGACCGGATAATATCACGGGATAGGATGTTGTGCTTTCGAGAAAGGGAGTCGCTGTATGAGACCTTGATAAACCGTTTGGCCGGTGCCCGCAGCCATGTCCATACGGGATAGCTCACGGTCACATGGATAGATTTCATGTGCCGGGGAGGGATATTGACAATCAGGCGGTGGATCTGGCCTAGGTTCACCGCCTGAAGGTATTCGGAAATGAGGTCGGTGTGCCAGTTCTCGATGTACTCCGTGCCTGGTTCGATTACCGGCCACGCCTGGCGGATGAACTCGGAAAGGCTGCGCTCCGCCTTCTCCTTTCGGATGGCGGCTTGCAGCGTCCCGGGATCAAACGCCGGGCTCCTGATGTAGCTTTCCCAATAGCTGCTCAAGCTGGCCCAGCTCCTCGTCAGAGAGCCCAGAGAGGTCGATGCTGTCCGGCGCGGTCATGGTGACGGCGCCGCTGTGGCGAAGGTTGGCTCCTCCGGTGATCTCCTGGCGCTCTGTGCTCTCCCCGCGGCTCAACCGCTCTATCTTGACCCCGACATCGACCAGGCGCACAATGTCGGCGGCGGTTATGTCCTTGTCCTGGATGGTCAGGAGCCGGGCGGTCGCCTTCTTCAACATCTGGTTGGCGAGGGCCGCGTGGGTCTCCCGCATTTTCAGAATGTCCGCCTCATTCTTCTCACGCAGGCGCCGGAGGATATAGGCATCGTAGGCTTCACACCGTTCCACCCAGCGGAAAGTCGAGCTGATAGGCTCCAGGGTCTTGTGGTTGATGCCCAGGGATTTCGCCAGGCCCCGCAGGCTCCGGCTTACGGTGATGTCCAGCTTCGGCGGGTCTTTGGCCCGGTCGGCCGGTTTATACCGCATATCGCGGTAGGCGCAGAACTTTTCATACTGGAGCGCGGTCTCTCCGTTCATCTGCTCCCAGAGCTCCCCATTGTAGGACGGCTCCGGCGGCTTCTTCGGCTTCATGGTGGTATCCTCCTTCCTGCACAAAATAAGCGGGGGCCGAAGCCCCCGCGCTGTGGTGGTCTATTCTTCAGGGTGTTCGCTGCCCAGCAGCTCCCGCAAGAGGCGGGCGTTGTCGGTGTCCTCCAGGGCCTCCATATCTTCAGGTGCGCCGATGTCGGCGGATGCCTGGATGGGGTCTCCCTTGGAGAAAACGAACACCTTCTGGTGCTCCTGGCCCAGCTTGCCGGCGCCGGCGGCGAGATAGCGGTCAATGTCCCGCGCATACCCCTCCGGCTCCTCCAGGTTGAAGGCCCCGCTCTGGGCCGGGTCTCCGTTGCAGAACACAAGCACATTCTGGTGGGCCTTGCCCAGCTTCCGGCCGCTGGCAAACTGCTTGCCGGCCCGGATCGGGAGGCTGCCGAAGGGCATAATCAGGATGGCTTCGTTGTAGAGCTCCAGGCCGGCGTCCCGGAAGGCCGCGATGGTGTCGCTCACGAAGTTGTGGTAGAAGCCCCAGCTGTCCCGCACATCGCCCACAACGATGCAGGCGAAGCGGTTCGGCTTCAGCATGGCCGCCGCCTTCTGGATAATAGCTCGGTAGAGCACCAGGAACTCCGGATAATCCTTGTTGGACAGGTCTTCTGGCTTATCGCTATACACTTCCAGGTCGGCATAGGGCGGGCAGGTGAAGAACAAATCGTATTCTCCCGGGGCCAGCTCGTCGATGTGGCTGCTGTCCCCGTTTATCCAGCGGGGCGCCGGCACTTCGATGTCGTCACTGTCCTCCAAGACGCTTTCGTGAGAGATTTCCTCCCAATTCTGAAGGTTGGCCTCGATCTGGCGGCCGGAAAGGTCAACGCCGGTATAGCGTCGGCCGGTGAGGGCCGCCACGACGCCGCGGACGCTCCCGCCGGCGAAGGGGTCAATGATGGAGCCCCCCTGCGGGCAGAACCAGCGGTAGGCCACCTCGCAGAGAACCGGGTCAAATATGGAGGTGCCGCCCTGGGCCATGACCTCGGGAAAGAGCTCGGCGAACTCCTCCCAGGAGATTTTCTGCCCGATCTTGGCCTCATACTCATTCTTGGCCTGGTAGACCGCCGGGGGCTGGGAGCTGCGGGCAAAGGTAAGGCCGCCCTCGGTCTTCTTCTCGTCGGCACCGCGGCCGATTTCGGAGCGAATACCCAGGGCCCGCCAGGCCCGCTTGCGCTCGGCCCAGAAGCCCCCGCGGGCGTCCAGAACGGTGAAGGGAGAAATCAGGAACTTTTGCTGGAGGGTCAAGTGGGCGGCCTGCTTCTCCGCTTCATCCTGGCCCTTCTTGGCCTTCTCCACCATGTCCCTGATCTGCTCGGAAGTAAAACCGCTCATTTCAGGGTCAAGGCCCACGGTGTTGACCTCCAGCTCCGCCAGCAGCTCGGTGATGCCCTGCTCGTCGAGCACCGCCAGCTCGGCGATCCGGTTGTCGGCGATCAGGTCGGCCATCTCGTCGGCCTCGGTGGCGTAGTCCTGCCACTCGATAGGAGCGTAGAGACCGCCGGCCCGGGCGCCGGCTTCCTGCCGGGCGTGGCCTTTCACAATAAAACCGCTGCGGCGGCTGACGGTTATACACGCCCGCCAGCCGCCCTTCTTGATGATGTTCGCCAGGAGGTCGAGCTGGGCCTCCGGGTGCTTGTTAGGGTTCCGGGGATTCGGCTTCAGGGTGTCCAGTTTCACGATCTCGTCGAAGCTGCACCAGACTTTGAATCCGTCCGGAGTGGTGGCCCGTGGCTGGGCCGCCGGTGTGGTGATGTTGGTGCTCATTTCCAATCCTCCACGCTATCAATTTTAGCACATAGAAAGTGAATTGTCGATGACCACTTTGTGCCCTGAGAAGAGGGCGGAAAATGGTCACTCCAGCTTCAGGCTGTCAATGCCGAAAAGCAAGGTGGTAAGCGGGTTTACGGCCGCTTTGATGTCCTTGTAGACGGTGCGCTTGTCGATGTCAAAAGTGCCCGCTATTTCGAGGGCACTTTTTTTCGGCTCCTCGATGTAGTAGGCCATGAGCACCCCATAGCGCCGGGCCTCTTCCTTGTTGCTGCTGGCATAGCAGTACGCCTTGTAGAGCTCCAGCATTTGGTCAATGTGGGCCAGGATGATAAGGGTGCGCTGCTGGCTCTTCTTTATGCTCTCGATATAGAGGCCATCGTCCATGTCGAAGCTGTCCAGGCCATCCAGAATATCAATGGCGTGTTCCTTGGCCTGGTCGGCCCGGAAAATGGCCCCCTTGGTGTGCTGCTTGAAAAGGCGGTAGTTCTTCAGGAGGAGGCGGGTGTTGTGGAGCCGCCTGTCCTGCCGACCTTTCCGGGCCTTCATGCGTTCGGCCTCGATATAGTCCATGGCGGCCTTCACGCCGGCGTCGATGCCCTGTTGAACGGCCTGCTCCATCACCCTGGAGCTGATACACGCATAGAGGAACCCCGCGGTTCCCGTGTTGTCTGTGCTCTTCATGGTCTCCTCCTCTCCGTGGCCCTATGGCTTTCTCCGGTTCCGGTATTGCTTGATTGTGGATCGGGCGCACGGACGAATGCGCTTGATGTACTGCGCCCGGCATTTGCCCCCAGGCAGCCGCTCCGCGGGCCACAGGCGGCGAGACGGGCGGGGGCAAGGAATACCCCCGCCTCGCTGCCGCGGCTCTCCAGCGTCCTCCATTTCGCCGAACAGGGCCATAATGGCGTCAATGGTAGGCTCTGCCTCCTGACGCGCTTCTATATATGAGGCCCTGACAGCTTCAGCGGCAGCGATAAGCTCGTCGCAGGCGGTGGCAACGGCCGCCTTCAATGCCCTGGCGAACTCCTGAATATCTTTCATGGTCTCGGGAGACAGGCCCCAGGTCGTGTCTTTCACAGCGGTCTCGGCCCCCAATCAGCGATACGACCGCCTTCGCCCACCGGGAAGAGAAGCCCAGGGTTCTGCCGCCACCAGATTACATCATGCGATCCGCTGTCGAGCCCCCGGCCGCTGGAATACCCAAGGCCGGAGGTCAACTCCATGCTGCTGGGGAGCCAGTACCAAGGGAAGGGGTGGCTCCGGTGATACTCCCGCAGCTTGTTCCGGTATTTCTTCCTGGTGCGCCCTTTCTTGGCGTGTTCCGCATAATGGCGCCACTTCTCCACCTTCTCCAGCTCTTCCGCATTACGCCGAAGGGCCCGCTTTAACTCGGCCGGAAGCCCTTCCACGAAGAGCTGGGAGGCTATTTCCCGCGAGGGGCTGTCCTGCCATCCATGGGAACGGCGGGCGCATGGCGGCGATGTCGGCTCGTCCAGCGGTTTGAACTCTACATCAATGGCCCCTTTAGCTTTGGCCCTGGTGCAAAGGAGCTCGGTCAGCACGAATGCTAAAGCAAGGATTGCCAGCACATCAAGGATGATTTTCACCGTCTGCCCTCTCTTCCGCCTCCATAAACTTTTTCCGATATTCGCAGCGGTGGCACCTGTCCGCTTTGGCCCGCTTGCTTTCCTCCCAATAGATGTAATCCCGTTTATAGAGAATATAATCTTGCCGGTGTTCCATATACTCCCGTGTGTTCTTGGCACAGGCAGAAACTTTTGCCCAAATTTTTTGAATGCCGTAAATGATTAGGACGACCATGAAAAGCGTCCCAGATACCAAAACAACCAGGGAGGCGATTCCCAAGGCATAGAGGATTATCGTGTTCACTTCATATTCTCCTTTCGGCTCCCAATCCGGAGCGACAGCATGTGATCCCGCACCAGCTTGTCAATGACCCGGCCGGTGTTTCCGTAGCCGGCCATGGTAGCCAGCTTCTCCAGGTTTCCCATGGTCTGTGCTGTAACGAGGGTACTTAATCGGCGAAGGTTCTTTTTCCTGCTCATGGCTCCTCCTCAATACCCAGGGCGCGGAGTTGCTCCTGGTATAGCTGCTCCGCCTTGGCGCTCCGCACCCTGGCAATTTCGCTGTTGTGTTCGTCGCAGAAGTCGGTGTCCGGGTCGTAGTGGTGGGCACAGGTGGCGCACATAGGACGGTTGCAGGTGTCCATGTGCGGCAGCCAGATTTTCCGGAGCTTATTTCCGTACTCGTCCTCCAGATAGCTCGGCTCCATGTCCCTGTGGTCGCAGAGGCAAGTGGCCGGGGCCCCGCATTTATAGCAGCGCGGGGGCTTTGGCTTCCCTCTGCCGCGCCGGCACATCCACCCAACCAGCTTCCCCTTATCGAAAACAGGTTCACATGGCATGATGGTCACTCCTTGTCGGTCACGGTGTAGGTGTTCCCTCTCTGGGCGATCTTCACGATCTCGACCTCCCGCCAGTCATGGGTGGCCGAGTGGGTGTCCCCGGCCATAAGGGAGGCCACCCGGGCCACCGCGGAATGGTCGGAAAGTGTCGATAGGTTCTTGATGGTAATTGTATTCACCTCACACTTCACGATCTTGGAGCCCTTCCGGGTTGCCTGGTATACGCAGGATCATCACAATGTGAAGCTGGCCTTCGTTGTTCTTCAGCCACTCCGTTACACTTTCCATATCCGGCCGGCGGACATACCCCTCGGGCCCCTGCTTGGTTCTCCGATAAGAAACATCGTAGTAATACTCTTGGTCTTCCATGCCCTGGTCACTTCTCCTTTCTCCGGGGGCACCAGGGAGGCGAAGAGCGGGTATAGCGGCCAGGCACCGGGCGGGCCGGCCGGTCGTGGTAGCCTTCGGCTTCCCAGCCGATCTGGCAGGCGATGGCGGTGCCTCGGCGCCCCTGCGGGGTTTCCTCTCGGTGCTCACACTCCTTACAGTGGGGAATGCTGTTGTCCTGCGGCATGGGCTCCAGGCCGGTGGGAAATGCCTGGGGGATAGCATTTCCCCAGACGGATCGCATTTCCTTGCTGTCCTTCATCAGAACAGGGATATGGTTCTCATGGGCCTGGTCGAGAATGGTTGTCAGCCACTCCAGGCTGGGCAGCTTTTTGCTTTTCTGGTTTCCTGTCTCCGCCCCGACGATGACCCATTCGACAGGGGGCACGACGGCCGCTGGGCCGGCCGGGTTAAGGACAGGGCCCAGGTCGAGGTTTACGCCCTCTAAAATGGGCTCAATGCTGACGAAGCGGTGAACGGTGAGCGGAAGGTAGGAAATGCGACTGAGCTCATGATTTCTGGTGATGGTCGTCCCATACCAGAAGTTGCCCTCATGGGGGAGGAGCGCCAGGTGCTCCAGCTCCTGGTATCGCTCCGGGAACTTCGTCAGGAATAAGTAATTATGCTGGGGCGCTGCGGCGCAGGCGTCGAATACCTCCACGATCCAGCGCGTCGGTATATCCCGGTTGAACAGGTCGCCCATGCTGCACACGAAGATGGTGCCCGGCTTGTGCTTCTCCGCCGGCATGGACAGCCGGTAGCGGTGGAAGGTGGGCCGGAAGCCCACCGGGAATGGGATGGTGGTCTCCCGGTCGCTTTTGAAGGGCTGCTCCAGGATATAGAGTCTGTCTCCGACCTCCGCGATCTGCGGAGAAGTCCGGTTGAAGCGGGTGTCACCGCAGAAGCGGTGGGCCTGCTTGGCTGCATAGCAGTATGGGCAGCCCCGGGTGCAGCCGGTGACGGGGTTCCAGGTGAAATCGCACCAATCAATCTTACTCTTGTTCATCATCGTAGCTGCCTCTCCTTACCAAAGGCCCAGGTCGCAGTCTTGGCTACCTGTGGCCCGTTCTTTCCAGGTGGTCTCCTCCAGCCGCTTCATGGTGGAGAGGATGAACCACTTCTGCTCCTCGTCGGTGAGCTCCCTGAAGGTGCATTCCTTCTTCCGGCGCAGGCCGACATAGCTCCCGGCATGGAGATATAAAATAATGCCGATGTCCTCCGGCACCAGGTCGGCCACGGCCGCATAAAGCTCATTTGGAATTACATAGTAATTGCAGTTGCCCACGAAGTTGTGGCCGTGCTTGCTTTTGAAGTCGCTCTTGGAGACCTTTATCTCATAGCAGGTGATAAGGATTTCCTGGTGGCCGACCTCCCGGATATGGCGACATCGGCAACCCACCTCGTCGCAGAGCTCCGGCTTTTCCCCGGGGCCATAGCCACGAATACAGGTAAATCCTTCATCCATCGCCCTTGCCCACTCTTTGCCCCTTTCGACATAGTGGGCAAGGTAACAATATTCCTCCCGGCAGATGCCGCCGAAGTATTCCTGTACCCGCATACAGTCCACCAGGCCGGCCTTGATAGTGCCGCAGACCACGGGCACCTCGAAGGCGGTGTGGCTGCTCCTGAACTTGTTCACACGGACGCCGCACACCTCGGAAGGGTGGTAATAGCGCAGGGCCTTCTCGATGGCCTTCGTCATTTCGGTTTTAGCCGTTGGGATCGCCTTCCTTCTTCAGCCATCCGCACCGGAGATTGCAATGCTCCGGGCAGGCGGCGCAGCAGTCGTAGGGTTCTGGGCAATAGACGGCCGCCCAACAGTGACCGGAGGGGCTTAATCCGGTCACGCAGGCCCCGTTCAGGGGAGAGGAGCTGCCAGCGCCCTCTCCCGGGAATAAACTGTACTGATTTTTGGCTTCCTCTCGCTCCCGGGCCTCTTGCTTCATTTTCCGGAGGCAGCAGGGGCCATACCCATCACGGAGGGCCTGGGCGCTCGTCAGGAGGCCGCCACACCGTTTGCACCGGCGGGCCGGTATTGTGAATATATCACGCTCATCATGGCTGCTCACGGCGCTCACACCCCCTTCCTGCCGTTCCTGGTCGCCGGGCAGAAAGAGCAGGGCGGGGCGTCCAGGTGACGGCCTCCGTAGTCGCACAGGCTACACGGGCCCGGGGGCGAGGGCTGGTCTTTTAGCGGGAAACCAGCCCCGCATACCATGCAGAACCGGGCGCCCGGAAGGTGCTCTTCGTTGTGGCAGATAGGGCACACATACTTCTTCATGGCCCATATTCCTCCCTTGGTGCCTTCCCGATCAGCCATTGGACACAGGATTCCATGAGCTTAAATTCTTCTGTCCAAGCGTCTCCGGTGCGGTTGTCAATGCCGACATAGCCGTCTTTTGGTGATCCGTGATAAAAAAGGCCCCGTGGCTTCCCAGTGTCAAAGATTTTCTGGAGCTCCAGCTTTGTGACCTTCTGGACGCCATGCTCTTTCATCAGCTCATGTATCGTCTCCTGACGGAGCTGGCCGCACCGCTCCGGATTATTTAGGCATGGGTTTTGACATTGGCTCCGAAGGTGGCACACCGCGCAGCAATAGTGTCCGTGCCTCTTATCACAGTTGAAAAGTTTGCAACGCATAACGCGGGGCCTCCTTGCTCAAATCCAGATTTCCACAATGACAGGGTCGTCTTCCCCAGACCGATTGAATGGAACCATCCCTTCGGGGATTGCCTCCATGATCTGCTCCAGGTTGTCTGCCACGACGATGAATCCCGTCGGGCGCTGCAAATCCCAGAGCCGGGCGACATATTTCCCCGGGTAGTCTGCGGGACTTTTATACACACAAATCAGGGGCACCTTTGCGGCTGCTCTGACCTGTTCCCACCGAAAGGCGGGCAAGATTTTATCAATTCGTTCCATTCTGCTTCCCCCTTGCCATTTGTTCGATGATGTCCAGATATGGAAGGGCGAACCGGCCGCCCATGCTGATCTCCCAATCCGGGAGAAGCTCTTCCGGGGAAACGCTGGCCTTTCCAGGTGTGTCCCAGAACCACCCATATTCCTTCACAGGGACAGACGCCCCCGGCGGGCCGCCGGCGGCCCATGCGCTCCGGGCAGCTTCCCAGAACTGCCACGGGACGACAAAGAACCGCTTCATGCTGAAGCTGACGGCCACCAGGCCCACAGCCCCCGGGCTTTTGCACCAGGCGTCCATATATTCCGCCTGGTGTGGCTCCACCCGGTCAAACCGAATCCGGCGGCCGTCGGTGTGCTTGGCCTCCACGGCGACCGGGATATTGTAAAACCTACCCAGGAAATCGACGCAGCTCTTCTCTTCGACCTTGCAGCTCACGACCTCCCCGCGGGCGTCCCGAATGGGGAGAAATTCAGTCGGAACCTTGCGGATAACACCCCGGCCGGCGGCCTGGTATCTTGAGCTTGCCAGCTTCAACAGCTCTTCAAAGGGGCGCCCTCGGTTTGCGTATGTATTCAGCCGAGCCCTCATTGTGTGGCCTCCGTGAATACGCCGGCGGCGTTGGCGACCTCCAGCTCCCGGTTCAGGTAGAGGATAGTGCCTTTCCCGATCCGGTTGCCGGAGCCGACCCGGCTCTCCAAAAAGGCAATGAACTTCCTGACCGCAGCGCCACCGTCGGGGGGTACCGCCTGGGCTGCGGCCAGCTCCGCGCCTTCGGAAACTCCGCGCTGGTAGGTGTGATCTATAAACTCACAGATTTGGGCGTCGGTCATCTTCCGAAGCCGGACTGCCCTCTCATGGATGGACTTCTCTTCTGTATCTCTACGGCAATTACGCTTCATGGTATCTCCTTTCACCGGAGCCGCCAGCTCTTCCAGGACATTTCGATGCCCCCGCACATTTCCTGAAGGCGGTCGATGGTCTTGGCGGCGGTGTAGCCGTCATCGTTGGGCGGCGTCATGCGCCGGATCAGCTCTTCTCCGGAGTAGTTCGTGGTGACGATGGTGGGCATATAGGCTTCGTACCGGGCGTTGATGATGGTGTAAATCTTTGATAGTCCCCAGTCTGTGGGCTGCTCGGTGCCCATATCGTCGATGATAAGAAGGGGGACATCCTTGTAAATCCGAAGAATGTCGGCCTCGGAGGCCCCTCCGCCCCGGTCGAAGGTCGCCTTGATCTTCGATAGAAGGTCTATCATCGTCATGCAGATCACCGGCGTTCCTCCCTGAATGAGCTGGTTGGCGATGGCGGCGGCCAGGTGCGTCTTCCCGGTTCCCTTCGTCCCGCTGATGAAGAGCCCGTTCCGCTCTTTCTTGGGCGGCCTGACGCGGCCGGCCTCGTCCCTGGCGGGCAGCATGAGGGAAAAGCTATCGGCGTACCGCTTCGCGGCACGGAAGGCCCGGCGGTTTTCGTCGTCAACAACGAACCGCTCAAAGGTGCGCGTCTGGAAGCGGCCACCCATGCCGCTGTCGTCCAGGAGCTTCCTCATGCGCTGGGCAATCCGTTCCTGCTCTTTCCTTCTGGCCTCGGCCTCCTTGGCTGCTTTTTGGGCCTCGTCCTGCTGCCGCCAGTATTCATGGGCGCCAGCACAGTCGCACCGCTCCGCTTCATCGAACCAGGTAAAAACATGGCGCTGTCCTGGCATAACTGCTCCGTAGTGATAGAGCAGCCGACCGCAGAACTGGCAGACCTCGGGCGGTGGGGGCTCCTGGTTGTAGGTGTAGCCCAGCTCCTGTGCCTTTTGGGGATGGATTTTGAACTCTTCAGGGTCTGGTTCAGCTACCATCTGCCGGCTTGAAGCCACTGGTGCCGGGCGCCGGCCCGGGGGGTTGCCGGCCATGCCCTGGCCCAGAATCTTTGCTACCTGTTCCATTGTTCAACCTCCCGTTGTCGTATTTCCCTTCGAGAATTTTCTGCATATTGCTGGACTTCATCATCCAGTCGAAATCCGCGACCCAGTTTTGCTTATTGCAGCCCCGCATAAAGTCGCTGGCCTCCGCCTTCTGGAAAACGGTCTTGAAGGTCTCCAGGCTGGGCCATTTGGCCCAGCGGGCCCCGACAGCCCGGCGCCGCTCTCCTTCCATAGAAATGATTTTGCTAAAGCTGATGCAGATTTCATTATAGGCCGCCATGATTTTGGCGTATGGAACCGGGGGCGATTTCCCAGGTTTTTCACCCTCTTCCGGTTCTTCCGGCTCCGATGGTGAGGGTGGGTCAGGGGGGTGCTGCTCCGCATTGGCGGCCGCCTCTCGCTTCCTTTTCCGGTACTCCTGGACACGGAGCCTGGACTGCTCCCGCTTCCGGGCCTTGCTTTCCAGCAGGCCGCCGGCGTAGTCGAACCAGTCATGGATCACGACACCGTGCTCCGTCCGGTCGGCATATTTGGCTTCGACCAGGGCGTCCAGAAACTCCTGGGCGTCGCCCTCCCACATAACGGCATCGGCGATGTCCTCGGCGTCATAGGTCGAGAGGTCTCCGTCCTGGGCGAAGTCCATGGCCCAATACCAGAGGCCGTGCAGATGCCCCACAGCGGTCGGGATGGAAATATGAAGGAGGCGGGCAAGTTTTTTCGTTTTTGGGTGTCGCCATAGTTCTTGGTGGGATTCAATCCATGCCATCCTGCTCACCTCCGATCAGCAGACATAGACCTCCGCGCCGGTCTGCCGCTGTACTTCTTCTTTGAATTTCTCCGCGTTGCTGTTGTTCTCGCTGAGATGAATAAGGTAGATTTGGCGCAAAAGCCGAAGGTCATTGGCCCGGAGCATATCAAGCAGATGTTCTAAGCTCATGTGGCTCTTCACCAGGCGGGGAACCAGCTCAATAGGGATATAACCGGCCTCCACGCTGTTCCTGATTCCCTCCTCCGAGTAGTTGCACTCGGCCATGATGTGGGTGACGCCCTGGAACCTGTACTTCAGGTAATAGGTATCTGTGAAATAAAGCAGCTTTTCTCCAGTCGCGGTGCTGGTGCAAAGAAAACCGAGGGGCTCCGGGGCGTCATGCTGGACATCGAAAGGGAGCACCCGGAAGGTGCCGACCACCAGCTCCTCCAGGGCCCGCACGACCTTGATGCGGTGGCCTGTGAGGCCGCAGGCGTCCGCGGTGCCCCTGCTGGTGTAGATGTCTACCCCAAGCCGCGCCAGGTCTTTGGCGGCCTTGCTGTGGTCTTTGTGTGCGTGTGTGACGAAGCAGCCCATGATGTCCCGTACTCTGAAGCCGAGACCGGCCTGTATGGCCTTCAGGGGAATCCCCGCGTCCAGCAGCAGGGCTGTTTCTCCGTCACTTATGCGGTAAGCATTTCCGCTGCTGCCGGACGCGAGAACCTTAACCTCCATCAGAAATCAGGGCCTCCGAGCGTGGTCTGCTGCCCCTCGGTCTGGGGGGCTCCGGCAGCGGGAACAGGCTCTTTAACCTCTCCGGTTCTCGGGTCTGTATGGATGACATGGGCCCCGCCGCCTTCGGTAAGCGCCGCCGGCTCCGAGGGGAAGGCAGGCGTGGTGTCGATGACCACCCCGTTGGCGTTGGCGTCGATCTCTGCCTGGGCCTCCATCTCTGCGAACCGGGCCTCGCGCATTTTCATGTATTGATAGGCGTCGTCGATCTTCTTGGGGTCGCGGGGGATATGCTTGGCGCTGTAAATCTCGCGTTTGATGGTCTTGATGCACATTTCCTCAAACCAGCCCTCGGACTGCTTCTCCACCTGCTTCCCGTTCTCCCAGACCTTCTGGGTGCCGCCCCAGAAGTTGGGGGAGGCATAGGCCGGCTTGCGCTTCTCGATGTCGTGTAGGGTCATAATGACCAGCTCATTCTTCTGGGGATCGGTGTACTCGATGTAGCCGAAGCCACCCACCACGGCGCCCCGGTCGAAGGGCTGGTTGATGATGAACCGATAGCTCTCCACCTGGTTTGCGGCGTCCTTCTTGATGGGCTCGAAGGTGTCCGTAGAATAGACCAGCTCCACGGTGACGGCCAGGGGGGGCTCCAGGGCGTACTTCTCTGCGATATACCGGATTCCGTTATAGCCGGGCATGAGGGTGACATCGTACCTCTGGGCCTTGTTATTCTTGTAGGGGATGGGGAAAAGGTGGTTGTCTTGCATCATGTCCAGCCCCATCCGGGCATAGTGGACGACATCGAGGGCAAGGTCTGTGAGGTTCACATTCTCCCAGGTCACGGGGAGGTCGTTGTCGTACTTGTGGTCTTTGTTGTTGGCGTTCTTACGAAGGCGCTCCTCCTCCGCGGCCTTCAGGGCCCGGTCAATGCTGATGAAGTAGCCCTGGATAAGCTGCCGCTGGAAGTCCGTCACCTGGGGAACGCCGGCGGAGCTGCCGAACTCCTTCATCACCTTGGCGGTGAACCGCTCACTGTTTCTCCCGCGAGGCGCCACGGCCTGGTCGGTCTTGGGCTGAAGGGTTCCGGTGTTGGTCTCATTGGTTGCCATGCTGATTTCCTCCTCGATATTCAAAATAAATAGATATTGTGGCCTTTGGCGACGATTGCGAAGGTGTCCGGCTTTACTTCAAATTTCAGGCCGATTTCAACGGTGTATTTTCCAAATTTGAGAACATTCGTCCGGGGGATGGTCTCGGTGCGCCCGTCGGCATACTCGACGGTGATCCGCTTTACTTCGTCCTTCATCATGCGGCCCCCTCGGTTTCCGCCGCGTCTACCTCCAAGCGGAGCCGGCTGTCTGCCTCTGATACCACCAGGCGCACAACCTGGGACGGCAGAGAGGCGATGTGGGTAATGCTCTCGGCGTTGTCGATGAAGACCGGCATCGTCAGCCCCCAATGGGCAGAGAGGGCACCGATGATTTCCAGGCCGGCATTGATGCGGGCGGCGTTGTTGGCGAAGGTGTAGGGCACCAGAACGCCTTCCGCGGTGGGAACCAGGACTTCGCAATCGTCCTTCACACCCCCGTTCACCTGCTCCTGGAAAAGTCGGAAGCGGACGGACTTGAACTTGCTGTTGATACGCTCGGTCAGCATATCCACCTTGGCCTTGATGAAGAGGTCGCACAGATAGAGGCCCTTCTCCAGCTCCTCATACTGGCAGGACAGGTCTTTTTCCCGGGCCTCCAGCTCGGCGATCCGCTTCCGCTGGGTCTCGGCCTGTGCCAAGAAGCTGCGCTTACGCTGAAGCTCCCGGGCTCGGCCCTGTACGGACTCCAGCTCGTTGTTTACGCCCTCCAGGGCGGCGGAGGTGTCCATGCCTGCCTCTGCCTCTTCGGCCCGGCATTTGGCCGCATATTCCGTCAAGTCGTGGTATTCCTGGGTGGTCTCAAAGGGCGGCGTCTGGGCGAGCTTCCCCTGAAGGGCGGATAGCTGCTGCTCCAGCCCCTTCAGCTCCATCTCTGCCGCCTCCGCCTTCTGCTGCTCGGTCGCGGCGGCCTGCTGGGCGGCGGCGATCATGTCCTTGCTGGCCTCCTTCTGGCCCTTTTCGTTGATGGCCTGGAGGCGGTTGCTCTTCCGAATGTTGAACTGCTGGCGCATATCCTCCACCTGGTCGGCGGGGAGCGCCTGGTGGCAGGTGGGGCAGGTGGCCTCCCCTTCATCCCAATATTCGGTCTGAATCCGGCTATACTCCTCTAGCAGCTCCTTCCGGCGGGCCGCCATGCGCTCGGCGAGGGCCTCCTGGCGCTCCGCCTCGGCCTTGGCCTCATTAAGCCGGCCGCGGACGGCCACGATTTGGCGCTGCACCTCGCCGATGGCAGCGTTGATGCCGGCGTTGACGGTGGATGCGTTGGTGATATAGGCAGCTCTGGCCTCTGCCACCTTCGCATCGGCCTCGGCCGTTCTCTTCTGGGCCTCTGCGGTGGCGGTGTTGCCGGCGAGAATGGTCGCCTTCCGCTGGGTGATCTTCTGGCTCTGGGCCTCCAGGCGCTCCAGCTCCGCGGTGATCTCCTCGGGGGAGGCGTCAACCTCCGGGATGGCCCTCTGGGCCTCGTCGATTCGGCCGGGGATTTCCTGGAGCTGCTTGTTGATGGCCGTCTTCTGGGCGGCGGCGACCTTCCTGTACTCTTCCACGGAGTAGAACTGGCGCGTGGTGCCAGGCATGAGCAGATAGGTGTCCAGCTCTTCCAGCTCCGGGTGACCGGCAATCACATCGCCGTCGGTAACATCGCCGCAGACTTCCAGGAGAATCTTCCGGCGGGCGTCCCAGGCCATTTCCTCGGGGAAGTAGTTGGGCATGGTAAGCATCTTCATTTTCTCGGCGCCGCCGCAGAGCGCCTGAAGGGTGGCCGTGTACTCCTTCTCCTTGACGGGAACGCCGTCAATGTAGAAGTCGATGCTGTGGCCGTCAAATTCGGCCGTGGCCGCGCCGCGCTTCTTCTTGTAGTTCTCATGGAAGACCTTGCGGAGCTGGACGAGGCGGCCGTCATCCATGATGAACTGCGCCTCCGCCATGTGTTCCAAGTGGTGAAGGTCGCCGCCCGGCCCCCTGGTCTTGGGGGTGAAGTTCTTGGCGCCGGTGCTGGCCCGGTCGAAGAGCAGCCAGGTGATGGCATTGAACACGGTGGTCTTCCCCGTCCCATTGTCCCCATAAATGCTGGCGCTGTGGCCTCCCAGGTCGAATGTCGCGTCACGAATGCCCTGGAAGTTTTCAATGTGAAGGGTATTGATCCTCATTTGACACACTCCTTTGGTTGACATTTGGAGGTAATCTCTGATATACTGTTGGTGTCGTGAAGGCCGTCCTCTTCGGAGGCGGTCTTTTTTTCTGCGCTTTTTTCGGCGCAGAAGGTAGATAGCGCACGGGCTGAAAGGTATTCCTGGGCCAGTTTCCCGAGGTATGAAGCGCCAAGGCGGAACCCGTCGAGGTCGCCGTAATGGCTAACGATGTACTCCAGCTTCCTGATGGCTGCCTGATAGGCCGGCTCCCACAGGTCGTCGGGTATCTCTACACCCAGGAAGGAGACCGCCTTATCTCTGGCTGCGGCCGCTGGTGCCAGTTGCACAATGCTTTCCCCCCTTCTGGTGGTCTGCCTTCCGCCGCAGGCTGCCTTCTCTGGCCGTCCAGCCGACACAGAAGAAGAGGGCAAAGGCGGGGATGATGGTAAGCTCTCCGCCGGGGAGGCCGGTTCTGGCCTGGTAGGTCTGGAAGCCGATGTGGGCCAGGGCCAAGGCCGCCATGATACCCAGCAGGAAGGCGCCGAGGCGGAGCCCAAGGATGGCGCTGCGCCCAAGGTACAGTTTTCTCTTCATGCTTTATCCCTCCACGAAGTGGGTGCCTTTGCACCAGAAGTAATCCTCGGTCGGCATATAGTCGGAGACCGGCATACGGTGCGGATCGGCACCGCAGATGTGGTCGCCCTCGCCGATGGGGGTAAACTCCTCGCACCGCTCACACTGGCACTGTGCGCGGCCGATGATGCTTTTTGCCCGGGCCCGGAACGGGGCGATCTCGACCTCCGGGACATCAACCTGGCAGACCATAGCGCGGGTTTTTCCCATCTTGGTCTCGATGTCTACCACATCGCCGACATCGACGGGTTCCGGCGTCAGGTAGGTGTACTCCTTGCCGGCGGGAATGCTGCCGCGGAAAAACTTGACCTTGATAATGTTCGTCATGCCGTTTTGGCCTCCTTCTCTTTCTCTGCGGCCTGCTGCCGCTCATTCTGCTGCTCCTTGCAGTCGCACCGCTCCCCAGGGTCGAGATGGGCACCGCAGAAAGGGCACACATTGTAGAATGCCATAGCTCATTCCCCCTTGCTGGTCGGTTTTCTGAAGCCGGCGGGCCGATTGATTTTGATGATGCAGATGGCCGTATCAGCTCGGTAAAGGTCGAATACCATCTGGAGCTTATTGCTGTTTCGGAATTTGCGAAGGCTGTCGTACCGCCGCTTGGCATCTTTGGCGTCGTCATACTCAATGAGCATATTTTTCTGTTCCCTGTCAGCGAGGAACGCCTTAATAGCAAGGACTTCCTCGCTCTCGCGCCAGCCACGCTTCCGCTCGGGAAGGTGCTCCACATTGTAGGTGATTTTCACTGTTTACCTCCTTCATCAAGAAACCAGGTTTTCTTCTGTGATAATGTCCCCCCACTTTAGGGAGACAGCCCCAGGAATGGGGTCTTCCAAGCTTACGGTCTGAATGCGCCGCTGCTCCTTCCTCCTTTCATTCCCAACTGCCGACCGCATGGAAGCCCAGGCGATGGTGCTGAACTCATACTGATAAAGGTCTGGCCGGCTGAACCATTTCTTCACCGCAAGCAAGAAGCCAAACGCCGCTACATCGTAATACTCTTCTTTGGGCAACCGCTGGGCCGCGATGAAATGGTCTATCAACTGGCACTGCCGGGCGGCCACCTTTTGCTCGGCCGGGGACAGGGGGCTCAATCGCTGCCGCATACCACCACCCCTTCGATGATCTCGGCCCGCCGGGCCATAATGTCCCGGCTGTACTCGCTGCTGGTGATGCCCTGGGCCCAGAGCTTCGAGGCTCCGCCCTCACCCATGTTGTAAGCCATTAGCACCTTGTGGGGGTCGCTGTATTTCTCTGAAAGGCGGGCCAGCATTTCCGTGCCGGCGTCGATGCTCTGCTCTGCGTCCAGGAAGTCGGTGATCCCCAACTCCTCCCGGAGCCATTCATGGTTGACGGTGTTAATCTGCATAATCCCGTAGTCCCCGGTGCCGCTCACCGCGTCGGCGGTGTAGCCGCTCTCCTTGGACATCAGGGCGAGGACGGTCTGGTAATCCACCCCGGGGGCCACCAGGCCCAGGGCCTCGCAGCGGTTGTAGGTGTACTCCTGAAGCTCCGGTGATAGGGGAATGTCATAGATGGGAATGGACGGCTCCGGCTCCACGGTGGGCTCTGGCTCTTCATAAAGAAGTGTCTGGGCTGGAGGAAAGTCTGGCTCTTCAACCTGGACGGTCTCAACCTCCGGGGGATGGGCGGCTGTTTTGGCTGCCGTCTCATTCAAAGTGCCGGCGAGGAATGCCAGGCAAACCAGGGCAAAAATGCCGAGAACGGTCTTTGCGTAATATCGCATCTGCTATATGTGCATCCGCTCCATGAGGTAGCTCCGCGGCACCCGGCCGGCGGTGGTTATGAAGCCGCGCTTCTTCAGCTCGTCGTTGAGCTGCTTCATAATCCGATAGGCGTGGCTCTCACTGCAATCGCAGATTTCCATTACCTCATGCACTTTCACAAAGCGGGATGGCTGCTCCTTTCTTTCGTTTTCCATACGGGCCTCCTATTTGATGTACTTGTTGATCCAAAGCCGAAGGGCCATAGACGCCTTCTCCAGCTCCTCCAGGTCATCGCTGACCTGCTCCAACTTCGGAATCTCTTCCCGGGTGACCTTTCCGTCCTCGGCCACATCGAGGATTCCCTCCTGAATAAAGGCGGCGTTGCGGACGGCGCTGAGTACCTTAACCGTTAGGCGGTCTATCTGGAGGAGCTCACACGGCGGGATGGTCTCCTTCCCGAGAGGGCAGCACGAAGAGCAGTAATGGTTCGTGAGCTGTGGGGCCCCATACGCCTCCGCCATCAGAAGCACTTCCTCTGGGTAAGGAATTAAGCTCCCAAGCTCAATCCGTGCCAGCCGTGTGCGGTCAATGCCCAACTCCTCGGCGGCCCCCTCACGGCTGGCCAGCCGGTCGTTGCACTTTGCTGCCTCGATCCGTGCTTCGTAAAACGCATTTCCGACAGCTTTCGTGGCGCTTTTGGGCATATATCTCACTCCTTCCTTGTGATAAAATTTTTTCAAAGAGGTTTGATTTACTGATTTTCAGGAAACTTTATCTGCAAAAAAAATCTCCTCGATAGTCACACCCCAGTGGGTGGCCGCTGCGTAGGCTTCTTCGAGGCTAACAGGAATATAGCCGAGCTCCTTTTTGCAGTAGGCCCCGGTGGTCTTGATGCCCATAATATCGGCCATCTTGCGCTGGGTCTCTCCGTGCTTCATCCGAAGCTCCTGAAGCCTGTTCGTCAAGTTGCTCACCTCTCTTTCACTTCTTTTGAGGAAGTTTCATTTACGGTCACCATTTTAATGTTTCCTTTTAGGAAAGTCAAGAGGGTTTATAAAATTTTCCTCACGGGAAAAATAATACTTGTGTTTCCCGAGAGGAAATAGTAAAATGACTGTGAGGTGTTGTACTATGAACCGTATTGCTGCTCTGCGGAAAGAGCACAAAATGTCCCAGCGCGAGCTGGCGGCCCGGCTCGGCGTTGGGGACGCCACCGTGACAAAATACGAAAGCGAGGATATACGCTTGACGGAAGATAAGCTCCGTATGCTGTCCATCATCTTCGATGTTTCCACGGACTATATCCTGGGCCTGTCTGACGAGCGTAAGCGGGGCACCACATATTCCGCCCCGCACATCGCGGCGCTGTTGAGTTGCGCCGGAAACCTGGGCGAGGAAGACCGGAAGGCCCTTCTGGACTGCGCCTCCAATCCCGAGGCGCTGGCTTTGGTGAAGGAATACTTCGCGCTCACCAAGAAATCACGGAAGCAGGCGCTGACCTTTTTAGACCTGCTCAAAGTGTACGATGAACATAGGGAAGGCCAGAGCGGCCCTCTCCCCGCGGATCAGTTGAAGGCCGCCCTGGAGGCGGCCGGAGGCAATAGCTCCAAGGAAGAATAAAATCGAGGCCCTGGCCGGCGGGCTGGGGCCTTTGGCGTGAGGTGAGTTTTCGGTGCCTGCCTACAAATACAAGACCAAGAGCGGCGCGGTCAAATGGATGGCTGCTTTTTGGTATGAGGATTGGACAGGGAAGCGGAAGAAAAAGAAGCGGGAGGGGTTCGACACCCGGAGTTCCGCGCTGGCCTTCGAGAGAGAATTCCTTCTGAAGAATAGCCGGAGCTGTGATATGTTCTTCGCCTCCCTGGTGGAACTCTACCAAGAGGACGCAGAGCACCGCGTCAGGGGCACGACCCGGGGAACGCAGGACAGCATCATTGAAAAGTGGCTGCTTCCGTTCTTCGGCTCCCTCCAGGTCGACAAAATAGACGCCGTGACGATCCGCAAATGGCAAAATGAGCTGATGTCCAAAACGAATCCCCGCACAGGGAAAAAGTATGCAGCAACCTACCTTCGGACGATCAACAGCCGGCTTTCTTCCATCTTCAACTATGCGGTGATGTACTATGGACTGCGGCAAAACCCGTGCCGGCCGGCCGGATTCATGGGGAAGAAGAAGGCGGGCCGCATGAAGTTCTGGACGACGGCAGAATTTGAGGCGGCGCTTGCCCAGGTAGAGAAGCCAGCCTTCCGGGTGGCCTTCATGCTCCTGTACTGGCTCGGGCTGCGGGTGGGGGAGTGCCTGGCCCTCACGCCAGCCGATATACTTCCCTCCCATATCTGCCGGATAGACAAGACGCACCACCGCAAAAACGGGGAGGACGAGGCAGGCCCCCCGAAGAGCGATAACAGCGTCCGCGATGTCTCCATGCCCGCCTTCCTCTATGAGGAAGTGGAAAACTATATCGGGGCCCTATATGAAATCCAGCCCTCCGACCGGATTTTTTACTTCACCCATGGGACGCTGAACCGGGAACTGAACAGGGCCGCAGCGGCCGCCGGTGTGCAACAGATCAGGATACATGACCTCCGGCATAGCCATGCCGCGCTGCTGGTGGATCTGGGGTACTCCATCGTCGCCGTCGCTGAACGCCTGGGCGATACGGTGGAGGTAGCCATGTCCACTTACTCCCATATGTACCCGGATAAAATGGACACGCTGGCCGTCGATCTGGATCGGAGGGCCGGAGGCATAGGCGCCACGGCAGATGACCTAGGAGCCGTTGCCGGAAGGCTGGAAAAGGCCGAAAAAGAGGCCGGAAAAAAGTAAACGGTACGATTATGGTACGGCGTACCAAAAAAGCCCCCACCGCTTGCACTATATATTGTGCTTGCGGTAGGGGCTTCGTTGTTTATTTGTCTATATGATGTGTTGGGGGATTCCTATGTCGTTACTCCCACTCGATAGTTGCCGGGGGCTTGGACGTAATATCGTAAACAATGCGGTTGATTCCCTTGACCTCATTGACGATGCGGGTAGAAATGCGGTCCAGCACGTCATAGGGGATGCGGGCCCAGTCGGCGGTCATAAAGTCGCTGGTGGTCACCGCCCGGAGGGCCAGGGTATAGTCGTAGGTCCGGCCATCACCCATGACGCCCACAGAGCGGGTATTGGTGAGCACAGCGAAATACTGGTTGATATTCTTGTCCTCACCGGCGGCGGCGATCTCCTCCCGGTAGATGGCATCGGCCTCCCGCAGGGTGTCCAGCTTTTCCTTGGTCAGGTCGCCGATGACGCGGATGGCCAGGCCGGGGCCTGGGAAGGGCTGACGCATGACCAGGTACTCGGGCAGGCCCAGCTCACGGCCCAGCTGACGCACCTCGTCCTTGAACAGCAGACGCAGCGGCTCGATGATCTCCTTGAAGTCCACGTAGTCGGGCAGACCGCCCACGTTGTGGTGGCTCTTGATGACGGCGGCGTCGCCGGCGCCCGACTCGATCACGTCGGGATAAATGGTACCCTGCACCAGGTAATCCACACGACCGATCTTCTTGGCTTCCTCCTCAAAGACGCGGATAAACTCCTCGCCGATGATCTTCCGCTTGCGCTCCGGCTCAGACTCGCCGGCCAGCTTCAGCAGAAACCGGGCCTCAGCGTCCACACGGACAAAGTTGATGTCCCAACGTGCAAAAGCGGCCTCCACCTCGTCGCCCTCGTTGAGGCGCATCAGGCCGTGATCCACAAACACACAGGTGAGCTGCTTGCCCACCGCCTCAGCCAGCAGGGCGGCGGCCACGGAGGAGTCCACGCCGCCGGACAGGGCCAGCAGCACCTTGCCGTCCCCTACCTTCTCCCGGATCTCCCTGATGGCAGTATTCTTATAATCTCCCATGGTCCAGTCGCCGGTGGCGCCGCACACCTCATAGAGGAAGTTACGGATCATATCCACTCCGTGCTCGGTGTGATTCACCTCAGGGTGATACTGCACGCCGTAGAAGCCCCGCTTCTCGTCGGCAATGGCCACGTTGGGGCAGGCGTCGGTGTGGGCGGTGAGAGCAAAGCCCTCGGGCACCTTGGCCATATAATCTCCGTGGCTCATCCAGGAGATTCCCTTCTCCGGCAGGCCCTTGAAGATCTTGCAGGCAGTATCATAATAGGTCTCGGTCTTGCCGTACTCCCGGGCAGTGTCCTCCTGAGCGGCAGTGACCTGGCCGCCCAGGGTATGGGCCATGAGCTGGCAGCCGTAGCAGATACCCAGCACGGGCACACCCAGCTCAAAAATGGCGGGGTCCACGTGGGGTGCCTTTTCGTCATACACGCTGTTGGGGCCGCCGGTAAAGATGAAGCCGATGGGCTCCATGGCTTTCAGCTGCTCCAGGGGGGTGGTATAGGGCTTGACTTCGCAGTATACGCCGCACTCCCGCACACGGCGGGCAATAAGCTGGTTGTACTGGCCGCCGAAGTCCAGGACGATCACGGTCTGATGGGACATGCACGTTCCTTCTTTCTATGGAGTCTTCTATGATATTTTCCAAAACAACAAGCAAAAATTTTACGGTTTAGAATATCACATTTTCCTCCAAAGTGCAAGGCTTCCACAAGAAAAGCCGCCGAACCCGGTTGGTTCGGCGGCTTTCATTCAGGATTTGACCTCCGCTCCGCCCCACTCCACGGCGGTGAAGCCGATGCGCTCCGGGGCGGTGAGACGCTGGGGCTGTACTTCCGCCGGCTCGTCCAGGCTCTGCCAGGCCATAAACACCCGGATCAGGGTATCAGGTACCGGGTCGATGGTAAGCACAGCACTGTCAGTGTAGGCCGTAGTCTGGAAAGAAATCAGATTCCAGGCGTTCCCTTCCATCCTGGGCAGCCAGTAAATAATAAACTCGTTGGCCTCTTGTTCCGTCAGGCCCAGGTCGGCCAGAGCATCCTCCAAGAAAGCGGCGGTGTCCGCTCCCGCCACACAGAAGCCGGTGGAGAAGTCATACTCTGTGTCCGTCTCACCCTCCCAGAACAGGCAGTAGTATTCCCTGCCGGTAAGGGGATCAGTGAGGGTACCGTCGGGAGAAGCGTCCACCGTCCACCCCTCCCCGTACGCCGGGTAAGTGGAGGTCAGTTCCCCGTCAAAATCCAGGGTGACGGAGACTTGTGTCTCACGCTCGGGATAAAGATAAATCACTGGCTTGGCAGGGGCCACGGCACCATCCTCATGCACGTTTTTCGCACAGCCAGCCAGTCCCGCAGCCAGCAGGGTCAAAGCCAGCATCAGCAGCAGCCATTTTTTCATCGCGTTACCTCCGTTCCTCCCCACTCCACGGCGGTGAAGCCGGTGCGCTCCGGGGCGGTGAGACGCTGGGGCTGTACCTCCACCGGCTCGTCCAGGCCCTGCCAGGCCATAAACACCCGGATCAGGGTATCAGGTACCGGGTCAATGGTAAGCACAGCGCTGTCGGTGTAGGCCGTAGTCTGGAAGGAAATCAGGTTCCAGGCGTTCCCTTCCATCCTGGGCAGCCAGTAAATAATAAACTCGTTGGCCTCTTGTTCCGTCAGACCCAGGTCGGCCAGAGCACCCTCCAAAAAAGCGGCGGTGTCCGCTCCCGCCACACAGAAGCCGGTGGAGAAGTCATACTCCGTGTCCGTCTCCCCCTCCCAGTACAGGCAGTAATACTGCCGCCCGGTGGAGGGATCGGTGAGGGTGCCATCTGGGGCCGCATCCACCGTCCAGCCATTTTCATAGGAAGGGTAAGTTGATGTCAGCGTGCCATCATAGTCCAGTTTGACATTCACCTGGGTCTCCTCCTCCGGGTAGAGGTAGATCACCGGCTTCTCCGTGGTTGCCTCCATGGCGCACCCGGACAGTCCCACGGCCAACAGTCCCGCCGCCAGAGCCATTGCCAACCATCTGCGCATAAAAACTCCTCCTTCCAAATTCTGTCCTGTTATTATATCAGACGAATTTGAAAGGAGGAAGTTCCCAATTTATTTAGATCTGGGTAATATCAATGGGCCGCAGGTCGGAGGAACGACCCTGGGTGCGGACGGTGAGCATGGCCCGGGCTGTATCAATGGCGGTGATGCAGGCCACAGAGTGCTCCACGGTGGAGCGGCGGATGCGGAAGCCGTCGGTATCGTGGCGGCGGCCCCGGGTGGGCGTGTTGATGACCAGGTCCACGGTGCCGGAGGCGATCATGTCCAGGATATTGGGGTGAGCCTCGGAGACACGGGCCACCTTACGGGCGGGGATGCCGGCGGCGTTGAGGGCGTCGCAGGTACCGCTGGTAGCCAGGATTTCGATGCCCATATCGGCAAAGCCCTGGGCAATGCCGATCAGCTCTCCCTTGTCCTCGTCCTTGACGGTGACGATGATCCGTCCACCCTTCTTGGGAGCCTTCATGTTGGCACCCTTAAAGGCCTTCAGCAGAGCCTGGGGGAAGGATTCAGCCAGACCCAGGCACTCGCCGGTAGACTTCATCTCGGGGCCAAGGCCGGTGTCCACGTCAGTCAGCTTCTCGAAGGAGAAGACCGGCATCTTCACGGCGTAGTAGTCGGCCTCCTTATAGATGCCGGTACCGTAGCCCAGGTCCTTCAGCTTCTGGCCCAGCATGACCTTGGTGGCCAGGTCGATGATGGGCACACCGGTGACCTTGGAGATATAGGGAATGGTACGGGAGGAGCGGGGATTGACCTCGATGACGTACACGGTATCGTCGTAGATGACGAACTGGATATTCACCAGGCCCACCACGCCCAGAGCCTTGGACAGGTCGTAGGTGTAGCGGTAGATGGTGTCCTTGTGCTTCTGCTCGATGTGGATGGGAGGATAGACAGAAATACTGTCGCCGGAATGGACGCCGGCCCGCTCGATGTGCTCCATGATGCCGGGGATGAGCAGATCCTCCCCGTCGAACACGCCGTCCACCTCTACCTCACGGCCCATGAGGTACTTGTCCACCAGAATGGGATGCTCCTGCTCCACCTGGTTGATGATGCGCATGAACTCGATGATGTTGCGGTCGTTGTAGGCAATCTCCATGCCCTGGCCGCCCAGCACGTAGGAGGGGCGCACCAGAACAGGGTAGCCCACTTCGTGGGCGGCTTCCAGAGCCTGCTCGGTGGTAAATACGGTCTTGCCGGCGGCACGGGGGATGTGGCACTGGTTCAGAATCTCGTCAAACCGCTCCCGGTCCTCGGCGGCGTCCACGCCGTCGGCGGAGGTACCCAGGATGGGCACGCCCATATTGGTCAGGGCCTGGACCAGCTTGATGGCGGTCTGACCACCGAACTGCACCACGGCGCCCCAGGGCTTCTCCAGCTCCACCACGGCCTCTACGTCCTCGGCAGTCAGCGGCTCGAAGTACAGCTTATCAGCCACGTCGAAGTCGGTAGACACGGTCTCGGGGTTGTTGTTGATGATGATGGTCTCATAGCCCAGACGCTTGAAGGCCCAGACGGAGTGGACAGAGCAGTAGTCAAACTCGATGCCCTGGCCGATACGGATGGGGCCGGAGCCCAGCACCAGCACCTTCTTGCGCTCCTCAGCCGGGGCCTTGCGGTGAGGCTCCGCGGCGGCAGCAGTCAGGTAGGGAGCCTCCGGGATGTGGGGAGCCAGCTCGCCCACATTGGGCAGGTGCAGTTCCTCCGCCGCCTCGTTCTCCGCATCATAGGTAGAGTAGTAATAGGGGGTCTGAGCCTCAAACTCAGCGGCACAGGTGTCCACCATTTTGAAAGAGGGCACAATGCCGTAGCTCTCCCGCAGCGTCTTGATCTCTCCCCGCTCCTTGCCGGACAGGGCGGCAATCCAGGCGTCGGAGAAGCCCATCTCCTTGGCCTGACGCAGAGTGTCGGCGTCCAGATGGCCGTGGTCCAGCTTGTCCTCCATATCCACAATGGCCTGGAGGCGGTCCAGGAACCACAGGTCATACTTGGTGATCTTGTTGATCTTCTCAGGCGAGAAGCCCCGGCGGAGGGCCTCCGCCACCACAAAGAGACGCTGGTCGTCGATGTTCACCAGGCGATCCTCGATCTCCTCGGTGTACAGCTCGTCCAGGCCGGACAGGCGGAGGGACTTCACCGGCAGTTCCAGAGAACGGATAGCCTTCATCAGGGCGCCCTCAAAGGAGTTGCCGATGGCCATGACCTCGCCGGTGGCCTTCATCTGGGTGCCCAGAGTGCGGCTGGCGGTGGTGAACTTATCAAAGGGCAGGCGGGGAATCTTGAGCACGCAGTAGTCCAGGGTGGGCTCAAAGCAGGCGGTGGTCTTGCCGGTCACTGCGTTGGGGATCTCGTCCAGGGTGTAGCCCAAAGCGATCTTGGCCGCCACCTTGGCAATGGGATAGCCGGTGGCCTTGGAGGCCAGGGCGGAGGAGCGGGACACACGGGGGTTGACCTCAATGACGGCATACTCAAAGCTGTCGGGGTTGAGGGCCAACTGGACGTTGCAGCCGCCCTCGATCTCCAGGGCGGAGATGATATCCAGGGATGCCTTGCGGAGCATCTGGAACTCCCGGTTGGCCAGGGTTTGAGTGGGGGCCACCACGATAGAGTCGCCAGTGTGGACGCCCACAGGGTCCACGTTCTCCATGGAGCAGATCTGGATCACGTTGCCGGCAGAGTCCCGCATGACCTCGAACTCGATCTCCTTCCAGCCGGAGATACACCGCTCGATGAGCACCTGACCCACACGGCTGAGGTGGATGCCCCGGTCTGCGATCTCCCGCAGAGACATCTCATCGTAGGCGATACCGCCGCCGGTGCCGCCCAGGGTGTAGGCCGGACGGACGATGACGGGATAGCCGATGCTGCCGGCAAAGGCTACGGCGTCCTCCACGCTCTCCACCACGTCGGAGGTGACGCAGGGCTGGCCGATGGCCTCCATGGCGTCCTTAAAGCCCTGGCGGTCCTCCGCCTTGCGGATGGACTCGGGGCTGGTGCCCAGCAGGCGCACACCGTACTGGTCCAGAATTCCCTGCTCGTGCAGGTTCATGGCCAGGTTGAGGCCCGTCTGGCCTCCCAGGGTGGGGAGGATGGAGTCGGGCCGCTCCTTCTGGATGACCTGCTCCACGCTGGCAATGTTCAGCGGCTCGATATACACATGGTCTGCGATGTCCTTATCGGTCATGATGGTGGCCGGGTTGGAGTTGACCAGCACCACCTCCACACCCTCCTCTTTCAGGGCGCGGCAGGCCTGGGTACCGGCGTAGTCAAACTCAGCGGCCTGGCCGATAACGATGGGGCCGGAGCCCAGCACCAATACCTTCTTAATATTCGGATTCTTAGGCATTACCGATCCCCTCCCTTCATGCTGTCCACAAAGCGGTCAAAGAGATATTCCGTGTCCATGGGTCCGGGAGAGGCCTCGGGGTGGAACTGGACGGTGAAGCAGTTGGGCCGCTTGTACTTCAGGCCCTCCACACTGCCCTCGTTGACGTTGACGTGGGAAATCTCCGCCACAGCGGGGTCTACGCTCTCGGCGGTGACCACATAGCCGTGGTTCTGACTGGTGATGAAGGCCCGGCCGGCGGCCAGATCCTTCACCGGGTGGTTGCCGCCCCGGTGGCCGAAGCGCATCTTTCTGGTCTCGGCGCCGGTAGCCAGAGCCAGCAGCTGGTGGCCCAGACAGACGGCAAACAGAGGCATCTTAGACTCGTAGAGCTTGCGCACCTCTTTGATGATCTCCACGTTATCCGCCGGGTCACCGGGGCCGTTGGACAGCATCACGCCGTCAAAGCCGCCGGTGAGGATGGTCTCCGCCGGGGTGTGGGCGGGGTAAACCGTCACCTGGCAGCCCCGCTTCTGGAGGCAGCGGATCATGTTCTCCTTCACGCCGTAGTCCATCAAAGCCACCCGGAGCTGCTGCGTGGTAAGGGCGGGATAGACCTGGGCCTCCTTGCGGGTCACCTTCTCTACGGTGCCCTCCACCCGGTAGGCACGGATGCGCTCCAGGCACTCCTCTACATGAAAATGCTCCGCACAGGTGATCATGCCATTCATGGTCCCCTGACTGCGGAGTATTCTGGTCAATGCCCGGGTATCAACGCCCTCGATCCCGGTAATATCATATTGCTTCAAATAAGCGTCCAGCTCACCCTCGCAGCGGAAATTGCTCCCACGGCGGGACAGATGACGGACAATAAACGCCTCCACCCAGGGACGGGAGGACTCGTTATCCTCGTGATTCACGCCATAATTACCAATGAGGGGATAGCTCATCACAATGCCCTGTCCTGCATAGGAGGGGTCGGTCAAAATCTCCTGGTAGCCGGTCATAGAGGTGTTGAACACCATCTCGCACACCCGGTCTGCCGGAGAGCCGATGCTGACGCCCTGAAACATTGCGCCGCTCTCCAAGATCAAGGTCGCTTTCATCTCCTGCATCACGCCTTTCCCTTAATTATCTTTTTGAGTATACCCGAAAAAAATTCCTATGGCAACCGACTTTTTCCTCTTTTTGAAAAATTGGAATTTTGGACAAAAAACAAGAAAATTCTATCTGTTTTTCCGCTCTTCGCGCTTGAACAATCCAAAATATTTTGTTTTCAACAATATTTTTATTTAGGTATTTTTTCTCGAAATTCGTCTCAGATTACCGAATAATCCTGCATTAGCACAATATTGCTTTATAAAAAAAGCTGTGCTACTCTAGACTACACAGTGAGGTTTCGTCCCAGAACGGAAAGGAGATTCTATGATGAGACACGTCAGGCGATTTTTGGCGGCTGCATTGACATCCGTAATACTCCTTACCATTCCTGGCTTTGCAGCAAACGCGGACGGGCTCAAAAACTTTCAGCCGGTCAACACCTATACCTCCGGTACCTTCCGGGATGTACCCGCCTCCAGCTGGTATGGGGAAAGTGTGGGAGCGGCCTATGAGTTGGGCCTCATGCAGGGCACCGGCAAGGGAGAGTTTGAGCCAGGCATGACCATCACCCTGGCTGAGACGGTGGCTCTGGCTGCACGCATCCACAGCATCTACCATACCGGAGCGGCAGAGTTTGCCCAGGGTTCCCCTTGGTACCAGGTCTATCTGGACTATGCCGGAGAAAACGGCATCTTCACCGCAGAAGCCGCTACTTCCCCGAAGACCTACGCCCACCGGGATCAGTTCGCTGCCATTTTGGCCAGCGCCCTTCCAGCAGAAGCGCTGGAGCCCATCAACACGGTGGACGACGGCATGATCCCTGATGTGCCGGAAGGGGCAGCGCACTACGACGCCATCTACCTGCTCTACCGGGCCGGCGTGCTCACCGGCAGCGACGGGAAGGGCACCTTCCATCCGGACACCGTGATCGACCGGTCCAGCGTGGCCGCTTTGGTCACCCGGCTGGTACGCCCCAGCCTGCGGCAGGCCCTCACCCTGGAACGGCAGGATGGAGTTGAACGGGTATACCTGGACCGCGACAGTCTCACCCTCACCGTGGGGGACAGCACCCAGCTTACCGCCACGGCGGAACCGGCGGGAACATCTTTGACCTGGACCAGCTCGGCCCCCGCCGTGGCCACCGTGGACAAAAACGGGACAGTCACCGCCCTGGCGGCGGGCACCGCTACCATTACAGCCAAGGTCGGAAATGCTTCCGCCGCCTGCCTGGTCCGGGTTGAAAATGAACTGATCCCCGCTACCGGCGTGGGCATCTCCATCCGTCAGCTGGACCTGGACACGGGTGAGACCTTCCGCCTCACCGCCGCCCCTATCCCCAGCAACGCAAGCAACGACGGTGTGTACTGGGAGATCGCCTTCCCCTCCGGTGGAGTCCAGGCGGCCTCTCTCCAAGTAAATGAGGATCAATCCTGCACCGTCACAGGCCTGGAGCCGGGCACCGCCACGGTGCGGGCCGTCATCGCCGGAGCGGGGACGGAGTCCTGCACTGTCACCATCCACGACCCGGCAGAGGACCGTCCTTCCGCCGGTCTGGCCTTTGCTGAGCCCTTCCAGAGCTCCGAGTGTCCCCAGATTGGGGAAACTTGGGTGGTCTGCCTGGAGGACAAGGCGCAGAACGCCCTGTGCATCTACAACCCCAGCCGGCCCTACGACCCGTTCATCCCCTACTATTACGCCTGGTACTTTGACGCCGGTATGGACGGCCCTGTGGGGGCGGATGTGAACTACTCCACCTCCCGGCCGGATATTCTGAAGGTAGACCGGGACTTTACTGACAACCGCGGCGCCTCCTTTGTGGTCACCGCCCTGTCCCCCGGCCGGTGCACCGTCACCGCTGAGGCCGACGGCGGGAGCGTCGCTATGGATTTTCTGGTGCCTGACACCAGTCTGACAGTGGCAGAGGCCAGTATGGACCGGCAGTTCAGTGCCTGGCTAAGTGACACGATCACCTCCGGCGGTGTGACCCTCCGAAACCAGTTTACCTTTGCACTGACGGACTACGCGGACGACTTCGCCACCTATACGGTAACCCTCACCACCGACGGGGAAGTCAAAACACCTGTGCAGCTGGCCCGGCTGAGCCTCCAGACAGAGGACGGCACACAGGAGGTTGGCGTGCTCACTGTAGACCCGGAGCACGACGGCGACGGCGCAGTTCACATCTTCCAGGTGAAGGTACCCCGGGGTACCACCGGGACTTTGCATATTACAAAAGAATACGGGATCAAAAACAGGAGGGTACGGAATCACGGTTCCGTACCCTCCTGTTTTTATGTCACCTCAATGATCACCACTTCCGGTGGATTATAGAAGCGGGGAACACGGGTACTCTCCCGGGCCAGGCCTCGGCTGACGATAAGGGTGGTGCCATCCAGATCGTATTCGCCGCCTGCATACTGGGGAAAGAGTCCCTGGTTAGGGGCGAGAAGGCCATTGATGAGACCAGGTATTCGCCACTGCCCCCCATGAGCGTGGCCCGCCAGCACCAGGTCAAAGCCCCGACCGGTATAGTCCTCCACCCTCTCGGGCCGGTGGGTGAGCAGTACGGAAAACACATCCGCCTCCAGGGCAGAGGTCACATCATCCAGCTGCCGCTGCCAGGCGCTTGCCCCTACGCCGGGATCGTCGATACCGCAGATCTGAATGGTCTGGCCCGCCGCCGTTACCAGCGCGGTCTCCCCCTCCAGCACTACCGCGCCCCGGTCGCGCAGCTCCGCCTTGATCTCGTCCACCCGGCCGGTTCGGAATTCATGGTTGCCGGTCACATAATAGACCGGCCACTGCTCTGCCAGAGACTCTACGGTGGCCAGAGCCCGCTCCTCGGGCATGCTGGGATCGTCATCCACAATGTCTCCGCTGAGCACCACCAGGTCGGGCTTCTGCGCTGCCACCGCGTCCAGCAGCTCCCGCTGGCCTTCCCCGTAGTAACAGCAGTGCAGATCGGTGAGCAGCGCCAGGCGCACCGGGTGATCCACCTTTTTGCTCTCCACCGCATATTCTCTGATCGTCAAACTGGTATCCAAACCGTTCCACACCAGCAGGCCGGCCACGATCCCGCCTGCCAGCAGCAACGTTTTCGTTCTCTTTTTCAAGAAAAGCTCCTTTCTTTTATACATCTCCCGCATAATGGCGGTTCCCACGGCCATACTGAACCAGTAAGCCCGTGTTTTGGGAGGTCTGTTATGGTCATCGCCTTTCTGCGCACCATTATTCTGTATGCTTTCATTATCATAGGCATCCGGCTCATGGGCAAGCGTCAGGTGGGCGAGCTGGAGCCCTCCGAGTTGGTGCTTGCCCTGCTCATTGCCGATCTGGCCGCCGTGCCCATGCAGGATTTCGGCATCCCCCTGCTCACCGGTCTTATCCCCATCCTCACCCTGCTCTGCCTGACCATGGCTCTGTCAGTGCTCACCATGAAAAGCGTCCGCTTCCGGGCGGTACTCTGCGGCCGCCCCAGTGTCATCGTGGAAAACGGAAAGCTGCGGCAGAGCGAAATGCGGAAAAACCGCTTCACGCTGGACGAGCTGATGGAGGAATTGCGGATGAAGGGGATCACCGACCTGTCCGCCGTCAAGTATGCCATTCTGGAAACCAACGGCCAGATCTCCGTTCTGCTCTACGCCGCCCAGCAGCCGGTCACCGCCCGGCAGATGGGCCTGACTCCTCAGGAGCCGGGACTGCCCATGGTCATCATCAATGATGGCCGGGTCATCACACGCACCCTGCATAGCCGGGGGCTCAGTGAGCAGTGGCTGAAAAACCAGCTGCGTCAGCACAACGTCCAACGGACGGAAGATGTTTTCCTATTGACGGTGGATGAGCAAAATACCGTTTATCTGGCAAAAAAGGAGGCGGACAAGTGAAACGCTTCTGGATCGCGCTGCTCCTTTTGGGGGCAATCTTTACCGGAACCCTGTTCCATATCCGCTCTCTCCACGGCTTTACCGACACCCTGGCCGGCCTGCTGGAGCAAGCGGACGAGCTGGCGGCGGCAGAGCAATGGGAGCAGGCCAGGACGCTTACCGATCAGGCCAAGGACACCTGGGCGGACCGGGACGTTTATCTCCACGTCCTGCTTCGTCACGCCGACACCGACAGCATCTACGCCGGGTTCCGGGAGACACTGGCCCTGTTGGACAGCCGGGAATACGGCGAGTATGCCGCCGCCAACGCCCGGCTGATCACCCAGATCCAGCTGCTCTATGAAGCGGAGCAGCTGACCCTGAAAAACCTTCTTTAGCGGGAACGGGTTCGTTCCCGCTTTTTAATAGCCCCGCAGGGGCACGGAGCCGTCGTCCTCCCCCTTCTCGATAGAGAGGATCTTTACATCGTAGCCAAAGGTCTCGTTGACCTGGATATGTACGATCTCCCCCACCTTGCGGCCCAGCAGGGCCTTGCCCACAGGGGACTCCTTGCTGATAAGGCCGTGGAGGGCGTCCTGCCGCATGGTTGTCACCACCTGGTAGGTCTCGGTGTCGTCCTCATCCTCCAGATAGACCGTCACCTTATCGTACAGGCTCACCCCGTCGGATACCGGCTCCTCCCGGATCACCCGGGCAGTGCGGATCATATTCTCCAGGTAGCGGATGCGGCCCTCATTGCGGTTTTTCTCCTGCTTGGCCGCCTTGTATTCAAAATTCTCGCTCAGATCCCCGAAGGCCCGGGCCTCCTTCACCGCTTCCAGCAGCTGGGGACGGAGCTGGATCCGACGGTAGTCCAGCTCCTCCTTCATCATTTGAAGATCTTTTTGCGTCAGTTCGTCGTGCATCAGGCATCCCTCGATTTTGTTACTCTGATTTGTTTGGGCGGAATTTTCTCGGCTCCTCGCCCCGTCTGATCCGCTCCAGTCCCCGGCGGTGGCGGCTTATCATCAGCACCGTCAGCACCAGCGCCAGCGCGCCCGCCTCCCAGCCCCGAAAGAGCAGGGCCAGAGGAAGGTAGACCACCGGAATGACCACCGCGCCCAGGGGCAGCCAGCCGGTAATAAGGGTGATGGCCAGTCCGGTCACACAGGCTGCCGTCCCCCACAGGGGATCGTACAGGATCAGGCCCGCGCAGGTGACGGCCACCCCTTTCCCGCCCCGGAACTCCATCCAAAGGGGATAGTTGTGTCCCAGCACCGCCCCCAGGGCGGCCCACAGCAGAGCCAGTCTGCCCAAAGCCGCCCCGAACAGCAACCACACCGTCAGGCAGGCCAGGGCGGTTTTCAAGATATCGCCCAGCAGTACCAGCAGCCCCCATCGCCGCCCCAGCTCATGACCCAGATTGGCCATACCCGGGTTGCCGGTACCCAGCAGGGCGGCACTTTCTCCGGTGCGGCAGCGGGCCACCAGCTCCCCGGTAAGAAAGCACCCGTACAGATAACCAATGATAAGACAGACAATCCGCTCCACGGCAAGCACCTCTCGCTCCTCATATGGAGCCAGTTTGCCCCAAAACGGCAGTTTTAGCCCTCCGAATCCTTTTGATGGGCGGCCTGGCCCTGACGGATGGCCTCCCGCTCCTTGGCCAATTCCTCCCGCAGCGCCAGGGAGTTCCACGTCCCGTTGGTGGGGGTAAGCACCGCCTTGAGGGCCACCGGGGGGATCTTGTTCCGCCGGAAGCCCTGGAGGAAGCGGTCCAGCAGAGGGCCGGGGCAGTTGACCAGCAGCAGCATCTCATCAGGGAAGGTCTCCCCCGCCCAGGGGGTCTCCGGGGCAGTGCCCTCCACCAGTTCGTTCAGGGTCAGGCCGTATTCCGCCGTCTCCACCAGCCGGGCCCGCAGACCCAGAGGCAGGCACATGCGGCGGATCTTCGCCCCCTTTTCATTGTTCAGATTATAAAGCAATACCATAGGATGGTTCATAAAAAATCCTCTTTTCAGTAAAGTGGTAACGCCTCTTATTTTACCCGTCCGCTCCCCCTCCGTCAACAATTTCAGCCCGCCCTTGCAAAGGCTGGGTGTTTTGTGGGATACTAAGGAAAAGGAGAGGATCGCATATGAAGATCGCCATTGTCACCGGCGCGTCCTCCGGCCTGGGGCGCTCCTTTATCCGTGAGCTGGACAGGCAGGGCGGGCTGGACGAGATCTGGGGCGTTGCCCGCCGCCGGGAGCGGATGGAGGAGCTGGCCGGAGAGCTGACCACCCACATGCGCCCGCTGTCCCTGGACCTGACCAAAATGGAGAGCGTGGAGACACTGCGCACCCTGCTGAAGGAGACGGGCGCAGACGTGCGGGTTCTGGTCAACTCCGCCGGGTTCGGCAAGTTCGGCACCTACGCCGACATGACCCTCCAGGAGACGGCGGACATGATCGACCTGAACAGCCGGGCCGCCGTACTCCTCACCGCCGCCGTTATCCCCCACATGAGCCGGGGCGCCCGCATTCTGGAAATCTGCTCCTCCGCCGCCTTCCAGCCACTGCCCGGCTTCAACGTCTATGCCGCCACCAAGGCTTTCCTGCTGCGCTACAGCCGGGCTCTGCGGTGGGAGGTGGCTCCCAGAGGCATCAAGGTAACGGCAGTATGTCCCGGTTGGATCAAAACGGAATTCATGGATGTGGCCAAGGACACCAAGAACGGCCGCACCGTCCGCAGCTACCCCTTCGCCCTCAAGCCGGAGACAGTGGCCCGCCGGGCCCTGCGGGACAGTCAGGTGCTGGCCGTCACCACCTGCGGCCTGCCCGCGCTGGTCCAGCGGACGGCTAGCAAGTTTCTCCCCCACTGCTTCATCATGGCCTGCTGGGAGGGCCTGCGCCGAATCTGAACGCCATAAGACAAGGGGCGCTCCGCCAGACGGAGCGCCCCTTCCTCATTTACTTCTGAATGGCTCCGGTGTTGAGATAGTCGGTGACACCCTGGGTAATACCCTCAGCCAGCTTCTGCTGGTAGGCGTCGGTCTTGAGCCGCTCCAGCTCCTCCACGTTGGACATGAAGCCGCACTCCACCAGCACCGCCGCCATATTGGTCTCCCGCAGCACCACAAAGTCCGCTGAGGCAATGCCCCGGTCAATGGCGCCAGAGGTGCTGCACACCGCGCTCTGCACCGCCTGGGCAAACTTCTTGCTCCGGGTGCTGGAGGGGTGATAATACGTATACAGGCCCTGGAAGGTGGGCACCGTGCCGGAGGCGTTGATGTGGATGCTGATGAACAGATCGGCATTCACCGAATTGGCCAGCTCACTGCGTTCATACAGGTTCCCCGCCGTCTCCCCTGTCCGGGTCATTACCACATTGTAGCCCGCCTTTTCCAGCTCGGTCTTCAGCTTGTTGGAAATGGAGAGGGTCAGGTCCTTTTCGTAGATCTTGGTACCGCTGGCGTCGGGGTATACCGCGCCCAGGGTGGTGCCGTCATGCCCCGGGTCCACCACAATGGTGTACTTGTTGGGGTCCAGATCATAGTCCGGAGTCTCCGGCTCCTCCGGCGCCGTCAGGGTTACCCGGATGGCGTTCTGCCCCGCAGACACGCTGACATTTTCCGCATAGGTGGCACCGCTTTTCAGATCCAGCACCACCCGCAGGGAGTGAGGATAGCTGTAGCCCAGATCGTCGTCGTGCTGGAGGTAACGGACGGCGGAGATCACCTCGCTGTTCGTGGAGATCGTTACCGTGTCCTCCACTGCCTCCGGGCACACCGCACCCAGCACGTCGATAACCACTCGGTCGCCCAGATCGATCACCCGGTATTCCGGCGTATGGTCGGTAGTGATGGTCACCACCTGGGCGCTGGCGGAGAAGGAAATATCTGTGACCGCGCCCTTATCCGCATGGGCGGGAGGCACGGGGGTGGGAGTGGGTGTGGGGTCCGGCGTAGGGGTCGGGGTTGGGGTAGGCGTCGGAGTGGGCTCAGGCGCTGCAGGCGAGGTGATGATGGCGGTAAAAGTGGCACCGTCCCAGGCCACCTCCGCGCCCAACTGCTCGGAGACGAACCGCAGGGGTACCATGGTGCTCTCCTTCCCGTCACACTTCACCACTCCGGCGGGCACGCCGTCGGGCAGCTCCACGCTCTGACCGTTCACCAGCGCAGTAGCGGACCCCAGGGTAAGCACGATCGTGCTCCCCTCCCGCATCAAAATCGCCTGTCGGGTCTCCGGCACCCAGGTCACAGTGGCTCCCAGCGCCTCGGCAATGAGCCGCACCGGCACCAGCGTGCGGCCGTTCTTCCCCTCCGGATACTGCACCAGAGCCGGCACATCCTCCGGAATGAGGGCCACGCCGTCCAGCGTCATGTTCACCCGGTCGGTCTGAACCAGTTCACCATAACGCCCGAAGGTTTCATCATAAAAATAAACGGAAAGGGTACCGGCCGGCCCGGCGGCTGCGGCAGGCACCATTCCGATCAGCAGTGCGATCATTAAAAGCAGGGAAATGGCCTTTTTCATAGCAGAACTCCTCGGCAAAATATGTGTTTATTCTACCGTATTCCCCCGCGGTCCGTCAAGGCAAGCGGGCAAAAAAGTTGACATAAATTTTTGGTTGTTCTTATTTGCAAGCCGCGGCAAAACGACTTGCACTTATGCCAAAATATTGGTATGATAAATGTAATTCGAATTACAACGGAGGGATACCCATGCTGAAGATCACCACAGAGGGCGCTTACTATAAAAACGGCGCTTTCCTGTCCGCTCAGGACGGCGCCGCGGCCGGTCTGCCCGGCCCGGCGGAGGCCAAGAAGGGCACCATGGCCTACGGCATCCTGAAAGCTCACAACACCGGCGATTCCATGGACAGCCTGGCCATCAAATTCGACGCCATGGCTTCCCATGACATCACCTACGTGGGCATCATCCAGACCGCCCGGGCCTCCGGCATGAAGGAGTTCCCGCTGCCCTATGTGCTCACCAACTGCCACAACTCCCTGTGCGCCGTGGGCGGCACCATCAACGAGGACGACCATGTGTTCGGCCTGTCTGCCGCCAAGAAGTACGGCGGCGAGTTCGTGCCCGCCCACCAGAGCGTCATCCACTCCTACATGCGGGAGCGCTATGCCGCCCCCGGCAAGATGATCCTGGGCTCTGACTCCCATACCCGTTACGGCGCCTACGGCACCATGGCCATCGGCGAGGGCGGCCCCGAGCTGGCCCGTCAGCTGCTGGAGAAGACTTACAACATCGCCTATCCCAAGGTCATTGCCATCTACCTCACCGGTGCCCCCATCCCCGGCGTGGGCCCCCAGGATGTGGCGCTGGAGCTCATCCGCTCCACCTTTAAGGACGGCATCGTGAAGAACGCCGTCATGGAGTTCTTTGGTCCCGGCGTGGCAAACCTCTCCATGGATTACCGCTCCGGTATCGACGTGATGACCACCGAGACCACCTGCCTGTCCTCCGTCTGGCCCGCAGACGGCACCCTGAAGGATCATCTGGCGGTGCTGGGCCGGGGCGGCGAGTTCAAGCCCCAGGCGCCCGCCGACGGCGCATATTATGACGGGGTCATTGAGGTGGAGCTGGACAAGATCCGGCCCATGATCGCCCTGCCCTTCCACCCCTCCAACGCTTATACCATCAAAGAGTTCAAGGAGAACATGGAAGATCTGCTCCACCAGGTGGACGAGGACACCATGCAGCAGCTCAAGCTGAAGAGCAAGCCTGCCTCCCTGCTGGACAAGGTGGTGGACGGCAAGTTCCATGTGGATCAGGGCGTCATCGCCGGCTGCTCCGGCGGCACCTATCAGAACATCGTCCGGGCGGCCCAGATCCTGGACGGCCACGCCATCGGCGCCGACGAGTTCTGGCTGTCGGTCTATCCCACCAGCCAGCCCGTCAACCTGGAGCTGACCCGGAAGGGCTACATCACCTCCCTGATGGCTGCCGGCGCCTCCATCCGCTCCTGCTTCTGCGGTCCCTGCTTCGGCGCCGGCGATGTGCCCGCCAACGGGGCATTCTCTATCCGTCACTCCACCCGGAACTTCCCCAACCGGGAGGGCTCCAAGCCCTCCGACGGCCAGGTGTCCTATGTAGCCCTGATGGACGCCCGCTCCATCGCCGCCACCGCCCTCAACGGCGGCGTGCTCACCGGGGCGGACGAGCTGCCCGACGCCCCCGTTGATCCCGCTGTGGAGCCCTTCGCCTATGATCCCACTCCCTACAAGGCCCGGGTTTACTTCGGCGTAGGCAAGGCCGATCCCAGCCAGGAGCTGGTGTTCGGGCCCAACATCGCCGACTGGCCGGAGCAGGTGGCTCTGCCGGAGAACCTGCTGCTCACCGTATGCTCCGCCATTTACGATCCCGTCACCACCACCGACGAGCTGATCCCCTCCGGTGAGACTTCTTCTTACCGCTCCAACCCCATCAAGCTGTCCGAGTTCGCCCTGAGCCGTAAGGACCCCCAGTATGTCCCCCGCGCCAAGGAAGTTCTGGCGGTGGAGAAGCTGCGCCGCACCAATCCGGAGGCCCCCGAAGTGAAGGAAGCCCTCATGGGCCACAACGGGAAGGACACCGGCCTGGGCTCCCTGGTGATGGCCCTCAAGCCCGGCGACGGCTCCGCCCGGGAGCAGGCGGCCTCCTGCCAGCGCGTGCTGGGCGGCGTGGCCAACCTGGCCGCCGAGTATGCCACCAAGCGCTACCGCTCCAACGTGGTCAACTGGGGCATGCTGCCCTTCATCGCCGAGAGCGTGAAGGACTGGAACATCCAGCCCGGCGACAAGCTGTACATCCCCGGCGTGCGTGCTGCCCTGGACAGCGGAGCCGAGGAAATCTCCGCTACCCTAATCCAGAATGGGGCGGAAAAGGCCGTTACGCTGAAGCTGCCCGGCATGACCCGTGAGGAACGGGATATCGTGCTGGCTGGCTGCCTCATCAACTACTACGCAAAATAAAAAATTCTTCTCCGCGCAATCATTGCTGTCCCTCAGGTGTATACCAGACAGAATACACAGGAAGGAGGATTTGTCATGAAGCGTCTGCTCCGTGCCGTTCCCTGTCTCCTGCTCTGTCTGATCCTGCTGGCCGCTACTGCCTCCGCCGATATGGGGCCCAAGCAGTCGGTCACCATCACGGTGGTCAACGCCCCGGAGGGGGTGTACTACCTGGATCTGCTCCACCGGGAGGACTGGGATTACAGCAACGTGGACCTGGAAGATTATGACCCTGCTCTGATCGAGGGGCTCCGGCACTGGGAGGGCGAAGGCTGGTACCCCGCCCTGGTGCACGGCACCAACCTGCCTCTGTTCGGCAATCTGATGCCGGGGGCGGACGGCACCCACACGTTCTCCTATGTAGGGCTGCCGGACACCTTCCGCATCGTGGTGTCCTCCGCCGACGGGGCTCAGGCCACGGCGGAACCCTTCACCCGGACGGTGTTCCACACCGAGCTGGTGTACGACTATGAGAGCAACACCATCACCCGGTCCACCTCCACCGTGGGCTACTATCTCACCCAGTTCCTCTCCACCTTTATTCCCACGCTGGTGGTGGAGGGTATCCTGCTGTGGCTGTTCGGGTTCCGGTCCAGGCGGAGTGTGGTGGTGTTCCTCATCGTCAACCTGGTAACCCAGGCGGCCCTCCACATCCTGGTGGGCTCGGCCATCTTGTCAGTGGGTGCCCACTATCTCTACTACCTGATGCTGCTGCCCGTGGAAGTGCTGATCCTGCTGGTGGAAGCAATTGCCTATCGCTTTCTGCTGCGGGACCAGAAGCCGGGCCGCCAGGTGGGGTACGCTATATGTGCCAACCTGGCCAGCTACGCCGCAGGGTTTCTGCCCCTCCACCTGATTGCTCAGCTTCTTCTGGGCCGCTGGTAAAGAATTGTTTTACAGAATGCCATAAATGCGTTATAATACGATATGCCGGGTAGGAATTACCCGGCATATCGTATTTTAGATTTAGATAAGGGGATCTCTATGAAAAAAATGCTCGCGGCGGCCTGCACCCTGGGCCTCCTGCTCTCCGCCTGCTCGTCGCCTGCCGCTTCCCAGCCCAAGGATGACGGCAAGCTCCATGTGCTGGCCACCACCTATCCGGTGTACCTGTTCACCACTGCGGTGACCGAAGGGGTGGACAACGTGGAAGTCAGCCTGCTGGTCAACCAGCAGACCTCCTGTCTCCACGATTACACCCTCACCGTCAGCGATATGAAGGCCATTGAGGGCGCCGACGTTATCGTGATGAACGGGGCTGGGCTGGAGGACTTTATGGACGATGCCCTGGCCGCCTCCGACGCGCCGGTGATCGACTGCTCGGAGGGGATCGATCTGCTGCCCGCCTTGGGCCATGAAGGCCACGACCATGACACAGAATATGACCCCCACATCTGGATGAGCTACGAGAACGCCACGCGCATGCTGGAGAACATCGGAACCGGGCTGGGTAATCTGGACCCGGAGCATGACGAGGATTATTATCGCAACTTCGACAATGCCAACGACGCCATGGGGTACGATCCCGACAAACTGGCCGCTCTGGCCGATCAACCTCTCATCACCTTCCACGACGGCTTCCAGTACTTCGCACAGGCCACCGGTCTCAACCTGCTGAAGGCCATTGAGGAGGAGGAGGGCGCCGAGGCCTCCGCCGCCGAAATCCAGGAGATTGTCTCTCTGATCAGAGAGTACGATATCCCGGCTATCTTCACCGAGGTCAATGGCTCGGACGCCACGGCCCAGGCGATTTCCCGGGAAACCGGCTGTCAGGTATATCAGCTGGATATGATCATGAGCGGCGACGGCACCGGCATCCAGCCCTATGTGGACGCCATGGAGAAAAATATGGATACCATTCTGGAGGCTTTGGGATGAGCGTACACAAACATGGCGATTCCGGACCGGGCTGCGCAGGTTCCTGCTGTCTGAAGGTAAATGACCTGGGCGTCAATTTTGGCAGCGAGGAAGTGCTCCACGATGTCTCCTTCCACCTCCACTGCGGGGAGATCGTGGCCCTCATCGGGCCCAACGGAGCGGGAAAAAGCTCCCTGTTCCGCACCATTCTGGGGCAGATCCCCCACACCGGCACCATCGAGTTCCAGCGGGCGGGGGGCGACAAGACCCGTCCCCTGATCGGCTATGTGCCCCAGTCTCCCAGCTTTGACCGGGGCGACCCGGTGAGCGTATTTGACTTTTTCTCCGCCGCCATCTCCAAATGGCCGGTGTTCCTCCCCTCCCCCAAAAAGCTGCGGGAGCGGGTGGCGGGCTGTCTGGCTCGGGTACACGGTGATTCCCTCATCGACAAGCGGATGGGGGCTCTGTCCGGCGGCGAGCTGCAGCGGGTACTGCTGGCCCTGGCATTGGAGCCCCTGCCCCACATTCTGGTGCTGGACGAACCTCTCTCCGGCGTGGATATCGACGGAGAAAAGCAGCTGCTGGACATGCTGGATGAAATCCGCACCAGCTACGACCTGTCCATCCTCCTGTCCACCCACGATTTTGCCACCCTGGACCAGTATGCCGACAAGGTGCTGCTGCTCAAGCATCAGATCCTCAGAGTGGGTCCCCCTGCCGAGGTACTCGCCTCACCGGAATTCCAGGAGGTCTTCCATCTGGATCTGGGGAAAGGAGGGCGGCGGTAATGGAATTGTGGTACTCCCTGGTGGAGCTGCTGCCCTTTGATTGGGCAGCGCCCGGCTCCATGTACTTTATGAAAAACGCCCTGCTGGCAGTACTGGTAATCTCCCCCCTGTTCGGCCTGCTGAGCACCATGGTGGTCACCAACCGCATGAGCTTCTTCTCTGACGCGCTGGGCCATTCCGCCTTTACCGGCATCGCCATCGGCACCCTGTGCGGCTTTGCCGATCCCATGTGGATGGCGGTGCTGCTGGCGGCGGCCTTCGCCCTGCTGTTCACCTACGTGCGCCATAAATCCCACATGGCCAGCGATACGGTAATCGGGGTGTTCTCCTCCACCGCCGTGGCCCTGGGCATCTTTATCGCTACGCTGGATGGAGGCAGTTTTACCAAGTTCAACAGCATCCTCATCGGCGACATTCTCAGTGTGGAGCCCGCCAAGATCGGCCTGCTGGCTGTAATCCTGCTGGTGGTGATCCTGCTGTGGCTGGCCTCCTTCAACGGCCTGATGCTCTCCTCCATCCACCCCGCCCTGGCCAACAGCCGGGGTGTGAAGGTGTTCTGGCAGGAGGCGGTGTTCTCTATGGCCATCGCTGTGGTGGTCACGGTGTCCATGACCTGGGTGGGCCTGCTGGTCATCAACTCCCTGCTGGTCCTCCCCGCCGCTGCCGGGCGCAACCTGGCCCGCAACATGCGGCAGTTTCACCTGTTCTCCATCCTGGCCGCTGTCGTGGCCGGTATTGCTGGGCTGATGACTTCCTATCACATCGGCTCCTCCGCAGGCGCATCCATCACCCTGTACCTTGCCCTGTGGTTTGCCGTCACCTTCCTCTTCCGGCAGTCCAGAATGTAGCGAAAAAGCAGCCCGGCGTTTCAACGCCGGGCTGCTTTTTTCACTTTCGCATTGCTAAATGGATCTTCCCAGCTCTTCCGCTTCTTCAAGCTGAGACGGCTTGCCCAAAATGTCGCCTGCTTCCATGTTGCCGCCCGCGTAGACGATTCCTGCGTTTTTCCAACCCAGATGAGAAGTCAGGCCTTCATAAAACGCCCTGACAGGCGCGAAATTGCTTTCCGTCTCTCCTTCTGCCGCCATCAGCAGGACGCATTCTTTCTTGGGATTCTCATAATCCGGAGTCAATTCAGCCACGGCAAACAGGCGGTCAAAGGCAGTCTTAAGCTGACCGCTGATCCCCCAATAGTACATGGGAGAGGCTAAAACGATCACATCGGCAGTTCGATATACCGGATAGATCCGCTCCATATCGTCCTTTTGAACGCAGGGAGAGTTTTCGTCTTTCCCGCCCTTACAGCACCCAAGACAGCCATGAATATCCATCTTCTGCAAGTCAAAGCAGACCACTTCGTGCCCGGCCGCTTCCGCCCCTTTGGTAAATCGCCGGATCAGCTCTTTCGTATTGCCGTTCGCCCGGGGGCTCCCATTCAAAATGCAGATCGTCCTGCTCATAGGATTTACACCTCCTAAACTTATGCTATAATTCTAGCAGTACACATTTTGAAAATAAAGTACGCACATTTCGGTTAGATACTAACCAGAAGGAGAGTGTAAATGTTTCGGGATTATATAGAACATGCAAACTTTGAAGACACGGGCTTCAGCTATACCCTGTCCCTGATTAGCGGAAAATATAAAATGGTAATTCTGTACTGTCTGATGGAATTCAAAGTGGTGCGCTACAATGAGCTGAAACGATATATCAAGACCATTTCCCACAAAACCCTCAGCGCATCGCTGAAGGAGTTGGAAAGGGATGGGCTGATCATACGCAAAGAGTATCCGCAAATTCCGCCGAAAGTGGAATACAGCCTCTCAGATAAGGGCGCCTCACTCATGGAAATACTGGATCAGCTATGCGTATGGGGAGAGTTTCACAAAAGTGAGGCGGTTCAAGAGCAGCAAAGGCAGGAATAGGACAGCGCCTTCCGTTTTGATCAGCCGTCACGCGGAAAACACGTATTTGTTCAGCCGGTCGAAGGCCTCCTGCACTCTGGAAAGAGGCAGCGCCAGATTCATGCGGATATGGCAGGGGCCGTGGAATTTGGTGCCATCCTGCCAAGCCACGCCTACGTCCCAGCCCGCCCTGAGCAGCTCCTGTATGGTCCTGCCGTGGGCGGCGCACCAGTCGGTGCAGTCCAGGAACAGCATGTAGGTGCCCTGAGGCCGGGAAACCCTGACCCCCTCAAAATGCTGGGCGATGTAAGCGCAGGCATAGTCCACGTTGCCGGTGAGCACCTGCCGCAGCTCGTCCACCCACACCTCCCCTTCCGGCGAATAGGCGCCGGTCAGGGCGTGCATAGAGAGGACGTTCATCTCATTGTAGTGGCTCAGGGACGACTCCTTGGCCACCCGCTCCCGCAGCCAGCGGTTATAGATGATATGGTAGCTGCCTACCAGGCCGGCCAGGTTAAAGGTCTTGGAAGGGGCGTACAGGGCCACAGTGCGGGTCCTGGCATCCTGGCTGACCGACTGAGTGGGGATGTGCCGGAATCCGTCCAGGATCAGGTCGGACCAAATCTCGTCAGAGATCACATAGACGTCATACTTCTTGCACAGCTCCATAAACCGCTCCAGCTCCCAGCGCTCCCAAACCCGGCCGGTGGGATTGTGGGGCGAGCAGAGAATGGCGGCGTGGATGCTCTTGTCCACGATCTTCCGCTCCATATCCCCGAAATCCATCCGCCAGATGCCGTCTTCGTCAGGTACAAGAGGGCTGTGGACGATATGATAGCCGTTATTGGTCAGGCTGCCGGTAAAGCCCACATAAGTGGGCGAGTGAACCAGGACGTTACCCCCTCTGGAGCACAGCACATTGAGGGCGGAGATCACACCGCCCAGCACACCGTTTTCATACCCAATATCTTCCCGGTGCAGGCCAGCCACGCCGTTGCGGCGGGCCTGCCAGCCGATGATGGAATCAAAATAGGCGTCTGAGGGAGAGAAGTAACCAAAGGCAGGATGCTCCGCCCGCCGGATGATGGCCTCCGTCACGGCGGGCACGGTGGGAAAGTTCATGTCGGCCACCCACATCGGAATAACGTCAAAGCCCGCCTTGGGCGGCTCGGGAGAAAAACCCGGCCGGCAGCCCAGGCCGTCTACAGCCAGCGCGTCCCTGCCGTGACGATCCATGATAGACGTAAAGTCATACTTCATCTCAGCTCATCCTTTCTCGTTGTACAAATAAAGAAAAAACCGGAAGCACCTTACGATGCTTCCGGTTTTTTGGCAGCGGGAGAAGGATTCGAACCCTCACATACAGAGTCAGAGTCTGCTGTGCTACCCTTACACAATCCCGCTATTTCTGTCCGCTCTCTCGAGCGCAGGTGTTATTATACGCAAAACAAACTCAATTGTCAATAGATTTTCCAAATTATTTTTAAAAATTTTTTGCTCCCGTATACAGGGCGTATAGTGCCGGAATTTTGGCGGACAGCCTGCAAATTTTCCGAAGTCAAAGGCTGAGAAAACAGCTTCACTTTTTAGAATGCCCATTTTAGTTTTAAATCTCTCCCGGAAAATAGTTCCGTTTTTCCCCTCTTATACCGGGTTTTTACCGCCGTTTTACAATTGGAATTTTATCCCGCAATTTTACATAATACTATTTCATAACTGCATTTACAGAGAGTTATTCACATTATCCACACCCTTTTCCACACCCAAAACATCGCTGTGCCCCAATGGTTTTTCCACTTGTCCACACAGTTTTCCACACTCAGAAACAGTCACGCATTTCTTTTCTTCTCTTTTCATCCTGTAAACATAACACATTTTTCGTCCTATTCTGCACCTCAGCCGCCATCCGCTTTCAAGGAAAAAGGGCTGACCGAAGGTCAGCCCTTTTTGATATCCCGGTTGGCGTAAGCGTTCAAATCCATGCCGGCCCGTTTCCCGGCCAGATACTCATAATAGCCCTGGCAGCCGATCATGGCTCCGTTGTCTCCGCACAGGGAGAGCTGCGGCAGGTAGAGGCGCATGCCGTCCGCGGCGCAGGCACGTTCCAGATCGGCACGGATGCGGGAATTGGCCGCCACACCACCGGCCACCGCCAGCTTGCCATAGCCTTTCATCCTGGCCGCCTCCATGGCGCGGGGCACCAGAGAATCGCTGACAGCGGCGGAGAAGGACGCCGCCAGGTCCTTCAGGTCCAGCTGCTCCCCCTTCTGGGCGGCGTTGTGAGCCAGATTGAGCACGGCAGTCTTCAGTCCGGAGAAGGACATATCCAGCGGGGCGTCAGCCACATGGGCCCTGGGCAGCTCGTACCGCTGGTCGTTCCCGCCCTGGGCCAGCCGGTCCACCGGGGCACCGCCGGGATAGCCCAGGCCCAGAACCCGGGCCACCTTGTCAAAGCACTCCCCCGCCGCATCATCCCGGGTGGCTCCCAGGATCTCCATGTCGGTATAGTCCTTCACATCCACAATCAGCGTGTTGCCCCCCGAGACGCACAGGCAGACAAAAGGGGGTTCCAGATCAGGGTGGGAGATGTAGTTGGCCGCAATATGCCCCCGGACATGGTGAACGGGCACCAGGGGCACATTCAGACCGAAGGCGGCGGATTTTGCGAAGTTTACCCCCACCAGCAGGGCCCCGATCAGGCCGGGGGCATAGGTCACCGCCACGGCGTCGATATCAGCCTTGGTGACCCCCGCCTGGGCAAGGGCCTGGTCTGCCAGACCGGCGATGGCTTCAATGTGTTTCCGGGAGGCGATCTCAGGCACCACGCCGCCGTAGATGGCGTGCATGTCCGCCTGGGAGGCGATGGCGTCGGACAGGACGGTGCGTCCATCCTTCACCACGGCCACAGCCGTCTCGTCGCAGGAGGATTCAATGGCAAGTATATTCATGGTTCATTCCTTCTTTCCGCAGTCAGGGGCCGGAATATGGATCATCCGGCGAAACAGAAACAGGGGCATATGGCTTTTGTACAACCCCCGGTGGGCCGCCTGGAGGGTTTCCGGCTCCAGCGTGCAGGCCGCCGGCCATACCAGCATGGCGTAGCGCACCCCAAAGATCAGCGTTTGGTAATCCAGCATGCGAAAGCCAGCCCGCTGGTAGAAAGCCAGGCGGCGCCGACGCTGCCAGTCCTCATCTGGCGGAAGGCCTTCCTCCAGGGCCTCCGCCTCCACCAGCAGCGGGCAGTCCGGCCCGTACTTATCTTTCAGCAATTCCAGCACCTGCGCCCCTCTCCCCTGTCCCCGGCTCTCCGGGTATACCGCCAGGTAGTCCAGCAGGGCACAGCGTCCATCCTCCGTCCGCCACACGAAAGCGTAGGCCAGCAGCTCGCCTTCCTCATAAGCGCCCCAAGTGTCGTAGCGGCCCGTGCGGCACAGATCCTCGATGGAGGACAGAGGCCGCCGCTCGCTGCGGGGAAAATCCCGCTTGATATAGGTGTGATATACCCGGCGGAGCTGCTCCGCAGTCAAAAGACACAGCTCAGTCATGGCGCTCAAACTCCACGGTCATCAGCAGGGCGTCCTCATGTTCCTCCCGGTAATAGTTCTTCCGGCGGCCTACCTCACGGAAGCCCAGTTTCTCATATAGAGCGATAGCGGGCGCATTGCTCTCCCGCACCTCCAGGGTAAGAAAGGCCAGGTGAGCCTGACCCAGCCGGAGGTAGGACTTCAGGATCTCCTCCGCCACGCCCTGGCGGCGGAACTGAGGGGCAACGGCGATCTTTTCCAGGGTGCCCTCGTCCAGAATGGCACGCACCTCGCCGTAGCCCAGCACGGTACCGTCCTCCCCCTCGGCCACCACCAGGGAGATCATGTCATTATACAGCTCCTGCTCCAGCAGAGCCGCCGACCAAGGGTGGGAAAAGCAGGCCCGCTCGATGGCTTCCACCTGGCTCAGGTGGGATTTGTCCATGGGAACCAATTTATAATTCATGTAGGTCATTCTCCTTCTTTCATCCACGCGGGCGGCCCGGGCGGCACTTCATCCGGCCCCAGAGGTACCTTCACATCCGTGCGCGCAGGGCCGTAAATGGCCTTGTGGAGGGCCATCACTGAAGTCAGATCCTCGGGCAGACACGGAAGAAAGGTGGTAAAGCGCATGCCGCAGGTAGCCATGTCATAGGCCGGCACAAAGCCGCACCGCTCATAGAAGGCCAGCCGGCGCTGCCGGATGGCATTTTCCGCCGGGTCATCCCCTTCCACCGGGCACTCGGCCTCGATGAGCAGCAGGGCCTTGCCCTCCATCTGCTCGGCCAGCATCCGGACGATCTTCCGCCCCAGGCCCCCATTCCGCCGGGCGGCGGTGACCCCCAGGTAGTCCAGCAGGATGCAGCTTTTATCAGCGGGTTCCATCCACAAGGTGGCATAGCCCAGCAGATCGTCTCCGTCGAACAGTCCCCACACTTCATACCGACCGGCGGCCATCAGATCCCGGATATCAGGCAGGGGCTTGCGCTCATTGGGAGGAAATGCCTCGCTCAGCTCCCGGACATACCAATCCTCCAGAGCCTTTCCAGTGATGGGACGCAGCTCCATAAAATGCTCCTTTCAGCCCTTGGCCTCCGCCCAGCTGCGGCCCGCATGGGCCTCAGCGATCAGAGGGAGAGCCAGCTCCACAACCCGTTCCATCTCGGTCTCCAGCAATTCCTTTACCCGGTCAGTCTCCTCCTCGGGGCACTCCACGATCAGTTCATCGTGGACCTGGAGCACCAGCTTGGCCGCCAGCCCCTCCTCCGCCAGCTTATCCCGCACACGGATCATGGCCAGCTTGATGATGTCGGCGGCGGTGCCCTGGATGGGCATATTCAGGGCCACCCGCTCCCCGAAGGAGCGCATATTGAAATTGGAGGACTTCAGCTCAGGCAGCCAGCGGCGGCGGCCGAAGATGGTAGACACATAGCCGTCGGCCTTGGCCTGCTCCACCACCCGGGTCATATAGGCGTGTACGCCGGAGTACTTTTCAAAATACTTCTCCATATACTCCTTTGCCTCGGATCTGGTTACCCCGATATCCTGGGACAGGGAGAAGTCGGAGATACCGTAGACGATGCCGAAGTTCACCGCCTTGGCCCGGCGGCGCATCTCGTG
>CALWXT010000001.1 GCA_944385575.1 uncultured Flavonifractor sp. | reverse complement strand
GTAATGCCGTTGGCCAGCTTTGCCAGGGTATTGCCGGTGCAGGGACAGATGACCAGCACATCCAGCAGGTGCTTGGGTCCGATGGGCTCTGCCTTGGGGATGGAGTCGATCACCCGCTTACCACAGATGCGCTCCATCTCCCGCATGTACTCATGGGCCGGTCCGAACCGGCTGTCGGTAGCGGCGCTGTTCTCCGAGACGATGGGAGTCACGTCGCCGTAGCGGGCGTGGATTTTCTCCAGGGCCGTCATGGCCTGATGATAGGTACAAAAGGATCCGCAGAAGGCGAACCCCACCCGAATGGGTTCCATAGCTACACTCCTAACTCATTCAAAATGTGGCAGATGGTGCTGCGCAGATAGGCCGCCGCCGTGGCGGGGGCCACCCGTCCCGGCAGGGACAGGGCCTGGACGGCTTTGATACCCAGGATTTCGGCCGCCTGGAAGTCCACTCCCCCGGGCAGGGAGGCCAGGTCGATGACCACGCACTCCGGCTTGAGTTCCTTCAGTTCATCCTCGCCCAGCACCGGCGCAGGCACGGTATTGACGATGAGATCATAGCCGCACAGCCAGCCTTTCAGTTCTCCGGTGTGCTCCGTGCCAAAGCCGAAGCCTTCCGCCCAGGCCAGGTCAGCATACTTTCGGGCGGCCACGCTGACTTTGGCGCCCAGCCCGGCCAGCCGGGGAGCCAGCGCCTTGCCCAGCCGTCCATAGCCGATGACCAGGGCCCGGCTGCCGTGAAGGGTGACGGGCATCTCCTCCAGAGCGATCTGGATGGCCCCCTCTGCGGTGGGGAGCGCATTGGCAATCGGACACAAAAAGCCGGAGCGCCTTTTCACAGGCGCGCCGGCTTCATATTATTCCGTCAGGCGGCATATTGGAATATATCTACATCCATCTCTTTACATAAGGAATGGGAGGATATCCAATGGACAGTTCCCTGCGAGTGGCCGCTTACTGCCGCGTATCCACCGATAAGGAAGATCAGCGCAATTCCCTGGCCGCCCAGCAGGCTTTCTTCCTGGACTACATACAGGCGCAGCCCGGCTGGACCCTCGTCGGTATCTTTGCCGACGAGGGTCTGTCGGGTACTTCGACCAAGCGGAGGCCCCAGTTCACCGAGATGATCCGTCGTGCCATGGACGGCGAGATCAACCTGATCCTCACCAAAGAGGTGTCCCGTTTTGCGCGCAACACCGTGGACACCTTACAGATCACCCGCCAGCTCAAGTCCCGCGGCGTTGGGGTCCGTTTTCTCAACGACAACATTGATACCAGGGACAATGACGGTGAGTTCCGCCTGACCATCATGGCCAGTGTGGCCCAGGAGGAGAGCAGAAAGGTGTCTGAGCGCACCCGCTGGGGACAGCTCCAGGCCATGCGCCGGGGCGTGGTGTTCGGAAACAATTCCATTTACGGCTACACGCTGCGGGAAGGAATCCTGACGATAGAGCTGGAGCAGGCCGACGTGATAAAGCAGATCTACCGCAAATTCCTGGCAGAGCGCAAAGGAGCCCACACCATTGCCCGGGAATTGACCCGGGACGGCATTCCCCCTCCCCTGCGGCCCGGAGGGAGCTGGTCCTCAACCATGGTGCTCCGCATCCTCCGCAATGAGAAATACTGCGGTGACCTGCTCCAGAAAAAATATTTCACCACCGACCACCTGACCCACCGCAAACTTGCCAACCATGGGGAGGAGGCGCAAATTTTCCTTCCGGACCACCATGAGCCTATCGTCAGCCGGGAGGATTTTCAGGAAGCGCAGGCAGAGTTAGCGCGGCGGTCAGCCAAGCACGAGAATCAGTCCCGGTTTTCAGGCCGATATTGGTATTCGGGGAAAATCCGCTGCGGCTGCTGCGGCAAAAGCTTCACCTGCAAGCGTACCCGCCGGGCCAACGGGGATGTGTACACCCGCTTTGTCTGCCGCGGACATCTGGACGGCGTATGCTCCATGCGGGCTGTACACGGGCCGGTGCTCCTGGCAGTAGCCCGGCACGTACTGGGCCAGCTGTCCCTGAATAGCCCGGATATAATCGGTCGGCTGATGGAGGAATTGAAGACCCTGCCCAGCACAGAGAACGGCAGCGCCCGGGAGCTGGCTCAAATCAGGAGAGAGCTCCAACGGCAGGTGGCCCGGAAGGACAGGGTGATGGATGCCTGGCTGGATGGAGCCCTCAGCCGGGAGGATATGTCCCGCCTGGTGGCCCGCTGCGAAGCGGAAATGGCCAGGCTGCACAGCCGTGCGGAAAGGTTAGAGCACAGCCAGACAGATATCAGCCATGAGGCGGAACGGTTTAAGGAAATCCGAGCCTTCCTGGAACGTGAACTGAGAGGCGGGGACGCCATCCTGGACGAAGTGATTCAAAGCATCACCGTGGAGCAAGACGCCTTTCTGGTGGAGGTTGCCGAACTTCCGGTACGCTTTCGTGTAAAGGCCGCAGGAGAGGGTACAGGTCGAAACTATTGCGTCAAAATCCAGGCGTGCACCCCGATTGGGGAGCACAGGACAATGTGAAGAGGACAAACAGTCCTGCATTGCATTTCTGCTTCTCTGTAAAAATAAGCCCCGTACACTCCACACTGGAAATGTACGGGGCCTTTTTCTCTGGGTTCAGGCAGCCAATGATGGCCGCTGTCAGAGCCGGTGAATCGTCCAGCTCCAAGATTATACCACACCTCAATATCCTTTGTGGCCGTTACTACTTACCACCACCGGCCCAGAAGTTTCTTCATGGGCACAGGATCAGGTAACCGGGGCATCTCACCCTGAAACAGAGTATCAGCCTGGTGCTGAAGGGTCTGTGCAATATTCTGCCCGCAGTGCTGGTTCACCAGTTCCATGGCCTTGTCCAGCATAGGTGGGCGTTTGGCCATGGAATGGGTATCCGTGGACAGCACATGGATCAGGTTGTGGCGGAGCATGGAAAAGAGAAGCTTACGCTGCTTAGCATGCATCACCAGGCTGGTAGCGTTCATCTGCGTGCATGCGCCGGCCTCTATCCACTCAGAAAGCAGGTTCGGGTCATTACGCACAAAGGCGTATCGCTCTACATGGGCAATGAGGGGCAGGATTCCCTGGCGGGTAAGTTGATAAAGGGTATCGGCGGCATCTCTCGGATAGAGGCCAGGGGAAAACTCTACCAGCAGCACATTGGTGCCTTCCAGACACAGGGTGTCCACATCGTCCATCTGTGCCAGGGAGGTGGAGTAGAAGACTTCTGCGCCCAGCTTGAGGGTGACAGGCAGTTCCTGCCCGTCCAAAGCCTCTCTCAGGCGCTCAGCGGCATTCTGGCGACGTTTCAGGAATTCCTGAACAGATTCCTTGTCCACCCGGAAATGGGGCGTCAGCGCAACCTGAGAGACGCCCTGGAGGCATTCCATCCGGAGAAGGGAGAGCGAGTCCTCCGGGGACTGAGCTCCGTCATCCATGCCGGGAAGGATGTGAGTGTGAAGGTCCGTCATGATTCGTTGCTATAATCGTAGTTATAGCTGTAATAATAGCCGCTCTCCCGGTCGGCCGATTTCGTATCAAAATCATTGAGCACAGCGCCCAGAATCCGGGCGTGAACGGTATCCAGGTTTTTCTTGGCCAGTTCGACCTCCTCAAACGTGGCGTGATTCTGTCGAATGACCAGGATGACGCCGTCGGCGTACTGGCTGAGGACGGCGGCATCGGTGACAACAGAGACGGGAGGCGTATCGAAGATAATATAGTCATAGGACTGAGTCAGGGCGTCAATGAGCTTTTTCATCTGCTCAGACCCCAACAGCTCAGCAGGGTTCGGGGGGATAGCATCAGAAAGAAGCACATGCAGGCCGGAGTCCATTTTCAAGATGGTCTCCTCCATGTTTCCATCAGAGAGGAGAGAGGTTAACCCCTTCTGCGCACGATGGAGCTTAAGATAGCGGTGGAGGACAGGTTTACGCAGGTCGGCATCCACCAGGAGGACCCGGCTGCCGCCCTCCACCAGGGAGGTGGCCAGATTGATGCAAACGCTGCTCTTTCCCTCGGCAGGGATGGCACTGGTGAGAATGATTTTCTTGCAGCTCTTACCCATGGCCAGGAATTTCAGGTTAGTACGAAGGCTTTTGTATGCCTCATTATAAGAAAACGGAGTGTCTCGTCCCACCAGAAGGAAGTTTCGTTCGGTGCGTCTTTTTTTCTTAACCATGCTTCTCACCCTTTCGCTCGGGGATTTCGACGCTTGGGATCACACCCAGAACCGTCAGTCCCAGTTTGTTCGTAATATCGCTTTCGGTCATAAACCTGTTGTTGAGCATGTGGCGGATGAAGAAAACTGCAAAGCACAGCAGAAAGCCAATGATGCCGGCAATGGCCACGTTTTTCTTCAGGCTGGGGGAAACGGGCTCCTGCCCGACCTTGGCCTGGGATATGACTTCCACGCTGCCGGCCTTGACAGTCTGGATGATCATGTCGGGGGCCTGCTCTACAATGCTGGCGGCAACCTGCTGGGCCAACTCGGGATCGGCGTCCCGCACGGTAATCTTCATCACCTGGGTGTCATTGACGGAGGTGATAGAGACCTTCTTCACTAGCTCTTGATAAGTCATGTCCAGGCCCAGATCAGCAATGGTCTTGTTCAGGACGGTGTCGCTGGTGAGGATGACCGAATAGGTGTTGACCAGCTTGGTGGCAGAGGTGATCTGGTCGTTCGTAATAGATGCCTGTCCACTCTGATCTTCCCTAGAATTAACAATGAGAGTGGCATCTGCTTCATACTGGGGTGTGATGAGAAATTGAGTGTACAGTCCGCCGATGGCGGCAAAAACCACGGCAGCGGCAATCATGGCCAGCAGGTTCTTTTTGAACAGTAGAAAGATGTCTCTCAAATCGATTGTCACAGTTTCATTTTCGTGCATTTAAACTCCTCCGTAAAATACTGGTGATTGGATTTCCATATAAAAACAGCTTTTCTCTATTCTTTTGTATAGCACTCGCTTTTACTTGTTTTCTGACACGGTATCCTCTGTCAAACCCAAATTTACCTCTGTTCCTTCCTTTCTCCCTCGGCCGACACAGGGGCCTGAAAAAACAGCGTCTAAGCCACTTGCGGCCTTACCCGAACAGCTTTCGTTCACAGGCTGTTCCTCAGGGTATTTTTAGATATCAGCATTGCACTCCCATTATTGGCACAAGATATCCGCGATCCGGCGGCAGGCAAAGCCGTCACCGTACGGATTGGAGGCGTGAGCCATGGCGTTATAGGCGGTCTTGTCTTCCAACAGCAGCTTGAACTGGGTGTAGATGGTCTCCTCTTCGGTGCCCACCAGCTTGAGGGTGCCGGCGGCGATGCCCTCAGGGCGCTCGGTGGTGTCCCGCATGACCAGCACCGGCTTGCCCAGGGAAGGCGCCTCCTCCTGGATGCCGCCGCTATCAGTAAGGATGAGGTAGCTTCTGGCAAGGAAATTGTGGAAGTCCAATACATCCAGCGGCTCGATGATATGTAGCCGATCCAGGCCGCCCAATTCTTCCTCAGCAGCCTTTCGGACCACAGGGTTCATATGGATGGGGTAGATGGCCTTGACGTCGGGGTGCTCCTCCATAACTCGGCGGATAGCACGGAACATGTTGTGCATGGGCTGGCCCAGGTTTTCCCGCCGGTGAGCAGTGAGCATAATAAGGCGACTGTCGGAGGCCCATTCCAGCTCTGGGTGGGTGTAACTCTCTCGCACGGTGGTCTTAAGAGCATCGATCGCGGTGTTGCCAGTGACATAGATGGATTCTGCGTTCTTTCCCTCCCGCAGCAAATTGTCCCGGGACATTTGGGTGGGGGCAAAGTTGTACTTGGCGATGATGCCCACTGCCTGACGGTTGAACTCCTCAGGATAGGGCGAGTAAATGTCGTAGGTACGCAGGCCGGCCTCCACATGACCTACGGGAATCTGGAGGTAGAAGCAAGCCAAAGCGGTCACAAAGGTAGTGGATGTGTCCCCATGGACCAGGACCACATCAGGCTTTTCCTGCTCCAGTACATCCTTGATGGAATTGAGAATATTGGTAGTCACATCAAACAGAGTCTGACGCTCCTTCATGATAGACAAGTCGTAGTCGGGGATCACATGGAATGCCTCCAGCACCTGGTCCAGCATCTGGCGATGCTGACCGGTGACGCAGACCACTGTCTTAAGCCGGGGGCGGGTCTTGAGTTCGTTGACCAGTGGGCACATTTTGATGGCCTCCGGCCGGGTGCCGAACACCAGCATCACTTTTTTCATAAAGATGCCTCTCTCTCACAAATGGTACTCGCCGGACAGAAGGGCAGATATTGCAGTCCGGCTTTTCCAGCCAGCTTGTCCATCTGCGCCTTGATCTCATTGTGTTTGGCCATGATGACCAGCAGGTCCACCACGCCATTGTCTTTACTTTAGAGGCTGGCTATAACTGCGGCCTCATGTCTAATTTGCATCCAGGCCAAGTTCCGGCAAAGCATAAAGCAAGACGCCAAACACTATTATTATATACTCACTTTTACTTTCAGACAAGGTCTTACATTGTTTTGCCAAAATATTGTCTTATTTGTTAGAATACTGCCGCTTATTTCCTTTCATTTCCACCAGTTTATACGCAAAATGTCCAATACGCAAGCCCTGCGTATCAGCTATTTTTTGTATCTCTGCTATATTCTTTCCACTACGGCCGTTTCCAGTCGCCTCTCTCCACAGAAAAAACGCCTTAGCTTCTGTCGCCGGTTACCAAGGACTCCCGTTCTTTTTTCATGAAACCTGATGCTGCCAGCATAGGAAAACTTTTTATATTTCCGTTCCTATATCCAGTTCTGCCCATTTCTTTTGCCATATATGGATAATTTTGAGTAAAAATCTCATTTTCTTTTTTTGTTTGACATGGTATACTATAGGGCACAGATTAATGGAGGAGAGTTTGGTGGAAGCGTCCGCTGTGCGGCACCGCTCCTTTGTGCCAAGGAGGATCAGACATGTCATAGGCAGCCTTTTAAAGAAGATACTCTTGCGCATATTAACGTCAGGCAAGATCATGTTGCAAAGTGTGTGATAGACATTGTCATCTACGGCATCGCGGCAGTAGCGGCTGTTGCCAAGGCCACCGATTTTTCAGCGTAATTTAATGTTTTGACCAAAATAAAAGACAAATTAAGATACCTGATATCTGTGGATGGAGAAGTTGGAATGAAAGATAAGAGATACAAGTTACATAATAATCGATGGACGCTGGTCCTATACGATCTGGTCGTCTATGGATTGTCAGCAACATTGCTTTTGGGAATTTATGGTGGGAACGATAGGCTTTCTATTTATGGAATTCTGCAGCAAACAGCACTTGCACTGGTTTGCATATTTCCAATCAGATTGATTCGGAATATATATAAGCAGATTTGGAGATATGGCGGAATCCAGTGCTATATTCGACTGCTGTACGCAGACGCCATTGCATTTATTGTTTACTTTGTTCTGGAATTGCTTCTTCCGGTTGAAAAGATTACATTTGCCAGAATGCTGAGTTTGAGCAGCATAAACCTTTTGGGCGCATTGGCAATGAGAATGATGTACAGATATGCTTATAAATGCAGTAACCTGGAAACGAAACGCGGAAGGTTTTTGGCTTCCTTGTTGTACATCTTCGGCAGAATGAGGAAAGGAAACGACAAAGAAGTTCAGAAAATTAAAATCGCTATCATCGGGGCAGGACGTGTAGGCGTGAGTTTTGCGGAAGATCTTCTGAGCAGTGATGAAAGCGCATATATTCCGAGAGGCTTTATTGATATTAGCGAAGATAAAATAGGACGCGAGATTCAGGGCTTGCCTGTATGGTCAGAAGATGAGGCAACTTTCAGAAAATTGGATGAATACGAAGTACAGGAAATCGTATTTGCGATTCCGTCAATGGATACGGAAAAGAAAAAATCACTATATGAGCACTATAAAAACGCTGGATATAAGTTAAAAGTTTACGATTATCCGACCGTTTATGTAGCAGGCGGAAAGAGGCATTTAAGAGAATTCGATGTTGAGGAATTGCTGTTCAGAAAGCCATTGGTGATATCTGATGAGCACACAAATGAATATTACAAAGATAAGGTCATTTTGATCACTGGCGGCGGTGGTTCCATTGGGTCTGAGCTGTGCCGCCAGTTGGCAAAGATGCAGCCAAAGCAAATCGTGATTCTGGATATTTACGAAAACGGCGCATACGATATTCAGCAGGAATTAAAAATTGCATATGGAAATACACTAAATCTTCAGATTGAAATCTGTTCCATTACGCACGTGAAAGCGCTTGAACGTGTATTTTTTAAGTACCATCCGCAGATTGTCATCAATGCTGCAGCACATAAGCATGTGCCGTTGATGGAGCACAATTGTATCGAAGCAATCTATAACAACATATTTGGCACACAGAATTTGGTAGAGCTTTGTGAAAAATATAAGGTAGAACGTTTTATGATGGTATCAACAGACAAAGCCGTCAATCCTACCAACGTTATGGGCGCTACCAAAAGAATGTGCGAGATGATTGTGCAGAGCGCAAGCACACACGGAAAAGTGAAATACAGTGCGACACGTTTTGGCAATGTATTGGGCAGCGCTGGGTCAGTGATTCCATTGTTTAAACGTCAGATTGCGAACGGCGGACCGGTTACGGTTACGGATAAGAGAATTATTCGTTACTTTATGACGATTCCTGAGGCATCGCAGCTTGTTCTCCAGAGCGGAGCTATGGCAAAGAACGGAGAACTGTTCGTATTGGACATGGGGCAGCCCATAAAAATTATGGACTTGGCAGAAAATATGATTCGCTTGTCCGGCGTTCAGGGAATAAAAATTGTTGAAACCGGATTAAGGCCAGGAGAAAAGTTATATGAAGAATTGCTTGTTAAGACAGAGGAACTGGATAAAACAAGCAACAGCATGATTTTTATTGAACGAGATTTAGCCTTGAGTTCAGAAGAAATTAACACCCGGCTGGATATGCTTAGAGAAGCATGTGAAACAGGAGACGAGTCACATGCACGAGAGGTCTTAAGAAAAGTTGTGCCGACTTTTAGAAGGCCAGAAGACGTGAACCAAGTTGCTGAATTTGCTGCAAAGCAAGAAAAGGATGAAACCGAATGTAAAAACGCAGTAGCCATGTAAAATAAATAGGTCCAGTAAAAGTGGGCCATGGCAGCAAAATCAGTCGGTAGCCTTCCAGTAAAACAAGTATCTGCCGAACTATAAAAGAGTTTTAAGAAAAGACATGCTAGTAGAATGTAGTGCCGGAGCGTGTCCAAAACTCCGAAGTAGTGGGATGCAGGTATTATGAAGGTACTTTAGACCTTAAAAGAAGTCCAACAGGTAACCTGTACAGACGCGCCAGTCATGGAACTATCCCAGCCCTCCGAGTCTGTAGTAACAGTACACGGATCCAGGCACTCCTCTATTCAGCAAAGTACGGCCTTCTATTGCTGTATTAGGATCTGGAGATAGGTAGTTCTCAATGGCTGCGAAGTACGGAAGAAATGCAGCCCCTAACGCCCCACAGCAATACTGCTTGCTGATGGAGGAACTGGAAACAAAACATCCGAAAAGGTGAACAAAGCAGTATCTGATCTATGACTGTTTCAGATTATGTGGACAGTATTAGAAGCCTCTGTATTTGATAAAAAAGGAGTGGCGCAGCGTCAGCAGCGCCACTCCTTTTTTATTTTGGATGGTAGTCGCAAGAATTTTCCACTTTGATTTACAGGTCTTTGCATAAATGAATGGTGGAGGAAAATATTTTTCTGCCCTAAAGGACCTCCGCAATATTTTGCACACACCTGACGGATAATCCAGCCAGGTACATCTATCTTGATAAGGGTCCCTCCCACACTGCTTTCCTGGCCCTTTTTGTGCCACACCATCTTTTCAAAGAATTCAAGCATGCCCAAAGAGCCAAACTGATGTCTATTCGCATCATAGCGCTATTCCAAAGGCTAACGCTAACAGTGTACTAGGTCACCAGGGATGAGCGCCCCTACAGATAGACAAATTCAGGGCGAACAGGTTTGATATGCAAAGATAGGCCTATCAAATACACGAGACTTTATGTATGCAGCTGGTTTGATACTAATGGGTTCCGTATCTTTATACTCATCCAGGCATCATATCCAATTACCGCCAAACACCGCCATCCTTCCCAAATATAGGGCTCAAGTCGGTATCGCAATATTTGTTAAAGTTTAGTCTATATACGTTCTTTCCACTCGACCAGAAATATTACACACAATTTCATAACCTATTGTTCCCGCCCATTGGGCCATATCATCGGCCGTTATCACCTCATTTCCACTTTTTCCGATGAGAACAACTTCTGTACCCATGGCTACACCAGGGATTCCAGTTACATCTGCCATAAACTGATCCATGCAAACACGGCCAACAACCGGAGCTTTGCACCCATTTATGAGAACATATCCTCTGTTGGAAATCAGACGATTATAGCCATCGGCATATCCAGTAGGAATCGTAGCAATTTGCATCTTGCGGTCAACATGGAATGTTCGTCCATAACCAATATCTTCGCCGGGGAATACATCCTTCACCATAGCAACTACAGATTTCCACTGCAAGGCAGGTTGGATACCAACTGGGAGCTGATTCAGATAGTCAGGCTTCAGACCATATAAAATAATTCCGAGCCTTACAAAGCTCCCCGTCTGCTTGTGCCATAATCCGCCGGCAGAATTCAGGCAGTGTACTTCCTTCAGCCCCAAATCTTTCACAGAGTCTGCAACTTCTCTGAATTTATCAATCTGCCTCCTGGTAAACGCGACATTATCCTCCGCTTCTGAATCAGCAACACAGAGATGAGTAAACATGCCGGTCACATTCAGCTTTCCCGCATACTTTCTAATAGCGCGCTCACAGCATTCCGGATTATCGGCATTTAATCCGATTCGATTCATCCCTGTGTCAATGGCAAACTGACAACGGACAGGAACCCCATTTTTTACAAGCTCTTCCGCATATTCCTCTGACGGGATTGCTTGCGTAATATCATTCTCATATACAGCATTCATATAATGGGGTGGGGTATAACCCAAAACCAAAATCTTACCCTGGATATGGACCTCACGGAGCCTAAGTGCTTCGTGAACATTAGAGACAGCAAACTGTTTGCAACCTAATTCCTGTATAGCTGCTGCAACTTCCTTATCTCCGTGGCCATAGGCATCGGCTTTCACAACAGCCATAATCTCTACGCTGTCAGGCAATTTTTCCTTATAGATTTTGTAATTGTTTTTTATCGTTTCTAGTGAAATTTCCGTCCAGGATCTTCCACGATAATTAGGCACCATATAGGTACAGTCCTTTCCTCACGACACAGTAATACTTCTTGCACCATAAGTCAGGTATGGGCTTCTGCGGTGTCATGAAAGCTCAGCTACTTTTCAACGTGGCGGCGGATATACTTCCCACGGCCCGGTTCCGCTGTGATCACGCCATCCTTTTGGATAACTTCACCACGGCTGATGGTATAGCGTGGCCAGCCTTTCAGCTTCATGCCTTCATAGACTGAGAAATCACTGTCACCAAACAGGTCAGGGGTAATTTCCCGCTCCCAATCCAGGTCTACCAAAGCGAGGTCGGCGTCATATCCCGGTGCAATCACACCTTTATCACGGAGCAAAAAGATTCTTGCCGCATTGGTGCTATTTACCATGGAAAGTGTGGTCAGCGGAATGCCCCGCTTATGATAGCCCTCACTGATCAAGGTTGGCAGGATCATACCGGGACCACCGAAGCCAACGAATACATCCCAGATATCATTACCGCGCTCATAACGCTTTTCCTTGCGCACCGGAACATTATCGGTACCCATTGTCTTCACACTGCCATTGCGGATGCCTTCCCAGAGTGCGTCGTTATCGGCAATGGTACGCAGCGGCGGGTTTACCTTAGCCAGCAGACCGCACTGCGCATCCTTGGTCAGCAGCAGATAATGCGGGCAGGTCTCCAGAGTCACAGTTCCGTTCAGCACTTTGCTGAGTGTCTCATACATCTCCACAGATGTCGCAGCGGAGGTATGGACTACGTACATATTGCCATCGAGCACATGGTTTATCCACATGGTATCGGCAACTGTAATCGTCTCGACCCAACCCGGACGGGTCTTCTCAAAGCCAGCCAAAGAGTAGCGGTCAGCCGGATCATCCGCATCCTTCACGTCCTTCTGGAGCATGCGGAAAAGATCTGCATCCTCACAATGGATACACAGAAGCAGCTCAGGAGAGATTTCACGCAGGCGCTTCAGAATGCGGTAAAAATCTGCCTTGTCCAGTGTCAGCGCAGCATCCTTTTCAAGGCCATAAAACTGATGGGCGATATCCTGCTTGTCAAAGAAAAACTTGAACGAAGTAATACCCAGCTTGTCCACATAGCCTTCCAGCTCGGTCAGGTGTTCCTTTGCGCACAAGCCCAAGGAAAGAGCAAAATCGACAAGACTGTTCTTTTCTCCGTCTTCAATTGCTTCCTGCACAGTTTCATAGTAGTTTCCCTTGCCGCGATGATAGTTTAGAAGTGTGGTCAAGCCGCCAATAGCCTGCCGGGGTGTATCAGCACGGAAAGCATCCCCCAGCGGCTTATACAGGCCCAAATGCTGATGAGGATCAATGGTACCGGGCATAACATACAGCCCCTCCGCATCAATAACCTCTGCATCTCCACTGTACTCACCTGGTTCCAAGATTGCAGCAATCTTCTCACCGCGCACCAGAATATCCGCTTTGCGCACACTGGTTTCAAACACCACATTACCGTTTTTGATGAGCTTATCCATATTCAATTCCTCCTTTTTATTTGGTATGGTTCATCACAGTCCGAGGTACATGGCTTTGATGTCGCTGTTAGCTGCCATTTCCTTGGCAGAACCGCTTGCGCGAATCATTCCCTGCTCTAGCACATACGCATGATTTGCAATTTTAAGCACATCGTGGATGTTCTGCTCTGCAATCAATACAGCCACACCCTTGATGTGAATTTCTATCACTGCCTTCAAAACCTTCTGTGTCATAATGGGCGAAAGTCCAATGGATGGTTCGTCCAAAATCAGCAATTTGGGGTCAGCCATAATTCCTCTGCCAATGGCTACCATTTGCTGCTGCCCACCACTCAAATTTCCCGCAGCTTGGGTGCTCATTTCCTTCAATTCAGGGAAAAGCGTATAGACATATTCCAGATTATCCCTCAGCTTTTCTCTGGCACGTTTTGTGTGGGCTCCAATTTCAAGATTTTCCCTTACGGTCATAAGAGAGAATAATTGTCTGCCTTCCGGGACTTGAATTAAACCAGATTCAACGATCTTCTCTGAGGTCCAGTGGGTAATATCTTCTCCTTCAAACTCTATTTTTCCACCCGTAATATGGCCGAGACCCGAGATGGCTCGCATAAGGGTCGTTTTTCCTGCGCCATTGGCTCCCATCAGCGAAACGACTTCTCCACTCTTGACTTCAAGAGAAACACCCTGGATAATTTTTAAATTTCCAATATCCACATGCAAGTTATTAAGTTCCAGCATCACTCCACCTCCAGTCCCTTTCCAAGGTACGACTCAATGACCTTGGGATTATTTGCGACCTCTTCAGGAAGCCCCTGCGCAATCATTTTTCCCCGTTCCATTACATAGACATAGTTGGAGAGACTCATAATGACAGGCATAATGTGTTCAATCATCAAAATCGTAATACCGGCGTTGTTTACTTTTTTAATCAGCTTAATCATTTCTCTGGACTCGGTGGGTGTCAGACCAGCCATCACTTCATCCAATAGCAACACTTCCGGCTGTGTTGCCAATGCCCTGGCCAGTTCCAGCCTCCGCTGCTCACCGGTGTTCAACAACATCGCGAGATTGTCTTTCCTGTCAAGAAGTTCCACCATCTCCAGGCTCTTCTCTGCGATCTGATAGGCTTCTTTCCTGCTTTTGGCTTTATTGTAACCCCCAACTGCCACATTGTCGAGGGCAGAAAGCATCCCAAAAGGCTTGGCAATTTGAAAAGTTCGCGCAATTCCCATATGGCATAAATGCTGCGCTGTCTTATGCTGTACTTCTTCTCCTTTATAAACCACTTTTCCTGATGTCGCGGGGTAATATCCGGAGATGCAATTAAATAGTGTTGTCTTTCCTGCACCGTTGGCTCCAATCAATCCGGTAATCTCACCCGCTTTTACATCCATAGATGCGTGGTTGACAGCCATATTGCCTCGGAAGGACTTGCAGATATCCACTGCTTTCAATGCTTCCATCAGCTTCTCGCTCCTTTCAACCTGCGGATAACAGTTCCGTATATCCCATCACGGCAGAACACAACAAACAGGACAATCAGCACACCGTAAATAATCATATTCATGCCATTGATACCTTCAAACAAATTATTGCTCAGCTCCTGCAAGGGAATAATAACCAGTGCACCCAATAGCGGGCCACCGAGTGTGCCAGCTCCGCCAATGATACAGGGTACGATGGCTTCCACAGATATGGAAGATACAAATACAACAGTGGGATCGATAAATCCATAATACTGTGCATAGAAGGTCCCGGCCATTGCTGCAATCGCTGCGCTAATTGCCATCGCAACTAGCTTATACTGAAGAACCGGAACGCCCAAAGAGCCGGCTGCCTCCTGATTTTCCTTAATCGCAATTAAGAAAATGCCAAACTTACGTCTGCTCATAACTCCGATAAAAAGAGTCGCCAGTATGACCATTCCCAAAATAATAAAGTAAAAGATTCTATCGTTTGCAAACTGAAATTCTTTCCATGCATCTTTATATGGAATCAGAATACCCGTTGCCCCCTTGAGTGCCTTCGTGTTGTTAAATAGCACCCGAAGTATTTCAGCAAATGCGAGAGTAACCAGTGCGAAGAAATCTCCTCTGAGCTTATAGCGAAAAGAAAGAAACCCGATCAGCACACCCACCAATGCTGCAACGCACATGCCGGCTATCATGCCAACCCATGGGCTAATGTTAAAGTCAATGTAGAGAATGCTGGATGTGTACGCGCCAAGCCCAAAGAACGCAGCGTGACCGAAGGAAAACTGACCCGCATAACCGCTCATAATGTTCCAGCTCTGCCCCAGCAATGCCATAATCAAAATCGAAATACCCACACTGAGCATATACCTTTCCGACAAAAGCGGAAAAATCAGTGCTATCACCAGCAGGATTAGAAGCGTCCCCTGCTCTACTCTTTTAGTTTTCACGACGATTTCCCCTTCCAAAAAGCCCTGTCGGCCGCACAAATAGAATCAGAATAAAGATTCCATAAATCAGCATCTCACTCCAGCTTCCACCAAGATAATAACTGGACAGCGATTCAATTACACCAATTAAAAGTCCAGAGAGCAGTGCGCCCCAGAGATTTCCCATGCCTCCCAGGACTGCAATAACAAAGCACTTTAACTGAAAGCTTTCTCCCAATGTTGGATAAATGCTCATAATCGGAGTCAAAAGGCCGCCGGCAATTCCTGTACATACAGCTCCAAGTCCAAAGGCAATTGCGCGAATGTTCCTCACGTTAATACCCATCAGCTTGGCGCCTGTATCATTTTGAGCTGATGCACGAATCGAATTTCCAGTATGTGTACGATAAAGAATGAAATAAATGCAACCCGTCACAAAAACGACAACGGCAAAAGCGACAAGTTTTGCCGGGGCAACTGTCAAGTTTCCAATACGGAGGGCTTTCTCGAAACCGTCAACCGTCAATGTTTTATAATTAGGAGTAAAGATAACAAGAAGGACATTTTCCAGTATATACGCCATGCCTAAGGTTAAAAGCAGCTGGTTGTGGGCGGGGGCATGCTCGATATAGTGAATCGGGAATCTCTGAATCAAAAATCCGATTACAAACATCAAAATCATTGCAAACGGCAGTGCCAGATAAGCGTTAAAGCCTAATCCTGATGCAAGTGCGTATACCACATACATACCAACGGTCATCATGGCGCCGTGCGCAAAGTTCGTAATTTTCAATACACCAAAGATTAGGGAAAGCCCAAGGGCGGCCAACGCATAAACACCGCCCATGAGAATCCCGTCAAGCAATGACTGCAATACCTGTATACTCATCCGAGAACCTCCTTACTCTTCATGATCTGCATACTCTTCAGGATATACAATCACATGTTTCCCTTCGCGAATTTCAACGAGAACGCCGGCAGAATTGATATTTTCTCCGGTCTCATCAAATTTGATAACTCCCTGGGGAAGCACATGCTCCGTTATCTCTGAAGTAGCAATTGCATCTCTGACAGCTTCCGGATCATCCGGATTGTCACAGCGCTTAAGAGCATCCGCAATTACCATAATGGATTCATATCCATAAATAGCATGAACCGGTATGTCCTCGCCATATACTTCTCGATACGTATCAAGCATGTACTGCGCTTCTTCGCTATTGGGATTGTACCGGTAATTAATATCATAGATTCCGTCTACCTCTGTGCCATAGGTACGCAGAAATTTTGCATCAGAAAAAGCGCCGTTTGCACATCCAACAATCTTATTAAAATGAATTCCTCTTTCCAGAATTTCTTTCATAAGCAAAGTCTGGTCCGAGTAGTATCCGATTGGCACCAGCAAATCCGGGTCCAAGGCGGCCAGCCGGGTCACTTCGGAACTTAGTGTGGATGTCGTTGCCGGATACGCCAGCATTCCCACAACCTCTAAGCCGGCTTCCTCAATATGGCTGGAAATATAGTCTGCAATACCGGTTCCGTAATTAGAGTTTTCATAAATAAAAGCAACTGTTTTCATATCAGGAGTAATAAAATACTCCATATACTCAAGAAAATTCTTGCTAAATACGGAAACACTGGGCTGAATGCGGAAGGTGTAGCGGTATCCATTACTGAGAAGATTGTCACTGGAAGCGACTGTAATCACCAACGGAATTTTCGTCTTCTCAGCGGTTCGGGAAACAACCTGAGCAGAACTGCTCGTATAGGTTCCGGTCAATGCGACTACTCCGCTGTTTGTCAATTTGAGTGCCGCATTTGCCGCACCGCTTGATGTTCCCAGACTGTCTCTTACGACAAGTTCAAGCATTCTTCCGTTGATTCCGCCTTCGGCATTAATTTTGTCAATAGCAATCATCTGCGCGTTAACCATAGCCTGTCCCTCATATGCCATACTGCCCGTCAGGGGATGAACAGAGCCAATTTTGATGGTTCCTGTATCATCCTGGCCACCGCAGCCGGACAGCAGCATGGATAACAGGAGCAGCGCCGCAACGATAAATATTGGCTTTCGATGTTTTCTCATAGAGTCATATCCTCTCTTTTAATTATAAATTCTATAATCTTTTGCCTATGAAATGAGCAAAAAATCTTTTATTTTTCTTCCATAATTTTACAAAAGGCTCCGAATTCCTTTGTAGCCGCTTGATGTGTCTATCTCCCGAATTTTATTTATAACTGCTTCTGCGGAAAGCCCAAATCCAGCAAAACAAGCCTCCATCTTTCTCTGCATATCTGCCCAGGTGAATGGGTTTGCAGCGTCTCCTTTTGGAAGCAAAACGGTACGTTCTGTACAGCTGTTATCAGTAAATTCCACTAAAAGCCGTGCACCCCGTATACCAGACGCAGTGTCTTCCATTGAAGAATCCGGAATTAGCTCAATCTTTTCTACAAGTTTCTTTGCTTCTTCTGTTGGAGCCTTCTCCAAATCGTCAAGCATATAGTTTCCTGTCAGCATAGCAACTGCAAGACTGTAATGAATGGAGAACTTGGCATCATCCGGTGTTGCGGGGATTTTAATCTGTCCGGCAATCTGAATGGCATTATTGTAAATATAGAGCTTTATGCTCCGAATATCCCTTGCTGTCATTTCCTTCGCTTGCATTTCATCTCGGATGCTGATGGCTGCTTCAATACCACAGTGCGTATGGCGGCAGGAAGGATAGGGCTTCAGATAACTCTCGCAGATGGTAAACACCTGTCCCAGATCATCCAACATTTCATAATGAATCTCATCAGTCATTGCATGGAACCAGCCTTTTTGACTCTCCAGAGGAAGAACCGGGCCTTTCACACCAGACAACGCAAGCTTTGCAGAAATGATGCCTGTTTTCGCTGCATTCGCTGGATTCAGCGGCTTACATGCCTGTCCACTCTCCGCTATGATAATCAATCCGCTTGCTTGAATTGCGGCAATCCCCATCGCGTTATAAATACCGGCCGCGTCCCCTCCCATCAGTTTGGCACAGGCTGCACCGCAGGCAACAGCTCCGGCAGTTCCAGTAGAATGAAACCCTCTGTGAACAAGGCCAGGCTGTGCCATCGCACTAACGCGGTTATATACCTCATAACCGACTATGATCGCTGTCAGAACATCCCGCCAAGTCTTATTCCCTAAACTCTCAGCCAAGGCAAAAATAGCGGACATTACGTGGGCGCCAACGTGCCCCATTGCCTTTCGATTCCCGTCATCCATATCTGCTCCATGGGCATAGATGGCATTCATAAAAGCCGCGCTCTCCGCTGGAAGCTTCTGCTCAAGCTCTAATACGGTTGCTTCTCCATCCCGGCTCATGCTCTGCACAATATTCAGCATGACTTTGTTGAATGCTTGATTTACTTTGATTCCCGCATAGCATGCCGCGTAATAATCTGCAATAAACATCCGCGCAGCTTCGACCGCTTCGGATGGAATCTTTTCAAATGTCAGTTCATCAATAAATCTGCTGAGACAGAGAGCGGTGTCTTTAGAAACCGAGCTCATACATGACCCCCTCCTTGCCATAGTGGACATCGGAGACAATACCATATAACTCCGGATGGCGGTCGCGTTCCCAATTCAGTCTTGCTCTGGCATATTTAATATTGTCGGTATCAATTTCCACAGAGAACGTTGTCCACGGCTCATCCTCCAAAGATGCAACAATATTACCCAATGGATCAATCGCCAGAGACTTTCCAAAATGAACGCGCGGCTTTTCTTCGTTCTCTGTCTTTTCCTCACCAGCACGGTTAAGCGCGATAACATAGCTATGACTCTCCAACGCACGGGTCTGAAGTTCCGTCACAAACATATCTTTCCGCAGCCCCATCGTGCATGCTGGGACACAGATAATTTCCGCTCCCTTCAGAAAATATGCTCTCCACTGCTCCGGGAAGGAACGGTCATAGCAAGTCAGCATCGCAATCTTCACACCATTGTCCAGGTCATAGACTGGCATTGTGTTGCCCGACTTAAAGTAATAATTTTCATAGCACTCGTTATATCGAAGATCACCACCCGGCATATGGATCTTCCGATACTTCCCATAGACACCACGAATAGGAGACACAAGCCCCAGTGTATTAAAATATCCATCTGCTGCTTTCTCAAAGAGAGAATAGCAGATGTTAGTGTTGAGTTTTTTACAAAGTGCTAGCATTGCGGTGGTGGTGGGCCCTGTCAAAAAATCCTCCGCATATTGGAACCACCGCTTTTCACGAACATAGCCAAAATATTTGCCAGTCATTAATTCCGGAAAGACAATCAATTCTTCGCCAGTGTGCTTCTCCGCTGCCAATGCGAGCTGTTTTTCAAAATACTCCTTGTTAGTCATTTCATCTGTAACAGTACCGGGCTGAATACCTAAAATGCGAACTTTCATTTTTCTCTCCACTTTCTTAAGAATCCAAATGAATCATGATATCAAGAAGGTCCTTTACTGGCTGTGATAAATACTGACCTTTTCGATAAATAACCGCCATATCTCGATAGGGTATGGGCTGTACAAAGGAAAAAAACGCAACTTTTTCAGCATTGCTAAATTCCGATATACCAGAAGGGACCAATGCAGATCCTATCCCAGCCCGTACCATTGCAAACTGTGTCTCAATCGTTCTGCACTCCACCGCCTTACGTACAGTGATATGCGCACTTTCGCAAATCCTGACCAGATGACGTTGCATGACCTGTGTATCGGAAAGCATGACAAACGGTTCACCTTCCAGTTCGCTCAAATCTACGGCCGGATACTTCCTGCCCTCCACAAGCGTTAAAGACTTCATGAGCTTGCTGTACAATGTGGTAGATGTGTTGACCGCCAGAAGCAATTCCTCTTTCTGCATCAAATGAGAATTAAATACCTTCTCATCAACCGGAAGATTAGCAATGCAAAGGTCAAATAGCCCATGCTCAGCATCTTCAAGAAGACTTTCCCCTGCACGCTCTTCCACGACAAGATACATGCCGGGATACTTTTCCTTAAACCGCTTTGCGATTTCAGGCATCAAATGAATGCACCTGTGGGGACTTACCCCAACCATAATACTTCCGGTTCGAAAAGATACCAGATCATCAAAGCGGCTCTCCATCTGCTTTTCTAAGTCCAGGATTTTTCTTCCAATATCAATATAGACTCTGCCGGCATCTGTTATACGAACATCTCCACCAGTTCTGTCAAAAAGCTGCACTTCCATCTGCTTTTCAATTTTCTTGATGTATTGGCTGAGTGATGGCTGTGTAATTCCCAGTGTATCCGCAGCTCTTGAGAAACTCCCTTCATTCGCCAAAACCAGGACATAGCGAAGCTGTTTCATATTCATCGCGACAAAAACCTCAGCTTCCCATAGGGCTCATCGTTCTCTTTTCTTCATGGCAGACTTGTAATGCGTTACCTGCTCAATAGAATACGCAAAGAACGGTAACGGATCATCCGCTGAAAAAACGATGTCCTTCGTATTCTTCCAGCTAAACCAAGAGGGAGAGCAGTGAAATCTGTTCGGTGATTTTAGGAACCATATAAAATCGGCTTGAAAGTGCCGGGTAAGCAACCCAAATTTTGTATTGACCGGATAAGCGGTAACTTCTTGGTCAAACGCTAGTTCCATCATCTGCTTGGAAACATTGCTTCCGCACATAAAACAGATTTTCACACTGGCTGGTATACGCCCATTAATCTCCAGGAGCTTGACAACGCCATCATGGTCATCCTTCATAAAGCAGACGTTTGCAAAGCCCTTCCAATTCATACGCTGAAGGAGTTTGATTGCATTATCTAACAGTACCGGGTCATCAACTGTCTGAATGCAGGTTCCAGTTCCGGCATCAAGAGGGAACCACCGCTTCACTTCTGACACAAGCGCCGTTTTTGCATTTCCCTTTCCATCCATCAAGATGTAACCGCTGCGCCTCTGCGTAAAGTGAATAAACTCCTGTACCACATATTCGTCAATATTGATTTGCTTTTCTGCGATGTAGGCTCTGAACTGCTCAGGAGTGTCCATCTTATGAAAACCTATGGACCCAACACCGTTGCGAGGCTTTATAATGATGGGAAATGGTACCCGTTCCAGGAAATCGTCAATATCTTCCCCATCATGTCGCGTAATCGGGCAGGGGATACCCGCAGCCATTGCTAATTCAAACGTCTTCTGCTTATCAAATGCTTGTATGTAAATATCACGGGGGGCACACGCAATGCGGACGTATTTTTTGTATTCGTCTTCATGTTGTGTTACCAAATTGGTGGAATTCTCCGCGATAGGAAACAGGGCATCGTAATTTCCGGTGGATATCTCCCGGAGAATCACCTTATGAAAGCCCTCAGCTCCTACCATGTCTTGGACCAGCAGCTTCCGGTCCGGATATTTTGATACATAGCACAGATCCAGCTTGTTCCGGCACAGCACCGTTACATGGCAGCCAATCTCTTTCAAACCACGAATGATAGTAAGCGTCTGCCGGCCGCCACCATCTGTAACTAATACTCGAACTTTTGTAAAGTCCATCTGCTTATTCACCCGCTTGCAACGCTTCTTTATTTTCCCGTTTTTTGTAGAATTCACTCCACGCAATTTCTGCCAGCTCTTTGCACACGTTTTCATGTGAGGGTGCAAATTCCGCAGAATACGTCGTTTCCTTTATGTGCTTTTTAACAAACTCATCAAATGTACCTACCACTCTGGCAGGAATGCCTGCCGCAACGCAATTGTCCGGAATATCCCTGTTCACAACGCTTCCGGAGCCAATAAACACATTGTCTCCGATCTCAATGTAGCCAATTTGTTCCTTAAAACGCTCCCCACACGCTAATTCCTTCGCTATATCTGATTTATTAAGCATCATGTGTTACAAATCCAACGTTTGACGCCACATGGACATTGTTCCCAATCTTAATCAGCTTTGCATACAGCGGTACAGAACGCGTCTGAATGCTGTACCCTTCATCTATCGACGCAAATACATGATGCTTCTTAAGATATGCCGCTCTCTTGACACTGCTTCAAATTGTTCACAGACGAGGCGTTATCCACGTCCTGCTTCCTTGCATACATTCGTTCCTTTCCGCGCTTTTTTGCACCCGCACCTATACAGGTACCTGCCCTCTCTCCTCCAGGGCTTCCAGTCTCTCCTTTACCTCATAGTACTCCGGGGGATAGGCAAAGTTCTTCTTCCCGAACACCACCGCAAGGATAATTGCCGCCGTCCGGAAAATCAGCTTGGTGTCTGTCCACAGGCCCCTGCGCTCTACATAATACAACTCCAGCTCCCGCTTGATAGGTACAATGGTGCTGAGATACACCTCCCGCTGCGCTACCAGTGCGTCACCGTGGGTGTAGTCAAACAGGCTGGCATAGCTGGTCAGGCCCGGCCTCACGCGCAAAACCGACGCATATCGCCCCCCATACATTTTGGACACATTGGTGGTAAGCATGGGCCGGGGGCCAACTACGGAAATATCCCCCTTGACCACATTAAGGGCCTGGGGCAGTTCGTCAATCTTGGTCTTGCGCAGGATTTTCCCCACGGTGAAAACCCGCTTCTGCTCCTCCGACATGCCCTTGAACTGGCCGTTATCCAGATGCATCGAGCGATATTTGTAAAACCGGAAGGGTTTTCCGTCCTTCCCGATTCGCGTGGATACATACAGCACGGGCCCCGGGCTGGACAGCTTGATGCCCAGCGCCACAAACGGGTAGGTGACAATCATGGCAAGCATCAGCAGGCAGCCGAAGAAAATATCAAACGCACGCTTTACAAACGAATACATGGGCTGTCCTCCAACCTTCAAACTAGGCGTCCCCCGGACTGCTCCGGTCCGACAGGATACAGGCGCATTCCTCCGGCTTCCCGCCTGACCGAAGCCGTCTCTTTTGCGCCGCATTTTTCCCGCCAGCAGATGTCCGCGGCTATGGCCCCCCAGAAGGTGGAAATATACCAGAACGAGCCGGAAAAAATGAGCTGCGAGGCGGAAAGCAGGAAAATGAGATACACGCTTCGCCATTCACTCTCAGGCGCCCGCAAGATGCGAACTATCCGGTACAGCATAACAACCAGAATGATGCCGCCCAGCAGGTATCCAAAATCCACCAGGATTTCAAGGGCAATATTGTGACAGTAACCAATCCAAAGGGTGGTCTGTCGGGCTATCTCGTAGCGGTCGCCGTAAATTCCGTGGCCAAACGGGCCGCCCGTACGAATCAGGTCGCCGGCAACCCCCCATATCACAGAGCGCCCCGAGTCCTCGGTATAATAGCTTCCGTCTGCCAGCATCTCCACGGTGCGGGAAGAAATCCCCAGCTCCTGGAGGAACCGTCCTGCGCCCATCAGGAGGGAGGACAAATTGAATAGAATCAGGCCAAAGACCACAAGAAAACCGCCAATCCAAATCATCCGCTGCATCGGCCGCTTTGCCCGGATATATTCCCAGAGCTGGAGCAGCACAACCAGCCCGACACCCACCAGCGGGCCCCGGGAGCCGGCAACCAAAATACACAGCAGGGAGATGGCGGAGAGTACATAATACCGTTTTCCCTCTCGCTTCCCCAGGATGGAGAAGAGCACAAACAGCAGCAGCACGTCATATCCGAAGCCCAGGTTGTACTCGCCTTCTACACCTCTGTTTACGCCTGTTGCAACCCAGTAGCCTCTGACCAGCTCCGCGTATACCAGCTTGTATACGTTGTAGGCAAGCAGAACAAAGCCTGCCCACTTCAGGGTATTCAGCAGCCTGCCCGAATCGTCTATCAGGCAGATAAACAGAAAGAGGTAGGGCGCCATATCCGGTCGGAAGATTGCCAGCCAAATATTGAACTCACCCTGGAACAGCCATTGCTCGTACTCCGGATGAAACAGATAGGTAAGCATGCAGATTGCAAAGATGCACAGCAAAACGCAGCCGAACCGCAGGAATGCGCGCCGCTTTTTGCCCGCCAGCAAAATCAATATCACCGGAATGTAGCTCAGCACAATGGCAATCCACGAGTTCACTTCGGCCGGGGTGCGCAGCACATAATAGAGGAAGGTCTTGATGGGGCTTTTAATCAGATACAGGAATAAGCCCATACAGGCCAGCTCTTCTGCCGTCAGCCTAAATTTTAGCGGAATTCTGATTCGCATATTGATTACCTTTTCTTCTTCAGGATACGGTTTAAGAATTTCTTCCCGTACTCTACCAGCTGCACAAACTGCTGGTTTTTGCGGAACAGCAGGCAGTAGACGGAAAGTGGAATCACGACGCACACCACGCCGCCAAGCAAGAGCCGCAGGAGACCGCCGCCAACCCCGGACGCCTCCAGCAAAGCCCAGATAACGGCGCCTATTGCCAATGTGAGCAGGCTGTGGAAGGCAAACTCCCTGTAATACGGCGCAGGAGAGCGTTTAAACACGTGTTTGTAAACCACATAGGGGTCAAACCACGTCTGGGTTGCCACTCTGGAAATGGGGGTGGCAATCAGCACGCCGAAAAGCCCCCACGGCTTTACCAGGAGAAGGGAGAGCACAATATTGATGACCGACATGATGACCGGCCTGTATTTCCCCTGGACAAACAGCCCGTTTGCGTCACGGAACGTCTGGAAGGGGAGGATGGTAAGAAACAGGTATATGTTAAACGCAATGGCAAACGCCGTGGCGGTTGAAACGGTATATTCCGCACCCAGCCACACCGTCACAAGGGGATTCATCAGATGAAACATGGCTATCGAGCAAAAGCCGGAAAAAAGGTAGGACGCAAAATTGGCCTTCATAAAAACGCGGTACTGCTTATTTTCCCGGTCAACCGCGGCCAAATTTCCCACGCTGGGAAGCACCGCCGCCCATACTTTATTGGTTAAATTGGTAATGCAATTGGAGAGCATACGGAAATGGCCCATAATGCCCACCATACTTGTGCTTAAAAATGCCGAGATGATAATGCTGTCCGTTCCGTTGAGCACAACGCCGGAAACTTTATACAGTGCCATCGCGCCGATATCCCGCATCAGCTTCTGCCGGTCCTTTTCACCCAGGCGCTCTTTGCTGCCGAAGTTCACCTGCGGAAATCGCTTTTTCACTTCCCGGCTGATTAAAAGGTTCCGAACCAGATATGTAACAACCCGCAGAACCAGATAAATCATATATTCATGGAAGAGGAAAAGTGCCAGACTTTCCAGACCCATAAATATGATTTGCACCGTCATCTCAATCCGGACCGCAACCCTGGACTGCTGGCTGGCCCGAATCAAGGTCTCTTTATAGATAACCAGATAGGAGCAGGAGGAGGCCGCCACATACAGCATGAAAATTACACGGATATCCTCTTTGATGTTGGGAACATCGGTTACAATGGCGTTCAAAAACGGAATGAAGCACAGCCCGAGGAGAAATACACCCGCAGCAATCATGTTGTATGCGGTTTTATAAAAATGCATCAGCGCATTTATCCTTGAAAAATCCTGCTGTGCAAGGGGTTTGTACAGGGCAAATACAATCGCGCTTCCCAGGCCGAGCTCCATCAGGGAGAGAACCTGCAAAATATCCGTAAATAGGCTGGATACGCCTCCATACTCAATGCCAAGGGTTTTGATAAGAACTGTACGGAGCACAAACTCCATTACCAGCGTTGCGGCGCGTCCAAAAATGGTGGCGCCTGAATTTTTAATTGAATTCCCAGTTCTTGTGTCCGACATACTAAATACTTACTCCTCGCTTTGCACCGCTGGCCTCCGATATTCCGGGAAAAAGGCACTTTCCGGTGTGTCCGATCGTGCCGCGTTCAGCTCTTGGTATATCTCCCGCAGAAATATCTTCTTTCCGATGGCAAACCGCTTGGGCTCTCCCCGGTAAAACGCCCGCTTAAATTTGTACAGGCTGTCCTCCTGAGAGCCGAGCCCTCCCCCCAGATGGAAGGTTTTATATCCATTTTCGCTGCCCCACAGCGCTGCCCTGTACAGAATCAGGTTGGTGGGCGCCAGTGGGCGGTACGCCATGTCCGAGCCGGAAAGGTGATAGTTCAGCCTTCCGTTGGCGTAAATCATAATCGCTCCCGCGATTGGCCGGTCTTCATAGGCCGCCAGAAACACCTGCGCGTTGCCGCAGAGGTCTGTGCGGATACTCTCATAAAACGCGTCCTCAAAATAATAGTACGCCTCCGCCCGGTCCTTGCGCATGGTCTCGTTGTACATCCGCTGGAAGGCGGCAAACCGCTCCGGCTCCCTGCCCTGGGTGACAATTACCCCGCTCTTTTCGGCCTTGCGAATCATATTGCGGTTCTTGCTGACGATATTGCTCCAAATCGTATCCGCGTCCTGCAAATCCATTGCAATGGTGGAGCCCAGGTAAACCACCTGATACATCTGCTCCATCCGCTCCGCGTTATTCCACACAGGGTGATAGCGCACAAATTCCGAGACAATATGCTCTGCGGCACACTTGTCGGAATAGGCTCTGTCCAGCTCCTCCGTGTCCCCGGACCCCTCCAGCAGCCAGCCGCCGTATCCATACGGGGTGGCAAGGTCAAACCAGGTCCCCGGCGCCAGCCGCCCGGAAAAATGGGGGTCCTGCGCAATGTCCCGCTTCATCGCCACGTTGAACCCGCGCAGTCCGCCGCCCTCATAGTAGAAAAGCACCGGCTGTCCGTCGCCATGGATTTGAAACGCTTTTACGTAACCGCTGAGGCTGTATACATCGTGGTCTTCAAAAGAGCGTACAATACGGTCCCACTCCTGCGCGCAGCTCAGTTCAATTACACGAATTGCATTCTCTCCCATTGCTCTACTGTCTCCATCATCCGCACCATGTCTGATGCGTCATATCGCTGGTCGCACACCAAAGAAAGCTCGTTCTCATACAGCTCCCGGCAGGCCGGCCCCGTCCGGTGCATGGCGGACAGCGGCCAGTGTACGGGGCAAAACACACCGTGCTCCCGGAGAAACGCCCGAAGCGGCGCGCGCTGCCCGCCCTCGGCCAGCACAGGGACCGCCAGCGGCGTCACATCCGCGTCCAGGGCAGGGAAGAGGGGCCTGCACCCCTTTATCCGCGCGAGGTACTGATACACCACCGCGGCGTTTTCCCGCCGGCGCGCTTTTATGTACGCCCCGTCAAGGCTCCTTAGCCGCGCCTTGTTCTCCTCATCCGTGTCGCTGAGATAATCCGCATCCAGCATCTCCTCCGCCTCTGAAAACGCGGCAAGCTGGGCCCGGCGCAGCCGCTCATCCTCATATCCACCAGTCACAAATGCCGTCTTTTGCTCCCTGGCCCGCCTGCGCAGTTCCAGATAGCGCAGGCCAGCCCGGTTCAGCGGCCAGGCGGGCAGCACGACATTCTCCCCGCCCTGCCTCCACGCAAAGCCGGCTTCCACCCCGCTCCATTTGCGGTAGCTGCCAAAGATATAATCCGCCGGCCAGGCTCGCTCCGTCTCAAATACCGCGTGAGTCAGGTCCAGCAGCACCAGCTGGCCGCGTTCGCGGCATTGCCTGGCGCACATTTCCACGCGCTCGGTCATAAACCCAAAATAATTGACAAGCAGTATGGCATCAAAGCCAGCGGCTGCGTCCGGAAAAAGAATTATACCGGAGCTGTCCGCCGCCGTAGGATAGAAGCCGATACGGATATTCTGCCGCAGAAACGGCTCAATCATGGATTCACAGCAGTAATCCGGCAGGCACACGGAATCCGCTCCTCGTGCTTTCAGATCCAGCAGGATTGCACTCAGAGCCGTCCTTCCAGAGAGATAAGTGTTTCCCCTTCCCTGATAAGCGCCCCCACACTCCGCCTGCCAGAACTCGCTGCCTATCTCTCTGACGCCGCTCATTTCAGACTGGCGGTCCGGGCGAAATGCCTGCGCAGGCGGTCCAGATAAACGGCCCGGAAGTATACCAGAGGGTAATTGGCCCGTACGGCGGCAATCAGATTGGTGGCATGGCTGGCCTTGAAAAGGACCGCGTCGCTGCGCCCGACCTGCTGTTTTATCAGGCGGTTGAGCTCCGCCAAATCCGCCGCGTGGAACACGGAAACCCCGCCCGCTTTGCGGGCCTCCTCCGCCATGCCGACCGACAGCGGCCCATAGCATATCAGCGTGTCAATCCCGGAACGGGCGGCTATCCGGCCCACCTCGCGGTGCATGGCCTCCGCTTCCCCGCCCAGCTCCGCCATGTCTCCAAGCACGGCCACCCGCTTGCCGCCCCGCCCGACGGGGAGCCCGCACAGCGTGTCCAGCGCCGTCTGCATGGATTTGACCGCGGCATTGAAACAGTCCAGGTAAAGCAGGCGTCCTCCCGCCTTTACCACGTTCTGGCGCATGCCTCTGGGGGTATATTCCGCCAGGCCCCGCGCAATTTTTTCCGGGGCGATCCCCGCCTCCGCGCCGGCCGCGAAGGCCAGCAGCGCGTCCGTAACATTATGGAGTCCGTACAGCTTCAGCTGCACAGGCTGCCTGCCCTTTTCAAAAACAACATCAAACCTTAGCCCGTTTTCGGCGGTGGTAATATGGTCCGCATAGTAGTCCGCCCCGGGATTCGCCGTGCTGACCCGGATTACCCGCCTGTCCCAGGCGGCGGAGACGGAGGGCTCATCCTCTCCGTCCAGGATCACAATACCGTTTTCCGGCATCCCGGCAGTAATGTCGGTCACGCCCTTAACCAGGCCCTCATAGGAGCCAAAATTCCCCAAATGGGACTCCCCGATGTTGGTGATAACGGCAATGTCCGGATGAATAATGCTCGAAATGCTCCGCGCGGAGCCGGGGTCCCCCTCATGGACCTCCTGCACATAGCATTCCGCCTGCTGGGGGATGTGCTGGACCAGATAGCCCACCAGCGTGGCCATATTGTTATTTTCCACGTCGCAGAAGGTTTGACAGGCCTGGGAAAATACCGACTTAACCATGTCCTTGGTGGTGGTTTTGCCTACGCTTCCCGTGACCGCCACCGTCCGCCGGTGGGTCAGGCTCTCAAGATATCCGCACAGCTTGCAGTAGGCTTCCAGCACGTCGGGAACCACCACGCAGGGATAGTTCCCCTCCTGCTTGTCGGTGAGCAGCGCCTTCGCGCCCCTGGCCATGGCCTGCTCCGGGGAGAGGTTGGCGTATAGGGGGAGCGCGGCATAGAGGCTGCCCGGAATCAGATAGTAGTCCCAGGCACAGATACAGGTAAACGGCTCATCCAGGTTCTGTCCCGGGGCCAGCTTTACCGCGGCAGGATTTACACCCAGTACCTCACAGCACTGGCGGATGGACAAAAAGGAGCCGCTGCCCTGACGGATGCGCTCCTGCGCCTGCTGATAAAGCTCTTTCTTGACGTGCGCTCTGCGCTTCGCCGCAAATTTTCTCAACACCATGACTTACTTCCTTGCCTGCTTTCTCAGTTCGCTCCGCCGCTGCTCGGACGCCTGGGTGAACAGCTCGTTGACATCCACCTGGAGCGTATGGTTCAGGCTTCTCTTTTTTATCTTAACATAGAGTTTTCTGGGCAGCACCTTCAGGGAAAGGCGGTACATTGCCGCGTAGGCCTTGCTCCTGGCGGAAAAGGTCATGCCGTTCTTAATGGCCTCCTCGTAAATCTCCTTATGGAGCAAATCTCCCTTTTTGACCTGACAGAGCATATACGTTTTCAGCCGCTCCCGGCTGTCTGCCACTGTCTGGGGGTCAAACGCCCGGGCATACAGATGCGTTTTCCCAATGGCCTCCAGCCCCAGAATCGTCCGCATGCATTTCACACACTTGCAGCAGTTTGTGTCACTTTTCACGCATACCTTCAGCCAATCGTAGCTCTGGGGGAATTCCGCAATCCGCTTCAGCTTTTCCTCCCGGGTCCAGCTGCGGTTGGAATTGTAAAAGCTGGTGGTCTCTGTGCACAGGTTGGGGAGAAGGTATTTCTCATACGCCGCGGTATCCTCCCCCAGCTTGCAGATAAAGTGGTCCAGGTTGTACGCCGGGGAGTAATAGTACTTGGAAAAGAGTTTTTGCAGCAGGAGAACAGTTCCCACATTTCTGTATGTGTGGGTCGCGCTAAACGGCACATAGCCCCAAAAGCGGTCGAGCACCTCGGTCAGGTTGGAATCAACCGCCACCAGCTGATAGCCATACGTATCACAGAATTTCTGCACCATGGCCACATCTTTTTGGTACAGCCTTCTTTGCAGCTCGGCGTCAAAGGAGCCGGTCTGGCCATGGTGGGCACCCACATTAAAGTGAGTCAGGTGAGTAAGCCTATATTCCGGCAGATCGCAAAGCTCCGTATATTCATACAGTGTAGCAAAAGAATCCACGCCGCAGGACATTCCGGTACCTACCCCGCGGCTGCCGGGATAGGGCTCCGTAACCTTTTCGGCAAAAATCTCAATTTCCTGCCCCAGGCCCTTGCTTGTCACCGCCAGCTGGGGCATAACCTGCGTGGTCAGCTGGTACCACAGCTTTTGCGACACGGGATAGGCGCTCCTCAGATTCAGCCCCCGCTCCATGGCAAAGGCAAAAAAGGTTACAATAAAGCTGTCCGCACGGTCGTCGCAGAGATACTGACCATGTTCCGGCTTCACCCGGTACCAGAGGTTCTCCCGCTTGTCTCCCAGCGACAGCTCAAAGGCAATCTCCGCATATTCATTCGTATCACTACGAATAATTTTATTCAATGAAAGTTCCTGATGTTCCATCGTCCTCTTTGCTCCCTTGCTACCTGCCAATACGGTTGCCTTTCACTTCATAAACGCTGTCTCAATCAGTTTTTCCACCAACTCAGGCAACGGATAACCTACTTTGCTCATCAGCATGGGATACATGCTAATATTAGTAAAACCAGGCAACGTATTGATTTCATTGAATACAATCTCGCCAGTCTCCTGCTCCAGGAAGAAATCTACCCGGGAAAGTCCGCGGCAGTCCAGCACCCGGAAAATCCGGCAGGCCGCATCCTGGATACGCTCCACAACCTCCTCCGGCAGATCCGGTTCTGTATCGGTCCGGGATGTAGCGTCGGCATACTTGGCGTCATAGGAGTAAAACTCCGCCGTAACCACAATTTCACCCACTCTGGAAGCAATCAGCGGCTCCGCATCCAGCACAGCGCACTCCAGCTCACGGCCTACAATTGCCTTTTCAATCAGCACCTTGCTGTCAAACCGCAGGGCCTCGTCCAGCGCGCGCTCCAGCTCCTGCCTGTCCTTGGCCTTGGAGACGCCGCAGGAGGAGCCTGCCTTGCAGGGCTTAATGAACATGGGATAGCCCAGTTCCTTCTCCGCCTGCGTCACTTTTTCCGCTCGCTCGGCCGGGGTATTCCTGCTGGTAAGCAGAACGTAGGGAGCTTGGCGAATACCCAAGGTATCCACCGCAATCTTTGTGTAGGACTTGTCCATGGACATGGCGGAAGAAAGCAGGCCGCAGCCCACATAGGGGATTTCCAGCATGTCCAGCAGACCCTGGATAGTGCCGTCCTCTCCGTTTTTCCCGTGGAGCACCGGGAATACCGCATCGACGGCAATCTGCTCCATGCCCGTGTCCCGGAACACCGTCAGGCCGGGATAACGAGAGTTGGTCAAGAAGGACGCTGGGCACTTCTCCTCTGACTCCAGCCACTTGGCCTCCGGAAGCAGTTCAATATCCCCCTCATACAAATACCAGTCACCCTGCTGGGTAATGCCCACCGGAATCACATTATATGTTTCGCGGGGAATGTGGGTGATAATGGTGTATGCGGACTTGCAGGACACATAGAACTCGCTGGATTTGCCGCCGAACAGTACACAGATTGTCTTCATTTCCGTTTTCGACCTTTCCAAGTTTAAATGGTATACGGCTCCCACACCGCCCGGGAGCCCATTCCGTCCTCCCGGAGCATGTAGTGCTGATAGGCATAGTACCCGGCGGAGACGCTGTTGCCCTCAATCAGTACCGGCCCGTTCTCGGCAATGGCAACGTCCCAGCCCACATAGCCCACCTGGGGGACCACCGCCGCGGCCTTGGCGGTCAGCTCCAGAATTTCTTTCCAGTACGGGACCTGGAAGCCCCTGGCCACAAACCCCGTGTCGGGATGCACCTTGAACAGCTCGTCAGAATAGCTGCACAGGTCCGTGGTCACGATGCCGGTTTCCACATCAATCAGGCCGAACAGGGCGCCCTGGAACGAATTTGTAATCTTGCTGTGGTTGCGGCCCAGGGTAAACACCGCCCCCAGCCAGTGGCACACGCCATCCCGGTAAAGGGTGGCGACCCGGATGCAGTTGACCGCGTCGGGGTAGGCCGCGCTCATGCTCTCGTGCTGCCCAATCCACTGCTCCACCACTCCGTCAGGCAGGGAGCGCAGCTCGTCCGCCAGGACGGATACATCCGGATAGTCCTTCTTGTCAAACACCTGCACGCCGGCGCCGCCGCTGCCGTCCTTCGGCTTATAGACAACCCGCTGCGTATCCTTCAAAAGGTCCTCCAGCGCCTGCGTCTCCATGTCCCTGCCGCTGCGAATCACCCTGCGCCCTGTAAACGCCGCAAACGTCTGAGAGAAAATATATTTGTCGTTCAGAATCTGCACAAACTCCGGGTCGTTGTTCCGTTTCAGGAGCTTCAGGAACATTTTCTTGGTGAAAAACGTCTTTTTCTGCTCCGGCGTCTTTTTATCAAAGCCAAACCAGTAATATTCCTTGGGATTGACCCCATAGGTCATATAGTCATGGGCAAACTCGGAGAGCACCTTGGCCTTGCTCTTTCCGCTGCGCTTGCTCTCCATGTTGACCCATTTATTGATTCGTGATAGCCTGCTCACACCTGCAACCTCCCGCTCTGTCTTTCTATCTCATCAAAAGGAAAGCACACCCCGAAGCTGTATGAACGCCTCCGCCCGCTCCAGGCATACCGTAGAACCACGGACCTTTGCCTGCGCCTCAATCGCCTCCAGGGAGCGGGGATGAGGAAACGGCCTGAGCTGCGTTTCGTAGCAGGCCATAGCTTTCAGTTTAATATCCATGGTGTCTGTAATATCGCACCAAGTATTCGGAATAAAGGCGTGCGCACCATCTGGCACATTCCATTCACTCTCTGAAAGCGTCTCATATGCGTACAGTGCCTTTAGATTCGGCGCATGCATTGGTCTAAGCGCAACCATTGCGCTTCCAGCTGTTGTGGCATGGTCAGTATGCAGGTCACCATGATGCGGAATAAATGCGATATCCGGATTTACTCGCTCGACCAACTCAATAAAGGGCTTGTTTTTCTCTCTGGTAGGTATTAGATGGAGGTCAACCACCGGCAATTCTAAAAAAAGGCTCTCAGAGACTCCAAGAATCGCGTGAGCTTTCTTTGCTTCTTCAACAACCTTAATGGCAACTGGAGTAGGCGCCCCACTTGTCACTTCACAAACTGTAATGTGATGTCCGGCTCTTGCCAACTTTGCAATAGTTCCTCCGACGCCAATGGTTTCATCATCATTATGTGGAGCAAAAACCAATACGTTCATATTTATATCGTCCGCCTTTCCTGGATGAACCATGGAATATTCAGTTTTGCCAGGGCTCATTGAAAAGCCAGTGTTCAAAACGAATCCTGGGCTTCAGCAAATTAACGCCATCCGCGGTATTAAACTGCAGTGTAGAATAAATCTGCTCAATAATTCGGATGTAGTCATATCCGTCTTGAGCTGTTACCATGACTCTCATACCAATCTGCCCAGATGTAAAGTCCTCCTTAATTGACTCTCCAGGCGAGACATTAACATGGGCCGTCAGCACACCCGGCATTCTTTTGACTTCTTCCACCCCGCGAATTTCTTGGATTGTGCCAGGATTGAGCAGAATATTCAGCACGCTCTCAATCCTTTGCTGTTTTGTATTCAGCAGTTTTTCCTTTAGAGACGGCTCGTTATAGCTTCCATAAGCCGCAAACCGTAAAAGGCATTTGATAAAGTCAATCCCGTAGATATCTTCCCACAGATAATACTCATCCGCACCACCGGCACGGCAACCGCCCTCAAAGAAGTAAAGCTCGCCATCTTCAACAAAACACTGAAGAAAAATGATGCCGTTTGTCATGCCAATATCTTTAAACATCGCACGGAGCTTCTGATCTGCTTTCTCATAAAACAGCTTCTCAAATTTTGAAGGACTGATCATTGCGTTATCTCGAAGTACCTGCCCGCTTTGGATTGCCTTGCAATAGTCCTTTGTATAAAGCACAAAGGGTTCTCCATCCACAAACATATAGTTGATGACAAACTCGTCGCCATCAATGAAATGCTCTACCACGACACTTTTGGTAGGAGAGTACTCCTTCGCCAATTCAATAGCCGCAGGCAATGCGCTTTCCTCATAAACCAGCGTCATACCTTTAGAGCCACCGGAATTGTCCGGAGATTTAACCATCACAGGATACTGGATATCCAGGTCGTGTATATCTTCACCTTCAGAAATTGTGTACTCTGGAATGACTTTAAGCCCGTACTGTGGACAAAGCTCCTTAAAACGAATTTTGTTCGAGATATCGTTAATTTGTTCGCTTGTGGCGTATGCAAAAAAATTGTTTGCTTCACATATCAGGGAATAAGCTCTGAGATGTGAGTCAGATGCCGTAGTGAAGATACCGTCGATATGTTCGTCTTCAACCAGTTTTTTCATGATATCGGCATCCCAGAAGTTTACCTGGTATGCCTTATCAGCAATCTGCTTAGCAGGTTGGCTCTCCAGAGGAAAGAAATTTGCGACAACTGTCCGTGCTCCTAATTCTTTAGCTTTTTCAATTACACAAATATTTCCGGTTGACCCATCCAAAAATAAAATGGTTTTACCGTTTAAATCTTGCCTCATATACTACTCCCTCATCACACTTCACAATGAATCAGCCTTGATGATAAGTCTCTAAGAAATCACTCAGTTTGTCCATGGCCTCCTTCAATACAGAGGGACGCGGCAGATATACAATTCTGAAGTGATCCGGCTGTTCCCAGTTGAAACCACGGCCTGGCACCACAAGAACTCGCTTCTCCTTCAAAAAATCCAAAGCAAACTGATTATCATCTGTGATATTAAATTTGGCTGTATCAATTTTGGGGAAAATATAAAACGCAGCCTTTGGCTTCTTTGCGCTGATACCCGGAATGTTATTTAGCAGTTTATAGATTGCTTCCCTCTGCTCATAAATTCTTCCGCCGGGAACAATATACTCATTGGCACTCTGGTAGCCGCCAAGAGCCGTCTGAATAATGGATTGGCCTGGTACATTGGAGCAAAGGCGCATATTAGAGAGCATATTAACACCGCTGATGTAATCTCTACCCAGTTTTTTGTTTCCGCTGAAGATCATCCAGCCGACCCGGAAACCACACACCATATGTGATTTAGAAAGCCCATTAAAAGTAACGCAAAACAGGTCCGGAGCAAGAGAAGCAATCGAAATATGCTTTTCTCCGTCCATAACCAGTCGATCATAAATTTCATCAGCCATAATCATGAGGCCATGACGACGGGCAACATCTACTATCCGTTCCAGTACTTCTTTCGGATACAAGGCTCCTGTTGGATTGTTTGGATTAATCACAACAATCGCCTTTGTCTTGTCTGTGATTTTCGATTCCATATCCGCAATATCTGGATACCAGTCGGCTTTTTCATCGCAGATATAATGAACAGCCTTTCCCCCTGCAAGGTTAACACATGCGGTCCAGAGAGGATAGTCTGGTGCGGGAACTAAAACCTCGTCGCCGTTATTCAGCAATGCATGAAGTGAAAGCTGGATAAGCTCACTTGCCCCATTTCCCGTGTAGATATCTTTCATATTCACATTAGGGATAGACTTGAGCTGCGCATATTGCATAATTGCTTTTCTTGCTGCCACCAAACCTCTGGAATCAGAATACCCTTCTGAATCTGCTATGGCCGATCGCATATCTGTTACGACTTCATCAGGCGCCCGGAACCCGAATGGAGCAGGATTGCCAATGTTTAATTTCAAAATATGCAAACCGTGTTCTTCCATTCGCGCGGCTTCATCAACTACCGGTCCACGAACATCATATAAAACATTATCAAGCTTACTCGATTTTGTAAAAACCATCGGTATGTCCTCCGAATAATCAAAGGGTGCATATAGCAAACAGATATTGAGTGAGTTTCTCCTAGTTTGCTGAAACACTCAGATTTCGTATCGCTAAAACAAACTCTCAGAGGCCCGAGCTTGTGCCGCGCTTGGGCAGCGCTACCCTTGCTTATGAAGTCTCTATCAGGTCATCAGCAGGCATAACACTGCTCCGTGTCAGCCAGTACGGAATAGAGTTACTCAAAACACCTGTGAACAATGTCGATTACAATGTCCTGCTCCGCCGCGGTCATCTTAATATCACTGGGCAGGCACAAGCCGCGCTCGAAGATATCCACGCCCACGTCCATGCCCTCGCCGGCGATATAAGCGTTAGTGTTGGCCCGGCCGTTTCCCTCTCGGGTGACAAAGCCGTGCATCCGGTAGATCGGCTGCATATGCATGGGCTTCCAGATAGGCCGGCCCTCAGCATTGTAAGCCGCCAGTGTTTCCAGAATCTCAGTGGGGCAACTTTTTCCGGGCTGAGAGATAAAGAGTGCCTTTTGCTCTCCGCGGATCTGGGGGCACATGGCTTCCCGGTCGATGAGCAGGCAGGAGAGCCAGAAATTGGGTTCGCTGTTAACTTCGTCATAGGGATTCATAGTCACAGGCAGATCCTTGAAGCCCTCTTTGTAACGCATATAGATGGCTTTTTTCTTGGCAATATGCTCTTCCAGATAAGGATACTGTCCCCGAACTACACCGGCAATCACATTGCTCATGCGATAGTTATAGCCCAACTCCTCATGCTGATACCAAGGGGCATTCTCCCGACTCTGGGTGGACCACTTCCGGGCTTTATTGGCTGCCTCCAGATCGTCAGTCAGGAGCATACCGCCGGAAGAACCGGTGATGATCTTATTGCCATTAAAGGAAATAGCGCGACAGGTACCGAAGGTTCCGGTTTGCGCCCCTTTGTAGGTGGCTCCCAGGGACTCGGCGGCATCCTCGATGAGAACAGCCCGGTGCTTCTCACAGACAGAGCGGATCTCATCTATCTTGCCCGGGGTCCCGTACAGATGGGCCATCATGACCACCTTCACCTCTGGGTACAGTTCAAACGCCTTTTCCAGAGCCACCGGGTCCATGTTCCAGGTCTCCCGCTCCGTATCAATAAATACCGGGATACCTCCCTCATACACCACCGGGTTCACGGTGGCACTAAAGGTCATATCAGAGCAAAACACCTTGTCCCCTGGCTTTACCCCCGCCAACTTCACGCACAAGTGAAGGGCAGCGGTACCTGCGGACAAGGCAACCGCATATTTACACCCCACCTTTTCACAGGTGATACGCTCCACCTCGTTGATGTTCTCTCCCACAGTGGACATCCAGTTGGTTTCATAGGCCTTAGTGATATAGGTCAGTTCCTCTCCATGCATGGTAGGAGTGGCCAACCAAACTCTTTTCTCAAACGGCTTCATCCCATATCCCTGTCTTTCTCTCAAACAAAATAAAAATCTGCAGGACTCCTACAGGTTCTCAGCATTCCGTATGCACACAGTATAGGACGTTTTTCGCCTAAAACCTGTATTTTCCCGAAAATATACCACCTCTGTAAGAATCAAAAAATTTCCGCGCAATAACCCTGCTGCTTTTTCGTCATTAATCTTAATTATAGCAACCCGTCCCAGTATTTTCAAGGTGGGAAAGAGGAAAAACCGCATGGAATATGGGGGTACTTTTGGGAAATTACACAGGTTTTCCCCGTTTTTGTCACATCCGGTTATCCTATTTTAATTTTTCCCTTTTTCTGTACATCACCCAGCCGAACAGCGGTTATTTTGGTGGCTGACAGCAAAGCAGATGATGCATGTCAGAGCAGCCGCCCAAGGGATCGAATTTATATTTAACAGGCTCCGACATCTACCTGTCCCCAGCAAAATTGTTGCTCGCCGACTCTATTTTCCCATTTAGATTTACTTTAATCATAATGCATCTCAAAAGAGCAAAAAGCAGCCCTGTTGGTACAGATACTGACTGTACCAACAGGGCTGCTTTAATAAGGCTGGTCTCAGCGGTCCATGGAAACGCCGAAGTAGTCCATAACAAAATAGATCTGTTCGGAATCACCCAGACGGACGATGACGTTGTTGATCTGGTTGAGCTGATCCTCAGTCAGCTTGTCATACTCGGTGTGGAGCTGGCTGATCTGGTCAGCATAGTGCTCCTGCACAAAGGCGCGGTCCAGGAACTGGCCGTTCTGGCGCTGGACCAGGGCATCGCTGATGGCGCCCATGAGGATAGCCATGCAATCCTGAACCTGCTGATCAGTGGTGGGCAGGTAGGAGGAGTTGTTATAGTTATCCAGCATAATCTGGAGGTACTCGGCCATCTTAGCCTCGTCGGCCTTTTCCTGATCAGTGGGTTCTTCAGGATCGGTGGGCTCCTGTCCGCCGCCCTCGGTGCCACCGCCTTCCGTGCCGCCGCCCTCGCCGGGCTGCTCAGGAACGGGAGGAAGCTCCTTGAAGACGGGCACCAGGCGTCCCAGGATCACAGCCACAGCAGCCCGGGTGGCGGGCTGGACAGGCTGGAACACCACGCCGCCCTCCACGCTGACGCCCTGAATGAGGCCCAGGGCCACACACAGGTCCACGCTCTGCATGGCGTAGTCCCCAATGTCCTTCTTGTCCAGGAAGGCGTTCTGCACGGCGAGATAGGCGTCCAGATCGTAGTCGGTAAAGGCACGCAGGAAGCGGTCCATGATGACGCACATCTGCTCCCGGGTGATGGGATCGTTGGGTGCAAAGCGGCCGCCGCCCACGCCGGTCACCAGGCCGTTGGCCTGAGCCCAGGAGGCCCCGGAAGCAAAGTAATCAGAGGGCTGAACATCGGTAAAGGCGGCGGTCTGCTCGGGCTGCTGATACACGTCCAGCATCTTGGCGCAGCGCTCCATCACGGTAACGAACATGCCGCGGGTCATGGTCTCATCGGGCATGAACTCGCCCTTATCGTTTCCGGTAAAGAGTTCCCAGTCGGTCACCTGCTGGATAGCAGACTGAGCCCAGTGGCCCTGGACATCGGAAAACTCCACAGCGGAGGCGGGAACGGTCAGCAGGCCGGCGGCCATGACGACAGCCAGCAGGCCGCAAGAAAAACGCTTCATAAGAAAATTCCTTCCTGAATGGGCGCAGGACATGCATATGCATATCCTGCGCCCCATTCTTACTGTATAACGGTTTAAGGGTTACTGCTTGTCAATGGTAAAGGTCAGCTCGTAGTTACCCACTAGACGGTCGAGAGCGCCGGGCATGTCAGCGGGCAGGATATCGGCCCAGCTGAACTTGCGCATCAGCAGGTCGCGCCAGGCGGAATAGGTGTCCTCATTCACGTCCGCGCTCACAGAGAAGGTCACATCCTCGCGGAAGGTGGTGCCGTCCACCATGATGCCGTCGCTGTCGCCCAGCAGAGCGGCCATGCTGTCCATAAAGCTACCAGAGGTGCAGTCATAGTCCACGCCGTAGCCGTCCTGGTACTTGTTCTCGATCCGCTCCAGCAGGCCCTTGTAGAACGTCTCATTCTGGCCCAGGCTGGCGTAGAAGTCGCCGGCGGCGGCCACGTTGTCCTGGATCAGCTTGAGGTAATCGGCAGTAGCCTTCAGGGTGAGGGTACCGTCGTTGTTGTTCTTCACATACTTGGCGGGGTCGTTCAGGTCATACACGGCCTCAGCCTTAGCCTTCTGATCGGCAGTAAAGGTCAGGCCCAGCTCGGTCTCCATGCGGCTGATAACCTTATCCTTGCTGGTGTTGAACTTTCCAACAGCCTTGTCATAGTAAGCACCCAGGTCCACGGCCACGTTCATGAGCACGGGGTCCTTGGTAATCTCGGTGCTCTCGAAATCAGCAGGCAGGCCGGCGATCTCATCCTTGGTCACACCGATCTCGGTGAGGACCTCCTCCACCTGCACCTGGTAGTCGGCGGCAGCATCTCTCACAGCGTCGGGAGTCATGCCGCTGGCCAGCTGCTCCAGCTCGGGCTTGTCAGCCACGACCTGATCGATCTTCTCCTGGATCTGCTCGTCAGTCATGGTCCCGACCTCAGCGATCTCATCCAGCAGATCGCTCATAACCAGCAACTCGTCCTTGGTAAAGGTCATCTCGCCGCCGGTCTGGAGCTTGTTGATGAGAGCCTCCAGCTCAGCCTGGCTGGCGAGGAGGGAGACACCCTGGGTATTATTGATGACCTCGGTGGCCTTCACGGTCGCGGTGGCGGAAATGGTGTAGTCATCGGAAATGCTGACGGTAACCTGGCGGCCACCCACAGTCTGGGTAACAGTCTTGCCCTTGACCTTGTTCATGGCCTCGTTAATGGCGTTGCTCAGAGCATTGGCGTTCTCACCAGTGACCAGATCATTGGCCACCTGGCCGAAGGTCTTGTCGCCAGTGACGGTGGTGCCGCTGACGGTCACGTTGCTGTAGTTCACCAGAAGCTCAGGATCGGTGGCGCTCACGCTACCGGGCACATCCAGCTTGACCTTGATTACGTAGTTGGCCGTCTCAGTAGTGGGAGTAGTGCCGCCGCCGCCACCGCCGCCGCCGCTGGGATTGGACTTCCAGCTCAGACGGGAGACAATGGTAGCAGCCTCAGCGCGGGTAGCGGTACCCTGAGGCATGAAGTAGCCCAGTTCGTTGCCCTCGACCAGCCCCCAGGTCACGCACTTCTTGACGGCCTCCTGGGCATAGCTGCTGATCTTGTCCGCATCGGGGAAGGTTTTTTCCTCTCCCTTCTTTTCGTGCGTGACATTGTGCTTCTTCTCGTGATAAGCAATGTACCGGGCCATCATGGTGCACATATCCTGACGGGTAATCACCTGATCAGGCAGGAACATGTCGGCGCCGTTGCCCTCCACGATGCCGTTGGCGGCGGCCCAGTTAACAGCCTTGGTATACCAAGTGTTGTCGGGCACATCCTTAAAATTACTCTTTGCGCTCTCGTCCTTCACGCCTTCCAGTCTGGCCAGCACGGTGACAAACATGGAGCGAGTCATCTCCATGGTAGGTGCAAAGCGCTCGCCGCCCACACCGATCATGTAGTCATGCTCGGCCACATACTGAACAGCAGGATAGAACCAGTCGGTGGTCTTGACGTCTGTCAGCTTGTCCATGCTCACAGCCATGGCGGGAGCCGCCATAGTGCCCACCAGCATGCTACCGACAAGGCACGTGGATACAACTTGTCTCTTCATGTTGATCTCTCCTTACAATAAAATTTTTTCTCTGGGTTAGATAAGTGCGTTCAACTGTACAGTTCCGTCATTTTCGCAGCTTTCCAGTTTGCCTTGCTTTCCTCATAATAGCTGCTAATCTCATTGGCCAGCTCGTTGGATTTTCCCATCTGCTGGAGGATATCACGGATCTCGTCCAGTATGGCATACACCTGAGCATCACACTGCTTCTCTTGCGCAATCAGCGTGTTGGCTTTTGCTTTCACAATGGCCATTTTGTTGCTCTTCGTACGCTGATCTGCCGGCAGCTGTCGGAATTCCGCCTTGGCCTGGGCTACCGCATCGTCCAGAATACCACGATAGGTTGCTTCCACATCATAAAGTTGATTGATTTTCTCCTGCAGCTGCTTCTGAAGCTCCTCCTGCTTATCAGACGGATTGACGGAGGCTCCGCCTGTCCCTTGTTCCGGTCCGCTGGTCTGCCCCGGCTGGTCAGTTGTCTGCGGATCGGCCGACTCCCCGGTCGGGAGATCAGTCTCTCCACCGCTCTGAATACCGCCCGGCTTTGTCAAACCATATTTCTCAAGTAGCTCATCTTGCTTTTTATCCTGCTCCTGCTGAATCTGTTCCAGACTCTCTTTATCGTTCCTGGCTGCCAGATACAGCGCTTTCAGGTTATTTCCTTGAGTGATCCAAAGCCATCCGGCGCCTGCAACTACCACCAGAAGCAGTCCAATCAGAACTACAGGCAACCATCGTCTTTTTTTACTGCCCCCATTTTCTTTGTTTCTGGAGCGCTTCAATCCGAATACTCACCTTCTTTCCTGTCCTTGCACCAGCTCGCAAAGTCAAACGGTGCGGATATCCGGACATGATTCTTTTTCTATTTTACTTTATTTTGCAGTATATTTCAACTGCCAGTTTTTAAAACATTATTTCCATTGCGACATGAAGTCCTTTTTTCTGGAACAATATTTTCGCATAAGCCATATTTTAATCTTATATTTTTTCTAATTATTACTAAATTTACTAATTATATAATATTGCAAGAGATATCATTCAGGTTTTCAAAAAATTTCACGCAAGGTGCACATTTGAATAACATCCTTGACGATGCCGCCACATTCCGCATGAGCTCGAGGTGATGGTTTCCGTCAAACCAAAAAACACTTTCCGCGAAACAATAATAAATAATATTGTAAACTCTTCTTGTTTTTTAATATTGCATGCTATAATATATCTAAAGCAAAGGGAGTCACATACGCCCGCCAGGGTTGCGCCCCTTTTATCCAAACCTAAAAGAAAGAGTGAACGGCAATGGGAAAATACTTTGGAACTGACGGATTCCGGGGCAAGGCCGGGGTGGGCCTGACCACCGATCACGCCTACCAGATCGGCCGTTTCCTGGGCTGGTATTACGGCCGGGAGCACAAGGCTCAAATCGTAGTAGGTAAGGACACCCGTCGCTCCAGCTATATGCTGGAGTACGCCATCAGCGCCGGCATGGCTGCATCGGGCGCGGACGTACATCTGCTCCACGTCACCACCACCCCCTCCGTGTCCTACGTGACCCGGACCGACACCTTTGATTGCGGCGTGATGATCAGCGCCTCCCACAATCCCTTCTATGACAACGGCATCAAGCTGCTCAACAGCGAAGGGGAAAAGATGGAGGAAAGCGTCATTTCCCTGGTGGAGGACTACCTGGACGGCAAGCTGGTAGTGGACGGGCAGAAGGTGGAAACCCTCCCCATGGCCGCCGAGGGAGACGTCGGCAGCATCGTGGACGATGTGGCCGGCCGCAACCGGTACATGGGCTACCTCATTTCCCTGGCAGTGTATTCCTTTAAGGGGAAAAAGGTGGCCCTGGACTGCGCCAACGGCAGCGCCTGGAACATCGCTCCCCGGGTTTTCGAGGCTCTGGGTGCACAGGTGCACACCATCAACACCCACCCTGACGGCACCAACATCAATCTGGATGCGGGTTCCACGCACATCGAGGGGCTTCAGCGGTACGTGGTGGAAAACGGTATGGACGTAGGCTTTGCCTATGACGGCGACGCCGACCGCTGCCTGGCGGTGGACGAAAACGGCAAGCTGGTGGACGGAGACCAGATCATGTACCTCTATGCCTGTTATATGAAGGGCCGGGATAAGCTCACCACCAATACTGTTGTCACCACTGTCATGTCCAATTTTGGCCTGTACAAGGCTCTGGACGAGGTAGGCATTAACTACGAGAAGACCGCCGTGGGAGACAAGTACGTCTACGAGAACATGGTGAAAAACGGCCACCGGATCGGCGGCGAGCAGTCCGGCCACATCATCTTCACCAAGTACGCCCGCACCGGTGACGGCATCCTTACCTCCCTGAAGGTGATGGAGGCCATGCTGGCCCAGAAGCAGCCCCTGAGCAAGCTGGCTGAACCGGTGACCATCTATCCCCAGGTGCTCATCAATGTGCGGGTAAAGGATAAGGCAGAGGCCCAGGCCGATCAGGACGTCCGGGCCGCCGTGGCCGCCGTGGCCGACGAGCTGAGAGACACGGGCCGCATCCTGGTGCGCGAGTCTGGCACCGAGCCCCTCATCCGGGTGATGGTAGAGGCCCCCGAGCACGAACAGTGTCAGCAGCTGGCCCAGCGGGTGGTGGACGTGGTACTCGCGAAAGGGCACGGGGTGTAACCGTCTGGTATCCCAGGTTGATTGAACGTCTTAGGCAGACAGCGCAGCCGCGCTGTCTGCCTTTTCTGTTATTTCCCCATGGAGCACGCAAAAAGCCAGATGCCTGCGCAAAGCTTGCGCAGGCATCTGGCTTTTCTCTGGAGCAGTTCCTTACTGCAGAAGGACGGAAAGGAAGGCTTCCAGATCCAGATTGGCAAAAAACCGGCTGATATCGCAGCCGTGCAGCGCCTGTACAAGCGCATGCTCCTCCAGAGCAACACCCTGAAGCAGCTGTTCCAAAGCTCCGCTGTCTTCCAAAGAGAAATAGTCGCCACGAAACGCGATCTGGCGGATCTTTCCGCCTTCCACCTCCATGTACACCTGGATCATGCCGCAGCCTTCCACACGGCGTTCTTTCCGGATGGAATAGTCGGGCGAGGTACCGTAAATCCACTCCCAACGGCTGTACACAGTATCCCGCAGAGCGTCCACCGCCCGGATATCGTCTTCCGTAAGGGAATATGGCTCCATAGGGTATGACCGAAACATATAATCGCGCAGGATGTTCCAGAAATCGCTCACGCTGACGGCAGGGTCCTTTACGTAGGGCCGGATATTCGTGACCCGGCTTCTGACCGACTTCAGGCCTTTGGACTCCACCTTGTCCGGCTTGACCTGCAGCGCCCGGCCCACTTCTTCCAGGTCAGAGTCAAACAGCAGCGTTCCGTGATGCATGATCCGTCCATGCTTTCTATACTGTGCATTGCCGGAGAATTTCTGTCCCTGGATGGTCATATCGTTCCGTCCGTTGATTTCAGCCGGAACGCCGATCTGGCGCAGAGCATCTGCAACCGGCCGGCAGAACGTGGAAAACTCAAAGGCATTTCCGTCCCGGTTGTTTGAGACAAAGGTAAAATTGATGTTTCCCAGGTCATGATACACCGCGCCGCCGCCCGAAAGGCGTCGGGCCACCCGAATTCCCTGCCGCTTTACATACTCCGGGTCGATTTCTTCAATCGTATTCTGGTGCTTCCCCACCACAATGGTTTTGTCATTCTGCCAAAGCATAAAGCAGTCCTGTTCCCTGCCCAGCTCATCAAATACATATTGCTCCAGGGCAAGATTCCAGTAGGGGTCCGTTTTGCTGCTTTCAATATAATACATGCTTTCCTCCCGCAAATTGGAACAGAGAGGCGGGACTTATTCCCCGACCCACACAGTCTGTTCCTGCTCCACAAGCACCTCTATCCGCGCAAAGCTGTCCCCGTATTTTTTCATATCCTGCCGGACCAGGCCCCGCAGCCCGGTCTTATCCTCATTGGCAAAGGGCATATGATAAATAAACAAGCAGTCCGGCGCAATGATTTCCTGCAAAATCTTTCGGCCAGCGCAGTCATGAAAGAAATAGGGGTTTACGAAGGCCGCCGTAATATGGGCGGCTTTTAAAAAGCTGTAATATGCCTCGCTTTGCAAATCGCAGTCAGATAAAAAGACCGCATTTTCTCCACAGGCGGTAAGCACCACGCAGTTGCACACAGAATCAGGCCAGCTGGTCTTCATGTGAGGCACGCCGGCGGCGGTCAGATGCAGCTCTTTTTTCAGAAAATAGGTATGGGGCTTCTCCATGTCGTGTTCCAAGATCCGGGTTGGGACCTGACGATCCCTGAGCCAGGATACCAGCCGGTCGTGCTCTGCACCACCGGCAGCCGGGAGAAACACCCTGCCGACACGGTTGTGCCGGACATAGTCCAACACCGTGTCAGGCGTATAGTGGTCCGGATGGGCATGGGTAAACACAAGATAGTCCACATTGCGGAATTGATTCTCCTGTGTGTTCATCCGCTCCAACAGTTCATCCGGTACCATGCTGAAGGGGAGGCCCGGCGTGTGGTGCAGCCCGTCCACCAGGAAGCGCGCGCCGCCCGCTTCCACCAGCACGCCCGCATTGGCAGCAAACGTAATCCGCATCACTTACTTCATCCCCAACGCATCCAGCTGATTCCACAAAGGGTCCATTGCTGCCAGGAGCTTGCAGTACAGCGCATACTTTTCTTCATAATAGGCATGCCGCTCACTGGAACAGCCAAAGGTCTGACGGATGTGAGTAAATCGCTCACTGACTGCCTGGAAACTCTCAAACATCCCGGAACCAACCGCAGCAGCCATTGCCGCACCCATGGCACCCAGCTCCTCCGCCTGGGACACCTCCACGCGCACACCCAGCACATCGGCAAAAATCTGCATCCACACCGCAGAACGGGCGCCTCCGCCGGCCACGCGCACAACCTCCGGCATATCGCGGAACTTCAGCAAGCGCTCGATATGGTACCGGTGGCAAAAAGCGATGCCCTCATAAATGGCGCGCAGCAGATCCGGAATCCCATGGTTTCCCTTCAACCCGAAAAAGCAGGACTTTGCGTCAATGTTTACGTTTGTCCCATACAAAAACGGCAGAAACACCAGGGTGTTTCTCATGCTGCTGCTTTCCACCCAGGCATTGATGGTATCATATCCGACAAAATCCATTCCCTTTTGCTTCAGGAATGTCTGGATAAACCACTCCAGATTGGTCGTGGAGGTAGGGCTGCCCTCCAGAATAAGCTGGTAGCCGGGCAGGCAATAGTAAAACGCGCTGAAAATGTCCTTGGAGTACAGCGGGCGGGTGGTAATAAAGGTATTGACACCCCATGTACCCACAACCATTCCGAGCTGCTCCTCATGGACGATGCCCTGGGAGATGATGCTTGCCACAGTATCGATCAGTCCGCCTACCACCGGAGTTCCCGCAGCCAGTCCTGTTCTCTGCGCGCAGGAAGCGGTCACCGTGCCGCACACCTCGGCGCTTTTCAAAATCCTGGCCGGGAACTTATCCATGTATTGGGCGATCCCCAGCTTCTCCATGATCTCCGCGCTGAGCTGGCAGGTGGACAGATCCATCAAACTGGTGGAAGACGCCTCGGTGCATTCCAGGTCAAAGCGTCCCGTAAGGAGATAACGGGCATAGTCCTTTGCGGTCAGGAACACCTCTGCCTGTTCCAGCACCTCAGGGCGGTGTTCGGCAAACCAAGCCACCAGCGCCGCCGTTTGTCCCGCCCACAGCACCTGCCGGGTCATGGGCAGAATATCATCCTGCGTGCCGTCTTTGTTCCAGCGCTTGATATACTCCTTGGCCCGCATATCACTGCTGAGGATCGCAGGGTAAACCGGAGTTCCGTCTTTTCGGAACATATAGAGGCCGTTAGCCTGCCCCGTTACGCCTATGGCCCCGATCTCCCTGCCCTCTATGCCGGACTTCTGCACGGCCGCAGCTATTGCGTCCAGAATGCTTTCCCGAATCTGCTCCGGGTCCCGCTCACAAAAACCCGCTTCGGGGGTCAGGGTCTGCATTCTCATGCCATGACAGCCGATCTCCCGACCGTCCATATCGTAAATCGCGGCCTTTGCCACCGAACCGCCTACATCTACGCCCATCAGATACCGCATGCCACATACACTCCTTAATATTTGGCGAGCTTCTCTCTCAAATAGCTGCTGGCAGTGGGAAGATAGCTGTGGAATTGCTCATTGTCATAGCTCCACATTTCCGCAACAAAAAAGCCGGAATAATCTATATCCTCCAGCGCATGCAGACACGAATCAAAGTCTACGATACCCTGTCCAAACAGCACATCCCGATAAACGCCCGGCTTGGAATCTTTCAAATGAACTCCCACAATATGTTTGCCCGCCCGCTTGATATCTTCCGCCACCGAAATACCAGATGCAGTCAGGTTGCCGATATCAGCATAACACTGCAGATAGGGAGAATCAATCGACTCACACAAAGCCATGATATTGGTGCAGCTTCCCATAAACTGTGTGTCCATGGTTTCCAGAGCCAGGATCACGCCTTTGCCCGCCGCCATCTCTACACAGCGGTTCATAGCTGCTTTAAACCGCAGCTGCGTGTTTGCATTGCAGCGGTCCCCGTGCTCGTCATAAGCTGCAAGATGGACCGCGCGAATTCCCGTGGCAGCGGCAAAGGCAATAGCCCGTTCCACGATCTCCAGGCCCTTTTCCCGCACCGTATCATCCTCACTGCCAAGGGGATAAGCCCGGTTGGCCGTCAGGGCCATGGTATAGACGGGTACGCCCGTCTCCTCCACTGCCCGCCGCAGGTCCAGAACACACGAGGGACTGTACAGCCGCTCCAGCCGCTCCGGCGTGGCATCAACACTAATTTCCACATAATCGTAGCCGCTCTCTTGCGCCAGTTCCAGCTTTTCCTTCCAGCTCAGATGGTTGGAAATCGCTTTTTCATATATCCCAAGGGGCAGCGTTTTCAGCCGGTCCACACTACATTCTCCCTTTCCCTCTCGAATTACCCGCTATAAGCGAGCGATAAACTACGGAAGGCAAGCGGATTGCCCAGACGCAATCCGCTTGCCTTCAGAGCATGCCGCGGGATTCTCCCGCAGTTATGCACATACACGGTCAGTTCTCTGTGCTCTGAAGCAACGACGACAAATCAATCTTCATTTTGCCTTCTTCGACTGAATGTTCTATCTCTTGCTTCATTTTCTGGGAATAATTGACCATCTTTTGGTATTCCGCTTCCGTTGCATCCTGGGACAGCTCTATGGATTGGGCCCATAGATCCTTCAGCATGGCTTCGTAGACCTGATTCTGGCCGTATACCAGCAGAGATTCTTCCGTAAATCCCACGGAAGCCAGGGTCTCAGCCCGATCCATGTCTCCCATGGCAATCTGCTCGTAAAACTGCTCGGCGTAGTTTTCCCCTTCCTCCCTCTGCTCGGAAGTCAGGTCTTCAAAGCCCAGCTCGGCAGCATATTCCCTGGCGATCTCGGCTCCGGCGTACTCGAAGACAATATCGTTCACCATCTGGTTCCAAAAACCGGGGTCCTCATACAGTTCGTCCGACGTCATGCCATACTTCCGGCAAGTCAGGTCGATCCGCGCAAGTATATGTTCCCTGGTGAACACACTTTTGCCTGTATCCAAAACCACGTCATCCCCGCCCCGTGCCAGGCCACCCTGCCACAGGACGACAGCAACTACCGCAACAAGGATCACAATAGCCGCCACCAGTATCTTCTGCCATCGCTTTGCCATAGGCCACCTCACCATGCAGAGCCGTTATTTTCTCTGACCGTATGTCTTATGCGTATTGACCGCTTCTTCCGCCTGTTCAGGGGTCATCAAGGCAATCTCACCATTGGGAGAGGCCGCCTTCGCCATCAGGTAGCATTTTGCCGCGTCTTCCAGATACACCGCCGCACATTCCGCATCATGCAGGGTCGGGCCCACAGCAATCACGCCATGGTGCTTCAAAATGATAGCCCGCTTGTCCCCGATATAGTTTACTGTCTGGATTCCCATTTCTTCGCTGGCGGCGGCGGAGTAGGGCGCTACCGGCACCGCACCCAGGCACACGTTGCACAGGGTCGTGCAGCAGGCAGGCATTTCATCCCCCACCAGCCCCACCGCAGTGGCGTACGGCTGATGGGTATGGATGATCGCATTGACGGAGGGCATGTGGTCGTAGATGTACTTGAGCGCGACGGTATCAACAGAGGGACGCAGGTTCCCTTCGATGATCTCGCCATCCTTGTTCAGCACCAGCACCTGATCCGGCACCATCGTCTCGTAGGGCATTCCGGAAGGCGTGACCACGATATCACCGTTTTCCTTCCGCACGCTTACGTTTCCGCCTGTCAGCTGTACAAGGCCGATCCGCTTTATCTCATTGGCTACCTCGATGATTTCCAGTTTGTCCTTTTCATACATAATTACAGCACCTCACGGCTTAATGATCCAGTATCAGGAATTTTTCTTCTTTCTGGCCTTGTCCTGAAGCACATCCAGGATAACGGCCAGCAGCACGATCAGATAACGGATAAGATCCTGCCAGAACGCCTGCACGGAGAACAGGTTCATCGCGTCCTGAATCAGCACGATAAAGAGAAGGCCCAGCAGGCCGCCCGCGATCGTACCCTTGCCGCCGTTCATGCTGACGCCGCCGATAACAGCCGCGGACAGTGCGGTCATCTCCGCGCCCTCGCCTGCGCTGACCGTAACGCCGTTATACTTGCTCATGTAAATAATGCTGGCAATTCCCGCCATTACGCTACACGCCACGCAGACGCCAACCTTGATCCGGTCAGTCTTGATGCCCGAATGCTTTGCGGCCATTTCATTGGAGCCTGTATAGTAGACTCTGCGCATCACGGAAGATTTTCTGGTATAAATGTCTGTGGCAATGGCCAGGATCAGGAACACCACAAAGCACATGGGGACCAGTCCGCCCACATAGCCGGAACCCAGGTAGGAAAGAACGGGGTTCTCCTTCATCTGGGCAATCAGGGAAATGGCAATGCCGGAGGTCATGGCATATACGATGCCGCGGGCAATGCCCATAAAGCACAGTGTGACGATGAAGTGAGACAGATGCAGCCGGGTAACAATCAGGCCCACGAGCAGGCCGCTCACAGCCGCCGCCAGAATACCCAGCAGCAGGGCAACGACAACAGGCAGTCCCATCTGGATGCCTTTTCCGGCAATGGCCATGCCCATGCACATCACGGAGCCGATGGACAGATCCAGACCGCCCGTCAGCATGACCAGAATCATGCCGATGGTCAGGATGCCATCCACAGCCACGCTGCCCAGCACCGTCTGTAGGTTAGACGTAGTGGCAAAAAACGGATTTGTGAACGACAGGACCACGCACATAATCGCGATAATCAAAATCAGGCTCATCTCGCGCAGCTGCAATGCCTTTTTCAAGAGCCTGGCCGCACCGTTCGTGTTAGATTTATTCATGCTCTTTCACCTCTTGATTCACTTCCGCGTACTTATATGCATCAGAAATGTAATACATAATGTGATCAGAGTTGATGTCTTCTCCCTCCGCCTGTCCAACCAGGCAGCCGGTGCTGTCCATCATCATGACCCGGTCACTCATCCCGATTACCTCGTTGAGCTCAGAGGAAATCAGGATTACGCTGACTCCTTCCTGTGTCAGCTGGCGAAGCAAACGGTGGATCTCGGCCTTGGCGCCCACATCCACGCCGCGTGTAGGCTCGTCCATGATGACCACTTTCGGTTTCTTCGCCAGAACCTTGGCAAGCAGCACCTTTTGCTGATTTCCGCCGGACAGGCTCCGCACGATCTGGCCGAGCCCCGTGCATTTTACATTCATAGCATTACACATTCTCTCCGCCTGCTCCCGCTCGGCGGCGCGGTCAATGGCTCCTCTTTTGGTGATCTGTCGGAGATATACCGCTGATGTGTTGTATTCAATATCCATGTCCAGGAACAGCCCCTGCACCTTGCGGTCCTCAGGCAGCAGGACCAGGCCGTCCTCAAAAATATCCGAAGTTGCTTTGCCCAGGATATTCTGTCCTTTATATATAACCGAACCACCGGACATCTTCCGCAGGCCGGTGATCCCCATCATGACCTCACTGCGTCCCGCCCCCAGCAGTCCGGCGAAACCCAAAATTTCGCCCTTATACAACCGGAAGCTCACATCTTTAAACCGGCCGGCAGCATCCGTGAGATTGGTTACTTCCAGCACCACGTCCTCGTCGTTCTTGGATATGTGCTCCGCCTTGTCCGGATAAAGAATATCCACTTCCCGCCCGGCCATATCGTTGACCAGGCCCTGCACACTGGCGTCTTTGATGTCCATTGTGGAGACCATGTTACCGTCACGCAGTACGGATACCCGGTCACACTGTTCAAAGACATCGGACATGCGGTGCGTGATATAAATGACCCCGATCCCCTTTTCTTTGAGGCCCTGCACCACCTTGTGCAGCGCGTCAGCTTCCGATCCGGACAGAGAGGATGTGGGCTCATCCAAAATCAAAATTTTGCAGTTGTTGGAAATGGCTTTCGCAATCTCCACCAGCTGCTGGCAGGATATGGGGAGCCGCTCCACAATTTCATACGGATCAATGGCACCATGGCACAGCGGCTCCAGCAGCTGCCTGGCTTCTTCAGCCATTTTCTTTAAGTTGAACCCTTTTCCCTGGCTGATGCGGCTCATAAATATGTTCTCAGCTACCATTGCATCCTGGCACAGCGCAATCTCCTGCTGCACAAAGCAGATGCCCAGCTTCTGTGCGTCCCGCACCTCATGGATGGTCACCTTTTGACCGTCGATCCAGATTTCTCCGCTGTCAGGCCGCAAATTGCCATAGACAATGTTCATCAGCGTGGACTTGCCCGCACCGTTCTCGCCCATAATGCCATGGATTTCGCCTGCACGCAGATTGAAGTCCACCCCAAAGAGCACTTGGTTTCTGCCAAATGATTTGGAGATCTTCTTCAGCCGCATTACCTCTTCCAATGCAAATACCTCCTGTCGAAACGCAAGGGCTCCGTACTCTTTTGGATCGGTACACAGCTCACGCCTACCCGATCTTAAGAGTACGGAGCCCAGAGACATTTACTCAGCGTTATAAGCGCTCAGCATATCATTGACATCCTTGTAGCCCAGAGAAGTAGCATAATCCGCACAATAGTAGTAGTCTGCGGTTTCTGCAGTTACAATGGTGAGGCCATTGTCAATCGTTACATCCAGGACATTATCACCGTTGGCTTTCCGCTCGTTCATCGGATTTACCAGTTCGGGGTGGGCATCTGTGAAGCAGGTCAGCATGCTCAGCCAGCCCTGCATGTACTGGTCGGGGCAGATCAGGCCGAACATGTCGCCGTCTTTCAGCATACCCAGAAGGGTGTCGTTGGTATCCACACACATACACTTGATATCGGCTCCGGTCGCCTTCAGCTCTTTGGCGGCGGTAGCGGCGCCAACAATGGAGACGCCCTCGGGACAAAAGACGCCGCCCAGATCGGGGTACTTCTGATAGGTGGACATCACCGCGTCGTAGCCTGCCTGCTCGTTCTGGTTGGTGGCAACGTCAGCCACGACCTCAATATCCGGATAGTTCTCCTCTACATAGGCGATAAACGCGTCACAGCGGATATTGTGGTTGCTCTGGCTGGGATTGCGCAGAACCATAACGGACCCGCTGCCGCCCATGGCCTCGCAAATCGTCTTGGCCGCGATGCTTCCTTCGTTCACATTGTCGGAAGTCACGTAGGCGCACCGGCTGGAATCAGGAGAGTCAGAGGCAAAGGTCACAACAGAAATGCCCTGCTCCACCGCCGCATCAATGGGTGCGGCAAAAGCGGCCTCCTCAATGGGGGAAACAATGATGCCGGCAGGATTCTTCGCCATATCCGCATAGAAAGAATCCACCTGCTTCTGCGCATCGTACTCTGTAGTTCCGCCGTAGGCGCAGCTTACGCCCAGATACTTTGCAGCGTCCTTCATGCCGGCATACACCGGGAACCAGTACTCCACGCCGGACACAAACACGTTCATCAGGTAAAGCTCATCCGCAGAGCCCTTCAGCCCACCGGACTCCGTGGCTCCGCTGGGAGTGGATGTGTTCCCGCTCGGAGTGTCGTTCCCACCGCTGCAGCCGACTAAGCTCAAAGTCATTGCCGCCGCCATAGTTAAAGCAAGTAACCGTTTCTTCATTTCAATTTCCTCCTTGAAATTTTTTGTTTGGTCGTTGTTTTAACAGGTGTGCATCCCTTTGCCTTGGTCCAAGTGCAATTCTTCACGCGCTCGCTTCAAACATTTGTCATCACATTTTTTAGCTGTGCCTTTACTATAGCAAATTATTGGAACACCGTCAACACGTTTCTGTCAAACGTCATGACTAATTTTACCTCCATTTTTTGTGCATTTTTAATAGTTTCCTTTTTGCTTCTTATGGGTGACAAGTAAACTTATACCCAATCCCTCTCATTGTTTCATTGACCGAACAGATATTATCCGTGACAGTTTCAGGCAACAAAAAAGCGGAGGCATTTGGCCTCCGCTTTTTGTCGTACAGATTCAGGATGGCAGCTTTCCAGACTTCATAATCTCCAGCACCCATTTTGCCGTGTTTTCATCTGTCACAAAGTAATGAATTGTCTTCGTCCGCAGCGCCCCAATAATGGCGAACACTTTATCACTGCCCACCGCCACAGCAAGAACATGCTTGATCTTCCCGAGCTGCTCCCCGCTGACACCGATCAGTTTGTTGTTATGGTCGTTGTCCGCAAACCTTCCATAGATATCAAACTGCCTGGCGCAAATATCACCCACAACCATATCGGAATAGCTGCATATCTCATCAAGCATGGTCTGCGTACTCCGCTTGGGCTGCCGGCTTCCGCTGCCCGGCTTCTCGGCATCCTGGTAAAACAGCCTCAGTTCTCCCTTTTCTCTCCGCCTGCCGATCCCCAGCATGGCATAATCCATATTCCCCCATCTGTCCAGCAGCGGCTGCATAAAATTGCTCTCCAGAATGCGGCGTTTATCCTCTAAAGTTTCAACTAACCCGGGCGAATAAATAAACAAAGGCACTCCTCGCATCTTTTCCGCGAACATACGAATGCTTTCATTCAATTGATATTCCTGGGTAAGCAGAGGCGAAGCGCCCACCAGTGGCACCACACTGATGTCACACAGGTTGGTATCCTCCGGAAAAGAGCGCATGAACTCGCTGCACGTAGTTCCCCATGCAATTCCCACCGAGGAATGGCTGGTAAACAGCTCCTCGGCAGCAAAGCGGACAGCCTGAGAAATCACAATCCGCAGCAACACATCCGTGTTCCGGGCACCGCTCGGCACTACGATACACTTGCGCAGTCCAAAGCACTCCTCCATCTCGCGGCCCAATTCCTCGTTGTTTACAGACATATCATTGATATGTACCTGTATAATCCCGTTGTTTTTCGCTTCAGTCAAACACATCGACACAGCAGATCTGGATATTCCAAAAACTTTTGCGATCTGTTCCTGGTTCATATCCTGAATGTGATACATCTTGGCGATTTCAACCAGCTTTTGAAGGTCGGCATTGTCCACTCGTTTTTCCTCCCAAACCACAGGCAAAAACTACCTGATTTTGTTTTTATCATAATATCACATTTTACAACACGTGTCAAAAACGCAGCGAGATTTTTTACGTTTTATCCAAACTCATTCACCCATGTCTTCTTCATTTGTTTTTGGTAGTAATGCACAATTTATTATCCCATTTTATCTCAAAAACAATTCTCGCCTTTTCGCCAGTCTCTGTATTGACTTTTGTTATGAAGTATGTTAGCATCTGTCTCAGATAAGAATGGGTGCAATGGGGCAGGGAGAAATCCCGATCCAAATTATGGTTGAAGCCTCGGAAAGGAGTACATGATTATGACCGATAAAAAAAAGGATACCCAGCAGCCCGCCAGCAAAGAGCTGATGATGACAATGTGGCGCAACATGAACCTGGCCCGCAACTTCGAGGAGCGGGTACAGTGGTTGTTCTCCAAGGGCCTTGTTCACGGCACCACGCACCTGGGTATTGGTGAGGAGGCCACGGCCGCCGGAACCATAGCCGCCACCAAGCCGGACGACTATGTCTTCGGTACCCACCGCGGCCACAGCCAGGCCATCGCAAAGGGTATCAATGTAAAGTATATGATGGCTGAGATCCTGGCCAGAGAGACCGGCGTGTGCAAAGGCAAGGGCGGCTCCATGCATATTGCCGACCCTGACATTCATTACTTTGGCGCCGACGGCATTCTCGGCGCCAGCGCCGTCATGTCCGTTGGCACCGCGCTGGCCATCAAGAAGCGGAAGGAGCCCGACCGCATCTCCCTGGTCTTCTTCGGCGACGGCACATCCAACGAGGGTGCCACATGGGAAGCCATGAACCTTGCAGCCGTATGGAACCTGCCGGTTCTGTTTGTCTGCGTGAACAACACCTACGGCATGTCCACTCCCATTGCCGACGCAATGAAGGACACCGACATCTCCAAGCGCGCCTATCCCTTTGATATGCCCGCCAGATCCATCGACGGCAACAACGTGCTGGAGGTCTACAACACGATCAAGGAAGCCAGAGAATACGTTGCCGGCGGCAACGGCCCCATGCTGGTGGTCGAAAACACCTACCGGATTTCCGGCCACTCCAAGAGCGACGGCAATCTGTACCGCACCAAAGAGGAAATCAACGCCTGGAAAGAAAAGTGCCCCATCAAGGCTTTCCGCAAGTATCTGACCGAAAACGGCTTTTTCACCGAGGAGGAGCTGGACGCCGTGGCAAAGCAGGCTGCCGAGGAGATTGAGGCTGCCGAGGAATTTGCCAAGAACTCTCCCGAACCCTCTGTCGACGATTTGCTGAACGACGTATACGCATAAAGGAGGGAATCATTATGGCTATGAAAGAACTTACCTATGCACAGGCGATCAATGAAGCAATGTGCGAAGAAATGGAGCGGGACCAGGACGTATTCATGATGGGCGAAGACATCGCCGAATACTGCGGCGCGTTCGGTGTCTCCCGCGGTATGCTGGAGAAATTCGGAAAAGAGCGCATTATGAATACCCCCATCGCCGAGCAGTCCTACGTGGGCGCAGCCATCGGCGCAGCTATGGCGGGCATGCGGCCCATTGTGGAGCTGATGTTCTCCGACTTTATGTGCGTCTGCTTTGACGAGCTTGTAAACGAAGCGCCCAAGATGCGCTTCATGTTCGGCGGGAAGGTTAAGGTACCCATGGTCATGCGTACCGCCGCCGGCGCCGGCACCGGCGCTGCTGCCCAGCACTCCCAGAGCCTGGAGGCCTGCCTGACCCACTTCCCCGGCCTGAAAGTCGTAGTCCCCTCTACCCCCTATGACGCCAAGGGCCTGCTGAAGACCGCCATCCGGGACGATAACCCCGTCATGTTCCTGGAGCAGAAGACGCTGTACCGCACCAAGGGCATGGTCCCCGAGGAGGAGTACACCATCCCCCTGGGCATGGCGGATGTCAAGCGGGAGGGTTCCGACCTCTCCATCATCACCTACGGCCGGATGGTGCAGATGAGCCTGCAGGCCGCCGAGGAGCTGGAGAAGGACGGCATCCATGTGGAAGTGGTGGATCTCCGCTCCCTGCTGCCCCTGGACACCGACGCTATCATCCATTCCGTGAAGAAGACCCACAGGGCGCTGATCGTCCATGAGGCCGTGCAGTTCGGCGGCTTCGGCGGAGAAATCGCCGGCCAGATCGCCGACAGCGAAGCCTTCTACTATCTGGACGCTCCCATCCGCCGCCTGGGCGCTTTGAGCTGCCCCATTCCCTTCAACCCCAACCTGGAAAAGGCCACCTTCCCCACCGTTGAGAAGATCGTGGCTCAGGCCAAAAGCCTGATGTAAGGCCGGAAAGGAGAAGCCTCATGGTCGAAATCTTTATGCCGAAGGCAGGCATGGACATGAAGGAAGGCCGCCTGATCCGATGGCTGAAAAATGTAGGCGACCCCGTGGAGCTGGACGAGCCCATCATGGAGATCGAAACCGACAAGATCACCATGGAAGCGGAAGCGCCCGGCACCGGCATCCTGCTCGCCAAATTGATCGAAGACAACACTACTGTACCCGTGCTCCAGACCATCGGCTATATCGGCCAGCCTGGCGAGCAGATTCCCACCACGCCCGCCCAGCAGGCTGATGCCCCTGTTCCCGGCAGCAGCGCTCCCGCCGAGGATACTTCCGCGCCCAAGTCTCCGGCGCTGGTTTCCGAAAGCGGCGCTATCCCCGCCACCCCCCTGGCCAAAACCCTCGCCCGGGAAAATGGTCTTGCGCTGGCGGAGATCCCCCGGGAGGAAGGCCGTCCTCTCCGCGCACACGACGTGGAAAAGGCACTGGAAGGCAAGACAAATGTCTCCGCCACTCCGCTGGCCCGGAAATACGCGGAGGCCGAAGGCGTTGATCTGCGCCATGTGGCCGGTTCCGGCGTAGCCGGCAAGATCCGGAAAAGCGACGTCCTGCTGGCGGCCGAACCCGCCCAGCCCGCCGGCAGCCGCGAGCCCGTGCGGATTCCCCTCACCCCCATCCGCAAGGCCATTGCCCGGAATATGTTTAACAGCCTGCATAACATGGCTCAAACCTCCGACTCTGTGGAGGTCGATGTTACGGAGCTGATCGCCCTGCGCAAGCGCCTTGTGGCCCGGCAGGATCTGTTGGGTACCAAGATCACAGTCAACGATCTGCTCAGCTATGCCGCTGTAAAGATGCTGAAGACCCACCCGCTGGCCAACGCCAGCTATACAGAGGATGAAATTCTCTGCTTCCCCTATGTCAACCTGAGCATGGCTGTGGCCACAGAATATGGTCTGACCTCCCCCGTCATTCATGACGCCGATCAGATGACTCTGGTTGATCTGAGCAAGGCCATGCGCGACGTGGTCACACGGGCCCGGGATCGTAAGCTCACCGCCTACGACCAGCAGAACGGTACCTTCACGCTGACAAACATGGGCATCTTCCCCGTGGATAACTTCAATCCCATTCTGCCTGCGCCTCAGTCCTGCATCCTGGGCTTCGGCCGCTGCGTCGACAAGCCCGCCGTATATAACGGTGAGATCTGCATCCGCACCCGCATGGTGCTTTCCGTTACCTACGACCACCGCGTGTTTGACGGCGGCGAGGTGGGCAGCATTATGGCCACAATGAAGGAATACCTGGAAAATCCCGAACTCTTTCTGGTTCAATAAGGATACGGAGGGTCAGCATGTCCGAAAAAGTATATGATGTGGCTGTCATCGGCGGCGGCCCCGCCGGTTATGTTGCCGCAATCCGTGCCGCTCAGCTGGGCGGACAGGTCGTTCTGTTTGAGCAGGACACGGTAGGCGGCACCTGCCTGAACCGCGGCTGCATCCCCACAAAGTCCTATCTGAAGACCGCCGAAACCATCCATCAGATCAAAAACGCGCCCTCCCGCGGCATTTTAAATGTTTCCGAACCCGCCGTAGACATGAAGCAGGTTGTAGCCTGCAAAGACGCAGTCGTCCGACAGCTGACAAACGGAGTGGGCGGACTGCTGCGTTCCAACGGAGTGGACGTGATCAAAAGCCATGCGTCACTCAACGGAGAGCACACCATTGAATACGCCGACGGCACCTGCCAGGCCAAGTCCATCATCCTGTGCGGCGGTTCCAAGGCGGTCAAAATCCCGATCCCCGGAATCGACAACCCCAACGTATTGACCAGCACGGAGATTCTGGAGCTGAAGGAACTGCCTGCGCGGCTTACGGTAATCGGCGGCGGCGTCATCGGCTGCGAAATGGCCTGCGCCTTCCAGGCCTTTGGATGCCAGGTCTCCATTGTGGAGGCCGCGGACCGTCTGGTCCCCATGATGGACCGGGAGTTGTCCACCGCTTTGGCCGGCGCGCTGGAGGCTCAGGGCATACAGCTGCACCTGTCCCAGAAAATCACCTCCATCCAGGACGAAGGGGGACAGGCCGTTCTCCAATGCGAAGACGGACTCCGCCTGTCCGCTGACAAGATTCTACTCTCGGTGGGTCGGGCGACCGATCTGGACTGCCTTGGCACTCTGTCTGAAACCATTCGCACAGACCGTGGCAAGGTGGTCGTGAATGACCGCATGCAGACCAACATTCCCCACATCTACGCCGCCGGCGATATCAACGGCCGCCTGATGCTTGCACACGCGGCATCCAAGATGGGTGAAGTGGCTGCGGAAAACGCCATGGGGCATCAGAGCGTATGCGACCTGAGCGCTGTACCCAGCTGCGTGTATACCCTGACCCAAATCGCCTCCGTGGGTCTGACGGAGGAAGCTGCGATTGAAAAGTATGGCCGGGATGCGATCCGGGTGGGCCGCTTCCCCCTGTCCGCCAACGGCCGCTCTCTCGCCAGCGGCGAGCCGGAGGGATTTGTCAAGGTGGTCATTCTGGAAAAGTACTCCGAGCTGTGCGGCGTACATATCTGCGGCGCCCACGCCGCCGAAATGATCGCCGAGCCCGCCTCTCTGATGGCCGCCGAGATCACCTGTGAGGAGTGCGCCTCCATCATCCACGCCCACCCCAGCCTGTCTGAGGCATTTATGGAAGCCTGCGGCGACGCGCTGGGCCGGTGCATCCACCTGCCCAAGAAGCGCCGTTAAATCCACAGCTGCAAAAACCCCGGCTCTGCCGACCGATATGGTCGGCAGAGCCGGGGTTTTCCACTTCACGGGTCTAAATAATCCGTCCGTTTGTGTCCCGGTATTTTTTGGGCGAGACACCCACCTGTTTCTTGAACACCCGAGCAAAATAATTCTGATCCTCAAAGCCGCACATCTGCGCCACATCCAGCAGGGTGTACTTTTTCTCCAACAGGAACTCCCGGCTTTTATCAATCCGCGTGCGGTTGATAAAGGAAACCAGTGACTCTCCCGTCTCCTCCTTGAACAGCGTACTCAGATAACCCGGGCTCAGGTAAACCTGAGCGGCCAGCGCCTCCAGGGGAATTTTTTCCGCATAATGCTGGCAGATATATTTTTTCACATTGAACAGCACATTGGAATGTTTGGCCTGCTGAAATTCAAAGGCATAGTCCAAAAACCGTCGGAAAATGGCGGAAATCCAGTTATACAGCGGCTCCACCGAGTGAAATCGCTGGATCTCTTCCAAATAGCGCTCCTGGCCGAACACCTCTTTCACATCCACGCCCTGGGCAAAGCACGCTCTGGAAATCACGCCAGCGATTCCCGCCGCGCCCTGCTTGACCAGCTCCAGATCTCCGCCGCCTGCCCTGCAGGCGTCGGAGAACATGGTGTGCAGCATTTCTCTCGACCCGTCCTTATCGCACGCGCGGAGCAGCTCCTCCAGCCGCCGCTCCTGCTGGTGGAGCTGGAAGTCAGCAGGGCCGGCCGCGTGGGGTTTTACAGGGAGGCTGGCTTCTTTTGGAACATTCTCCCAACTGTATGGACTCATCAGGCCACAGCAAAGGAGCTTGAGCTGACGGCCCAAAGCCTCCTGCATCTGGCTGCCGCACTCCGGCAAATCGTCCGCCTTGACCGCCCGGGTGGCCTCGCTGATCTGCTCCAGGGTCTCTCCGCGGTCACCAGAGATAAATGGGCCCACGGATATGCCGCCCACCAGAGCCCCATATGTATCGCAAAGGCATCCCGCCACAAAAGCAAGACCGAGCGGACAATAATAGAGGTAGTGTCCTCCCCACCGGTACGCCTCGTTGCAGCCATAGGAATGTGTGGATCGGGCCAGGCATCTGATGTAGGTACACCGGCTGCAAAAATCGGGCGGAGCGTCCTCCCCGTGCACAATGCGTTTGGCGGACGTATCCACCAGGCGGCAGTCCAGGCCGGTAAACGCACGGATATCAGCACAGCATTGCAGGCATCGGTTGCTCCATTCCTGGGATGGCACTGCCGCTCCCCCCTTCAAACGTTTTTGTTTATTCTACCATATCAGGTGCCCAGACGCAACGATTCCCCAGCGCGCCAGGCGCTGGGGAATCATGGCTGCCGGCCTATCTGCGGAAGCGCCTGGAAAGCTCGCCGTTTACCTCCGCCAGGGACCGATAGAGTTTACAATATATGTTTTGATAGTAGTCGTCATACTTCCGGTGGGCCTGTTCATCCGGCTCATAGACGGACAATCCCTTCCGCACGGCATCCGCCGCTTCCCGCTCGCTGGAGTAGAGGCCCACGCCAAGCCCCGCCAGCATGGCGGCGCCCAGAGCCGCAGGCTCTTCAATATCGGGCACCTCCAGCGCAAGGCCGGACACATCCGCCTTATTCTGCATCCAAAAGACATTATGGGCGGCCTTTCCCGTTGCGATGATCCGGCGGGGCGTGCCCAGCCGGCAGGCCTGGAAGGCCTCCAGCATCGCGCGGAACTGATAATCCAGTCCCTCAAACACCGCACGCATCATATCCCGCTTGCGGATCGGATGGTGCAGGCCCAAAAACGCGCCCATGGAGTTGGGGTCACGGAACGGCGCGCCAGCCCCGGAGAAGTGCGGAAGGAACATGCAGCCTCCGCTGCCAATCCCCGCCCTGCTGCAGGCGTCGGAAATAATATCCCAGATATTTTCGTCCTGGGCTTCGGCGATGACCCGTTCTTCCGCACACAGCGTCTTTTTCATCCACTCGGTCATGTCGCCGCTGACAGCGCTGCCCACATAGCAGCACTTATCCTTGATGACATGGCCTTCCAGATAATAGCCGCTGTCATACAGCTCGTCCGACAGCTCAGCCTTATCCGTAGCCAGCAGCAGCATCTCCCAGCCGCCCGTCATGTCCAGCAGGGTGGACCCATCCATCGCGCCCGCGGCAAAGGCCGCGCACATATAGTCGTGCCCCCCCAGCACCACCCGTGTCTTGCTGGAAAGCCCCGTCTCCTGCGCCGCCACAGGAGACAAGGTCCCCAATACTTTCCCCGCAGGGTACGCTTTGGGAAAAATGGAGAGAGGGATGCCGGCCTCCCGCAGCAGATCCTCACACCAGGCGTGGCCGCGCTGGTCAAATGCTGAGGTACAGGCCGCCATGGAGTAGTCTGTCGCCTTCACGCCGCAGAGCATATAGTTAATATAATCCACGATAGACAGCCACTTATCCGTAGCCTGAAAGGCTGCCTCCTCATTCTCGCGCATCCACATCATGCGGTAAATGCTGTCGATGGCCATGGCGCGCTTGCCCGTGCGGCGGAAGATGTTCTCCTCCCCCACTTTCCGCAAAAACGCCTCATACTGGGGTATGGTGCGCGGGCAATGCCAGGAAATCATGGGGTACAGGGGAAGTCCGTCTCTCCGCAGCGGAAGGCCGTCCATGCCAAACCCGGTGACGGAAAGGGCCTGGATCTCCTCCGGATGCTCCGTCTTGCCCGTAGCCTCACTTATGGCATACACCACATTCCCCCATATACGCTTCGGGTCCCATACGCACCAGGACGGCTGCGCTTTATTGTCATAGGTAAGGGGGGTAGGCTGCAAACCGGAAGCCACCGCGCTCCCCCGCTCGTCATAGACCACCGCCTTGATGCTGTTGGAATTGATGTCTATACCCATTACATATGCCATGGCACATTCTCCTGTATACAGCTGCAATCGAAACCAGCTTTCCCGCGGAGAAGCTGGTTTCGATTGCATAAAGTTTCTTATATTATACCTGCGGCCGCCCCATTAGTCAAAGCGGGGAATATCCCGGTCCTCCTGGATCACCTTCATGTCGTACAGCTTGGCAATGTCCAGCAGCTCCCGGCGGTGATCACCATAGAACGTGACCTTATGCCAGCTGAAGATATCCGCATCCCAGTTATCCAGGAGCAGCCGGGCGTCGGGGACCTCAGCGGCCAGCTTGGTGCGGCAGCCCTTCTCCTCCGAGACGTTGCCCACGGCCTTTGCAGTATGCAGCGCCATCGCATGGTGGGCAATGTCGATCTTCGCGGTGGTCACAGTCTGACCAATGGGCATAATGGTCTGGATGGAGGTGCTGTTGTGGTCCTCGGCATGGCTGCGCAGGTAGTAGGGGGAGCAGGCACTATCCTTACCGAACCATTTTGTGGCGGCGGAACAATGGTCGTAGATGATCTGATTGGTGGCGGTGTCGATCACGGGGTCGGACACAAAGCTGGCGTAGCCCGTCATGTACCGGATGACCAGCTGCGTCAGCAAGGAGTCCAGGTCAGACTCGCAGGTTCCGGTCAGTCCGTCGTCGTTCATCTGCACATGGCTCATGCAGGGATAGGCGGACATCTCCGTGGTGTAGAACATCATGATGCAGTCCACGCTTACCGCATCGGCCTGCTCCTCCTCCACGGATTTTTTCAGGGCGAGATACATTCTGGCCGACTCGAAAACATCCTGAGCCGTAGGCTCAATGACGCCCAGCGCATTGCGCGTCCACCTCTCGGCGATCTTCTGAGCCTCATTGTCGTCCACCTGCGCAAGGTACCCTTCCAGGTCCTCCTTGGTCTTGATGACCACTTCAACTCCGAAGTTATGCTTCAGGCACTCCAGCTTCTCTTTGAGGCCGGCCGGACCCGCAAGGTAACGCTTCCAGGTGCTTCCGGTGCCCAGCGCTTCCTTCAGGAAAGCCTCGTTTTCCTTGCTGATGGGGTTAAAGTTCTTGTACAGCACGACCTTGGAGTTCTTGAGCTGCTTTCTGATGTGCAGCAGCCGCACCGCGTTCACGGTATCGTTAAAGTCGGAGGAGGCCACCACCACCACGGGCAAATGCTCCTTGTTGATCCGGGTATTCAGCCGCACCAGGTCGCCCGAGCCGGCATGGAGCTCGTCCACAATGACGCCGGGCGTCTTCAGATTCAGGAACTCCGTGGCCACACCATTTCCGTGGGTGGCGTTGAATATCACTACGCCGTCATACTGGTCATTATCCTGAAAGCCCTCCCGGGCTTCAAAGGCGTTGTTGTAGAACACCACGGTAAAGTCGCAGTTGGGGAGCGCCGTCTGAAGGCGGTGCAGATAGTTCTCCATCAGACCTTCATGGTCAAAGTCAACGTGGGGCCAGCCGGGATAGCCTTTCTTCCGGGACCCGCACACCAGCTTGATTTTACTTCTGACATGATCCGCTTTGCTCATGACAATACCTCCTGAACAGTCGTATATCCATCGCGGGGGACTTCCTTGCTATGGCCCTAGTGTAGCATGGCGCAAGTTTTCCTGTCTCGCACAATACCAGAAAATACGGGACGATTTTCAGCTATCAGTCCGTCCTGTTTTTCCGCTCCGGCCCGGTACTTGAAACATCCGATTTTTGGAGATAAAATCTCAAAATTTTCCCTATTCTTACAATATGGCGCATGCTATTATAAAGGTATCATCTGCTGTATCAGGAGGTGCAATATGCGTTATCTAATGGGGATTGACCTGGGCTCCACCAGCATCAAGGCTGTTATTTATGACTACAGCGGAAATCCGGTCTCTTACGGCACCCAGCCCACACCTTTGTCGCACCTGGACCCGGCGCAGCCCACCTGGTCGGTGTGGGAACCGGAAAAGATCTGGGCGTGTGTGAAGCTCTCTGTGCGCCAGGCCCTCTCCCGCGTCTCCTCTCCCGATGACGTGGGCGCGGTGGCTGTAACCGGTTTCGGCATGGACGGGCTGCCACTGGACAAAAACGGCGCTCCCCTGTACCCCATGATCTCCTGGCACTGCCCCAGGACCATCCCCCAGAGCCGGTCCTTCTCGGAAAAAATCGGGAAAAAGCGCATTTTTGAGCTTACCGGCAAACAGGTCATGGATATCGACAGCATCTATCGCATGCTGTGGCTCAAGGAAAACCATCCGGAACTTCTGGAGGCAGCCGACAAATGGCTGCTGATCGAAGATTTTATCAACTTCAAGCTGTGCGGCGTACAGGCCAGCGACTACTCTATGGCTACCTGTACTTCTGTGTTTGACCAGCGCAGCAGAAGCTGGAGCAAGGAACTTATTGAGGCCGCCGGTATTCCCCTCTCCCTCTTTCCGCCGGTCTACCAGTCCGGCACGCCGCTGGGTACGATCCTCCCCTCTGCAGCCGAGGAAACCGGCCTGGCCAAAACCACCCAGGTGGTGCTGGGCGGGCACGATTTTATATGCGGCGCTTATGCTGTGGGTGCCATTGACAGCAATGTTCTGCTGGATCTGACCGGCACCTGGGAAATGCTGCTGCTTGCTACAGACCGGGTCAATCTTTCCGATGATCTGTATAACAGCGGTTATTATATTGAAGGTCATGTGGCCACAAACCGGTATATGTATGTGGGCAGTTTCATCAGCGGCGATATGACCGAATGGCTTAAGCACCACTTGTCCGCCTGCAATCCCGGCGCCCTGGAGGGCAGCAATCCCTGGCCGGCTATCATCACGGCCGTGGAGGAGGCTCCTCTGGGCTCCAGAGGCTGCTTTTTCCTGCCTCACTTCTCCGGCGCCGGCGCGCCCTTCCGCGATCCGAATTCCATGGGTGCCTTCCTGGGACTGCAAAACATCGTCTCCTGCGGTGATATGATGCGGGCTGTATTTGAAGGACTGGACTATCAGTTCCGCATGATGCTGGAATCCTTCCAATCCTATCGTCTGGGCACCCCGGAACGCATCATCGCCACCGGCGGCGCCGCAAAAAACGCCTTCTGGATGCAGAACAAGGCTGATATTACCGGTCTCTCCCTCACTGTGCCGGACGTTTATGAGGCAACACCTCTGGGGGCCGCTATGCTGGCAGGTCTGGGGTGCGGCGTTTACAAAAACGATGCAGAAGCTGTCCAGGCCGTACAGAAGCCGTCTGTGACCTATGATCCGGACGAAAGCAAATACCGGCAGTACAGCCAATATTACAACGAAGTGTTCTGCACACTGCAAAAGGAGCTGTGTGGTATAAACCACAAGCTGTCCTCCCTGTTCCGATAAGCGTTCCTGTGTCCTTTTGCAAATGCTGTGGGCACCGCGTTGGCCACCGCAAGCTCCTCCCGGGCAAAATAGTCGTGGAGCACCAGCCCCCGGTCTCCGGCCAGCGCTTCCGTGGCCGGGTCCACCCGGCCGGCACAGATTACCTGCCCCGGCCGCAGGGCCGCAAAAACCTGCTCCAGGGGCAGCTCCCGCTCCGCAAGGGGCGCGTTCAGTTTCCCGCCCGGTGCCGCCACCGGCAGCGGGAGCACCACGCAGTCAGCCAAGGCAGCTCCGGAAAGCTCCCATTCCTCCTTCGCCCCTTCGACCGCTGGGCCCAGGCCCAGCGTATGTACCGTATGTCCGTCTTCGGCCAGCAGGCCCGCCAGCCGGGCCTGCCGCCGGTCTCCTCCCATGATCCAGATATCCAATTCATGCCGCACGGTATCCGCCTCCTTCCTCGCCGCATCCTATTTTATGTTCCTTTCGGAAAAGGGTGCTCCAAAGGACAAATCTGCGGTTGACTTTTGCTCCAAGTCCTCCTATACTGAGATTGGAAGCAAACTGGCAAGTTCATATTGTCGGATGACGGAACCGGGAGAGAGCGGCACAGGCCGCCGCCGAAGGGGCAGCGCAGTGATCTCTCAGGCAAAAGGACCGGTCCCTGACGAAACTCTGGAAAGCGGGCTGCTGCCCGCGCCGACGGGGGCAAAACTCTCAGGTACCAGGACAGAGGCGCATGGCGTATTTGCCATGCGCTTTTTTGCTGTGCAAAAAGGAGGTAATGGAGATGGAACAGAAGACCCCGCTCTACGACCGCCATGTGGCGGCGGGAGGAAAGATCGTCCCCTTTGCCGGGTGGCTGCTGCCGGTGCAGTACTCCGGCGTCATCGCCGAGCACAAGGCGGTGCGCTCCGCCTGCGGCCTGTTCGACGTGTCCCACATGGGGGAGCTGGTGCTCCGGGGGGCCGACGCCCTGGCCAACGTGAACCGGCTGATGACCAACGACTTTTCCGGCATGTACGAGGGTCAGGCCCGCTACTCCCCCATGTGCTATGAGGATGGCGGCGTGGTAGACGACCTGATCGTGTACAAGGTGAGCGACACGGTGTACTTCATCGTGGTCAACGCCGCCAACAAGGACAAGGACGCCGCCTGGATTTCCGACCACCTCACCGGGGACTGCACCATGGAGGACTGGTCGGACAAAGTGGCCCAGCTGGCCCTCCAGGGCCCCAGGGCGGAGGAGATCCTCCGCACCCTCACATCCGACATTCCGGAAAAGAACTACTCCGCCGTGCTGCGCGGCACGGTGGCGAGCTTCCCCTGCATGGTCTCCCGGACAGGGTACACCGGGGAGGACGGCTTCGAGCTGTACTGCGCCCCGGCGGACGCTCCCGCCCTGTGGAACGCCCTGCTGGAGACGGGAAAGCCCTTCGGCCTGGTCCCCTGTGGTCTGGGCGCCCGGGACACCCTGCGGCTGGAGGCCGCCATGCCCCTCTACGGCCATGAGCTCTCCCCTACCATCAACCCCTACGAGGCGGTGCTGGGCATTTTCGTCAAGCTGGATAAGCCCGACTTCATCGGCAAGGCCGCCCTGGAGAACGCCCGGCCCGTGTCCCGCCGCCGGGTAGGGCTGAAGATCACCGGCCGGGGCATCGCCCGGGAGGAGTGCCCGGTGTACGACGGAGAGAAGCAGATCGGCGTGGTCACCTCCGGCACCCACTGCCCGTGGCTGGGCCAGGCGGTGTCCATGGCCATGGTGGAGGCCTCCTACAAGGAGCCGGGCACCGTGGTGCAGGTGGACGTCCGGGGCCGGAAGATCGAGGCAGAGGTCATCAAAACCCCGTTCTATAAGAGAGGGTAATTTTCTTTCATTACAATACAGGAGGTAATCATTATGAACATCCCCAATGAACTGCAATACACCAGATCTCACGAGTGGCTGCTGGTGGAGGACGGCGTGGCTGCCGTGGGCCTCACCGACTTTGCCCAGGACGCCCTGGGCGATATCGTGTTCGTCAATCTGCCCCAGCCCGGGGACGAAGTGAACGCCGGGGAGGCCTTTGGGGACGTGGAGTCCGTGAAGGCGGTGTCTGATGTGATCTCCCCGGTGTCCGGCGTGGTGCTGGAAATCAACGAGGAGCTGGTGGACAATCCCGCCCTGGTGAACGAGGACCCCTATGGTGCCTGGCTCATTAAGGTGGAGCAAATCACCGGCAAGGAGGAGCTGCTGGACGCCGGGGCCTATGAGGCCCACTGTGCCGAGGAGGGATGACCATGGGCGGCTACCTGCCCGCCGCCCCGGAGGAGCGGAGACGGCAGTATGAGGCCCTGGGGCTGTCCGGCCCCCGGGACCTGTATCGGGACGTGCCCGACGAAGTGTACATCGACGGTCCTCTGGACCTTCCGGAGCCCAAAAGCGAGCTGGCGGTCCGCCGGGCCATGGAAAATCTGGCGGCTCAGAACGTCCGTTTTTCCACCATCCTGCGGGGAGCCGGGGCCTATGACCACTATATCCCCGCCGCGGTGAGCCGCATCGCCTCCAAGGAGGAGTTCGTCACCGCCTACACCCCCTATCAGGCGGAGATCAGCCAGGGCGTGCTGCAATCCATCTTCGAGTTCCAGACCATGATCTGCGAGCTTACCGGCATGGACGCATCCAACGCCTCGGTGTATGACGGGGCCTCCGCCGCGGCGGAGGGCGTTGCCATGTGCCGGGACCGGAATCGGACAAAAGCCGTGGTGTCCGGCGCCGCTCACCCCGACGTCATCGCCACCATTAAAACCTACTGCTTCGGCGCGGGCACCGAGGTGGTGGTGGCCCCTGTGAAGGACGGTCGCACCGACCTGACCGGCCTGGTGGACGACCAGACCGCCTGCGTATACATCCAGCAGCCCAACTTCTACGGCCTGCTGGAGGACGGGGCCGCTCTGGCCCAGATGGCCCATGAAGGTGGCGCCAAGCTCATTGCCGGGGTGAATCCCATCACTCTGGGCGTGCTGGAGCCTCCCGCCGCCTGGGGCGCCGATATCGCCGTGGGCGAGGGCCAGCCCCTCGGTCTGCCTCTGTCCTGGGGCGGTCCCTACCTGGGCTTTATGGCCACCACCCATGCCATGATGCGCAAGCTGCCCGGCCGCATCGTGGGTGAGACCACCGACAAGGACGGCAACCGGGCTTTCGTACTCACCATGCAGGCCAGAGAGCAGCACATCCGCCGGGAGAAGGCCTCCTCCAACATCTGCTCCAACGAGGCTCTGTGCGCTCTCACTGCCTCGGTGTACCTGTCCATGATGGGGCCGGGCGGCTTGAAACAGGTAGGCGAGCAATGCTATGCCAAGGCTCACTATCTGGCATCGGAGCTGTGCAAGCTGCCTGGAGTCAAGCTCCACTTCCCCGGCCCCTTCTTCCATGAGTTTGTCACTGACCTGCCCAACCACAATGGGGTGCTGTCCGGGCTGGAGGCCAAAGGCATCTTGGGTGGCTTGCCGCTGCGGGACGGGCTGCTGTGGTGCGTCACTGAGAAGCAGACCAAGGCAGAGCTGGACCAGACGGTAGCGATTGTAAAGGAGGTGCTGGGCATATGGAACTGATCTTTGAGCGCAGCCGCCCCGGCCGGGGCACCGACCTGCTGCCCCCGCTGGATGTGCCGGAGTGCCCCGTGCCTGAGGAGTTTGCCCGGAAGAATGCCCCCCGCCTGCCCGAGATTGGGGAGAGCGACCTGTCCCGTCACTATCAGGCTCTGGCCCGCCGGGCCTTCGGCGTGTGCGACGGTTTTTATCCCCTGGGCTCCTGCACCATGAAATACAATCCCAAGCTGGGAGAGGACATGGCCGCCCTGCCCGGCTTTACCGGCATCCATCCCCTCCAGCCCGCCCATACCATCAGGGGCTGCCAGCTGGCCATGGCCCAGACAGAATACGCCCTGGCCCGCATCACCGGCATGGACCGGGTGACCCTTCAGCCCGCCGCCGGCGCCCACGGAGAGTTTACCGGCCTGCTGCTCATCAAGGCCTACCACGTCCACCGGGGGGACACCGGGCGCACCGTCATCCTGGTGCCCGACTCCGCCCACGGCACCAACCCAGCCTCGGCCACTATGGCGGGCTTCACCGTCCGCAACATCCCCTCCACGGCGGAGGGTCTGGTGGATCTGGAGGCTTTGAAAGCCGCCTGCGGCCCGGACACGGCGGGTCTGATGCTCACCAACCCCAACACTGTGGGGCTCTTTGAGCGTGACATCCTGGCCATCACCAAAATCGTCCATGAGGCCGGCGGCCTGGTGTACTATGACGGGGCCAATCTGAACGCCATCATGGGTGTGGCCCGGCCGGGGGACATGGGCTTCGATGTATGCCACCTGAACCTGCACAAGACCTTCGCCACTCCCCACGGCGGCGGCGGTCCCGGCAGCGGCCCGGTAGGCTGCAAAGAATTTCTGGCTCCCTTTATGCCCGGCTCCGCCCTGTGCGGCAACGGAGGGGAGCACTCCATTGGCCAGGTCCGCGCCTTCCACGCCAACTTCCTGGTGGTGGTGAAGGCCCTGACCTATTTGATGCGGCTGGGCAATTCCCGGGTAGCGGAGGCCGCCCAAGGGGCCGTGCTCAACGCCAACTACCTCAAGCACAAGCTGGAGGAGGCAGGCTACACCGCCGCCTTCCCCGGACTGTGCATGCACGAATTTGTGCTCACCCTGGAGGGTCTGAAGAAGGAAACGGGGGTGTCCGCCCTGGACGTGGCCAAGGCCATGCTGGACGACGGCATTCATCCGCCCACCATGTACTTCCCCCTCATTGTCCACGAGGCGCTGATGTTCGAGCCCACTGAGACCGAAGCCCCCGAGACCCTGGACCGGGCTGCGGAAGTGCTGGCGGACATCCTCCGCCGGGCAAAGGAGGACCCGGAAGCCCTCCATGCCGCCCCCCACTCCACCGTGGTGGGCCGCCCGGACGAGACTGCCGCCGCCCGCCATCCGGTGGTGCGGTATACCTTCCCGGAGGGCTGAGCATGTACGATTTACTGATTATCGGAGGAGGGCCCGGCGGCTGCGCCGCGGCCCTCCGGGCCGCTAAGGGCGGTCTGTCCGTGGCTCTGTTTGAGCCTCGCCAGGTGGGAGGCACCTGCCTGAACCGAGGGTGCATTCCCACCAAGGCTCTGCTCCACGGAGCGGGGCCGGGCTGCGACTGGGCCAGGCTGGCGGAGGAAAAGGAAACGGTAGTGGCCACCCTCCGCTCCGGCATGGAAAAGCAATTGAAAGCCGCCAAGGTCGAGGTCGTTCCCGCGCAAGCTGTCATCACCGGCCCCAACACCGTCAGGACCCCGGACGGCACGGTGTGGGAGGGCAGGTCCATCCTGGTTGCCGTGGGCTCCTTCCCTGCCCCCCTCCCCATTCCCGGGGTGGACCTGCCCGGTGTAGTAAACAGCGACGGCTTACTGGACGACATACGGCCCCGGGACCACCTGCTCATCATCGGCGGCGGCGTCATCGGGGTGGAGCTGGCCTGGGTGTGGGCCTCCGCCGGGTGCAAGGTCACCATTGTGGAGGCTCTGGACCGGCTGATCGCCAACCTGGACCGGGAGCTGTCCCAGAGCCTGACCATGGAGCTGAAAAAGGCGGGGGTGGCGGTGTATACCGGGGCTTCCGTGTCCGAAATCACCCCTGGCCCCACCGTCCGCTTTATCCACAAGGGGGCGGAGCAGACTGTGGAGGCTGACACGGTACTGGTGGCCGCCGGGCGGAAACCTGCTATCAACGGTCTGTTCGAGGGGATCGTCCCCGCCATGGACCGGGGCTTCCTGACGGTAGACGGTCAGTTCCGTACCTCCATCCCCTCCATCTACGCCATCGGAGACGCCATCGGTGGGGCCATGCTGGCCCACAAGGCAGAGGCGGAGGGAGAGGTGGTGGCCGACCTGCTACTGGGCAAGACGCCCCGCCGAGGCACCTCACCCATCCCCTCCTGCGTGTACACCGATCCGGAGCTGGCCCAGGTGGGCCTGACCCTGGACGAGGCCAAGGCCCAGAATATTCCCGCCGTCAGCGGCAAGTGCGTCATGGGCGCCAACGGCCGCACCCTGATTGAGGGCGGCAAGCGAGGGTTCATCAAGCTGGTGTTCCACAAGGAGAGCCACGTTCTGCTGGGGGCACAGCTGTGCTGCTACCGGGCCTCCGACCTGATCGCCGAGCTGACCCTGGCGGTGACCCTGGGCCTGACGGCGGAGCAACTCCTGCTGCCGGTGCGCCCCCACCCCACCTTTGCCGAGGCCGTTACAGCTGCGGCGGAGGCCGGACTGGACGCGCTGGAACGATAAGTGCAATATGTCATCATTTTCCACAATTTTCTCCATCCATTTTGTACCATATACACAATAAAAGATCGACATGGAACCATTCGCATGGTATAATTACCCTGCCAAACAAAATGGAAAGGAGCTGTACGTATGCACAAGCAAAAGTTCGGCAAGTTCCTGTCCGTAGTGCTGAGTATTGCCATGGTACTCTCCCTGTCTGCCACCGCTCTGGCGGCCGGGACCGGGGAGACCCATTTGACCATTATCGGCACCTCGGACACCCACGGCAACATCTGGGGCTACTCCTATGAGGACATGAAGGAGAGCACCGGAGACGGCCTGGCCCGGGTCGCCACCTATGTGAACCAGGTGCGCTCGGAGAACCCCAACACCATTCTGGTGGACGCGGGCGACACCATCCAGGGTACCATCATGACAGACGACCTCTACTCCAAGGACACCAAGGATCACCCGGTGCCCGCGGCCCTGAACTACATGGGGTATGACGCCTGGGTGCTGGGCAACCATGAGTTCAACTTCGGGGTAGACACCCTGAAGTCCATCATCGCCCAGGCCAAGATGCCGGTGCTGGCCGCCAACATCAAGAACGCCGACGGCAGCTACTTCACCGGTGCCGGCTACACCATCGTGGAGCGTGGCGGCGTGAAGGTGGCCATCATCGGCGTGGACACCCCCAACATCCCCCGGTGGGACGGCACCAAGCAGGGCGTGTCCGACCTGACCTTTGAGCCTATGGCCGACGCCGTGGCCGCCTGCATCAAGGACATTGGCGACAAGGCCGACGTCATCATGGTCTCCGCCCACGCCGGTCTGTCCGCCGAGTACTCCACCGACGGCGCCGACGCCGCCCAGACCATTCTGGACAAGTGCCCTGAGGTGGACGTGCTTCAGCTGGGCCACACCCACACCACCTACATCAACAATGACGGCGCCATCCCCGTGGGCGAGACCAAGAACAACGCCGGCGAAGTGGTACGCTACGACCTGACCCTCAACGCCGACAAGGAGATCACCGCCGCCACGGTGGAGACCGTCTCCATGAAGGATGTGGCTCCCGACCAGGGCCTGCGGGACGTGCCCGCCATCAAGGCCGCCCAGGAGAAGACCGTCTCCTTCATCCAGGACAACGTACTGGGCCACGCCGCCGCCGACTTCCAGCCCGCCAATGAGATCAAGGGTCTGCCCGAGGGCCGTCTCCAGGACACCGCCGTCATCGACCTGATCGGTACCGTCCAGCTGGAGAATTCCGGCGCCGACGTCACCGCCGTGGCCCTGTTCAAGGATACCAGCGACCTGAAGAAGGGCGATCTCAACTACGGCAACATGTTCGACATCTACAAGTTCCCCAACGTGCTGTACACCGTGAAGGTGACCGGCGCGGAGATGAAGGCCTACATGGAGTGGGCCGCCGCCTGCTGGAATCAGTGGCAGCCCGGGGATATCAACATCTCCTTCAACCCCGACAAGCCCGGCTATCTCCATGACCACTTTATCGGCCTGAACTATGAGGTCAACCTGTCCAAGCCCGCCGGTGAGCGGATCGAGAATGTGACCTTCAAGGGTCAGCCTCTCACCGACGACATGACCCTCACCCTGTGCGTCAATGACTACCGCTACACCGGTCTGAAAAACGAGGGTATCATCTCCGGCGAGAAGGAGTGGGAATCCTCCGCCTCTGTCCGGGATATGCTGGTGGCCTACCTGGCCGAGCATGATCCTCTGGGGCCCAAGGTGGACAACAACTGGAAGATCACCGGCGTGGACCTGCAGAAGGACAACCCGGAGCGGGCCGCCTACATCGAGAAGATCAACTCCGGCGAGCTGGCCACCCCCTACAACAAGAGCATCAACCTGAACGCCCCCAACAACGTCATCGTCAACGGCGTGCTGTTCTCCGCCGCCACCGCCGTGGACGCCGACGGCAACACCTATTACCGCCTGCGGGACCTGGCCACCGCCTTCAACGGCACCACGGCCCAGTTCCGGCCCGTCTGGCTCAAGTCCGCCGCGGTGGATCTGAACAAACCGTACACCGAGCGGGCCCTGGCCCTGCCGGAGCAGATGCCGGTTCAGGGCACCCCCTTCTCCCTGGCCATCAGCGCCGACGGCAACTCCCACCTGATCGACGCCATCCTGGTGCAGAACGTGCTGGGCGGCAACTACTATGTTACCGTGGAGGGCATCAACACCCTGCTGGGCATCAATGCCGTTGAGACCGACGGCGTGCTCACCCTCACCGCCGACAAGGCCGACGCCGGCAACGGCAACGCCGGCTGAGCCAAACCCACAACAGAAAAGACCAGTTCCTCATGGAGCTGGTCTTTTTTATTTTTCCTCTTGACAAGTTTCCTTGTCAATGCTATCCTACATTTGACAAGGATAGTTGTCAAACAGGAGGCGATAGCATGCCACTTTACAACCGGCTGAAAGAGCACCGGGCCCGGCTTGGGGTCAACCAGCAGGAGTTGGGCCGTATGGCGGGAGTGTCCCGGCAGACCATCAGCCAGATCGAACGAGGGGACTACTCCCCTTCGGTTACCCTGGCCCTGAAGCTGGCGAAGCTGTGCGGCGTCACCGTGGAGGATATTTTCAGCTATGAGGAGGAGAATTGAGATGAAGGATCAGGTTGCCCGCGAAAACCGGAAGGCACTGCCCAAGTTTTTCGGTAGCCTGCTGCTGTTTGCTCTGCTGGGCGGTATCGGCGGCTTTTTTGTAACGCTTGCCGGGTTCTCCGGCCTGGCCGGCTGGGCAGCGGAGGGTCTGACAGGGGTGCTGGGGGCGGTGGTACCCTGGGGCATCCCGGTGAGCTCGCTGATTCTGCTGGGCATCGGCCTGGGGCTGTACCGCTCCGCCAAGGGTCGGTATGACCAGTGGGATGGTGAGGACGAAGACCTGGCGGAGGGCATTGAGGTCACCCTCAGCTATGTGCTGCTCTTCACCACCCTGGCCACCGTGGTGGACTTCTTCTTCCTGTCGGCAGTCTTTCTCTGCGATGCTGTCATGGTAACTACTGCCCTATTCCTGGTCTCAGTGGTCCTGATCCTCCTTCTCCAGCAGAAGGCCATCGACCTGACCCGCCGGATGAACCCAGAAAAGCAGGGCAGCGTGTACGACGTCAAATTCCAGAAAAAGTGGATGGACAGCTGCGACGAGGCGGAAAAAGCCCAGATGGGCCAGGCTGCCTATCAGGCCTTCCGGGTGACTACCGGCACCTGTCTGGTACTGTGGGTGGTGCTCACGGTGCTGAATTTCTCCTTCGATATCGGCCTGCTCCCCGTCCTGATGGTGCTGATCCTCTTTGGGGTCCTCCAGGTCACCTACTGTCTGACCTGCATCAAGCTCAGCCGCTCCAAATAAAAAAACGGCCGGTCCCAAAAGGGACCGGCCGTTTTCGCTTATTATACCCGATAGCGCTTCTGCTTGATGTAGGTGCAGTGGAGCAGCTCGTGGGCCTTGTGGCCGCCGGGCTCGCCCAGGTAGGAGTGGTACACCGTCTGGACCACCGGGTTCTTGTGGCTGCGGCGGTACTCCATGCCTTCATCCTGCTTGTACAGGGCGGCGGCGCGGAGGGCCTTGATGTCGGTAAAGTTACGCACGTCAGCATGCTGGATGGGCTGGCCGCCGCCGTTGATGCAGCCGCCGGGGCAGGCCATAAACTCCACAAAGTCATAGTGCAGGGAGCCGTCCCGGATGCCGTCCAGCACCAGCTTCACATTGTGCAGGCCGGAAGCCACACACACCCGCACCGTGCGGCCGGGCAGCTCATAGCTGGCCTCCTTGACGCCTTCCATACCACGGACCTCATGGTACTCCATGGGAGCCATGTCGCCGCCGGTGAGCTCCTCCACCACGGTACGCAGGGCGGCCTCCATCACGCCGCCGGAGGCGCCGAAGATGGCAGCCGCGCCGGTGGAGATGCCCAGCATCTCGTCAAACTCCCCGTCGGGCAGATGGTCGAAGAGCATGCCGGCCTGGGTGATCATGCGGCCCAGCTCGCGGGTGGTGAGGGACACGTCCACCGGCATGCAGCCGTTGGGCAGCCGCTGCTCCTCACGGCGGACCTCATACTTCTTGGCGGTACAGGGCATGATGGACACCACAAAGATGTCGTCCGGGTCAATGCCCATGGTCTCGGCGTAGTAAGTCTTCACCAGGGCGCCGAACATCTGCTGGGGAGAGCGGCAGGTGGAGACGTTGGAGATCATGTCGGGGGCGTGCTGCTCCATGTAGCGAATCCAGCCGGGAGAGCAGGAGGTGATGAGGGGCAGCTTGCCGCCGCCGTTCAGGCGGCTGAGGAACTCGGTGCCCTCCTCCATGATAGTAAAGTCAGCGGCGGTGTCCACATCGAACACCTTGTCAAAGCCCAGGCGGCGGAGAGCGGTGACCATCTTGCCCTCCACATTGGTGCCGATGGGCATACCGAAGCACTCACCCAAAGTAACCCGGATGGAGGGGGCGGGGCCCACCACCACGTGCTTCTTGGGATCAGCCAGGGCGGCCAGCACCTTGCCGGTGTCGTCCTTCTCGCTGAGGGCGCCGGTGGGGCAGGCCACGATACACTGGCCGCAGGAGACACAGTCCACCTCGTTCAGGTCCCGGTCAAAGGCGCAGCCGATGTGGGTGGCAAAGCCGCGGTCGTTGCAGCCGATGACGCCCACCTCCTGGGTGGCACGGCACACGGCGGTGCAGCGGCGGCAGAGGACGCACTTGGAGTTGTCCCGCACCAGATGGGGCGCGGAGTCCTCAATCTGGGGGTACATGTTGTCGCTGGCGTAGCGCACCGCGTCAATGCCCAGGTCGCTGGCCAGCTGGCGCAGCTCACACTCACTGTTGCGGGCGCAGGTCAGGCAGTCCATCCGGTGATTGGACAGGATGAGCTCCAGGGTGAGCTGGCGGGATTTGCGTACCCGCTCGGTGTTGGTGAAGACCTCCATGCCCTCGGCCACGGGGTAGACGCAGGAGGCCACCAGGCTCTTGGCGCCCTTCACTTCCACCACGCAGATACGGCAGGCACCGATTTCGTTGACGTCCTTGAGGAAGCACAGGGACGGGATGTTGAAGCCCGCGGAACGGGCCGCCTCCAGCACCGTGGTCCCGGCGGGAACGGTGACGGGGATGTTGTTGATGCGCAGAGATACCATCTTTTCGTCCATGTCCGTTCCCTCCCTTACTGCTTGCTGATGGCGTCAAAGCGGCAGTGATCCATACAGGCGCCGCACTTGATGCACTTGGACTGGTTGATGATATGGGGGGCCCGCACCGCGCCGGAGATGGCGCCGGTGGGACAGCCCTGGGCACAGCGGGTACAGCCCTTACACTTGGCAGGATCCACCACGTACTGGATCAGGGCCTTACATACGCCGGCGGGACAGCGCTTCTCATAGACGTGGGCCTCGTACTCCTCCCGGAAGTGCTTCAGGGTGGAGAGCACCGGGTTGGGGGCGGTCTGGCCCAGGCCGCACAGGGCGGACTGCTTGATGTGGTTGCACAGCTCCTCGATGGTGTCCAGATCCTCCGGCTCGCCATTGCCCTCGGTGATCTTGGTCAGCAGGCCCAGCAGCCGCTTGGTACCGATGCGGCAGGGGGCACACTTGCCGCAGGACTCGTCCACGATGAACTCCAGGAAGAACTTGGCGATGTCCACCATGCAGTTGTCCTCGTCCATGACGATGAGGCCGCCGGAGCCCATCATGGAGCCGATGGCGCCCAGGGACTCGTAGTCAATGGGGGTGTCGATGAGGCTGGCGGGGATGCAGCCGCCGGAGGGGCCGCCGGTCTGGGCGGCCTTGAACTTCTTGCCGCCGGGGACGCCGCCGCCGATGTCCTCCACCACGGTACGCAGGGTGGTGCCCATGGGGATCTCCACCAGGCCGGTGTTGGTGATCTTGCCGCCCAGAGCGAACACCTTGGTGCCCTTGCTCTTTTCGGTGCCGATGGCGGCGAACTTATCGGCGCCGTTGTTGAAGATCCAGGTGATGTTGGCGTAGGTCTCCACGTTGTTGAGCAGGGTGGGCCGGTCAAACAGGCCCTTCACCGCCGGGAAGGGCGGGCGGGTCTTGGGCTCGCCCCGGTGGCCCTCGATGGAGCGCATGAGGGCGGTCTCCTCGCCGCAGACGAAGGCGCCGGCGCCCAGGCGCAGCTCCAGGTCGAAGTCAAAGCCGGACTCGAAGATGTTCTTGCCCAGCAGGCCGTAGCCCTTGGCCTGCTCAATGGCGGTTTCCAGCCGCTTAACAGCGATGGGGTACTCCGCCCGGACGTAGATGTAGCCCTGATGGGCGCCCACGGCATAGCCGGCGATGGTCATGGCCTCAATGACGCTGAGGGGATCGCCCTCCAGCACGGAACGGTCCATAAAGGCGCCGGGGTCGCCCTCGTCAGCGTTACAGCAGACGTACTTGATGCCGTCGGGGCTCACTGCGTCGGCGGTAAACTGCCACTTCATGCCGGCGGGGAAGCCAGCGCCGCCGCGGCCCCGGAGGCCGGAGGCCTTCACGGTGTCGATGACCTGCTGGGGCGGGATCTTCTCGGTGAGGATCTTGCCCAGGGCCTCATAGCCGCCCACGCCGATGTACTCGTCAATGCTCTCGGGGTTGATGACACCGCAGTTGCGCAGGGCAATGCGGAACTGATGCTTGTAGAAGTTGGTTTCCGCCAGGGAGGTCACCGGTCCCTCGCCGCCGCCGTTCTTGTTCAGCAGGCGCTGAACGATCCGGCCCTTGACGATGTGCTCGGAGACGATCTCCTCCACGTCGTCCACAGTGACGTGGGTATAGCAGGCTCCCTCAGGGTAGACGGTAACGATGGGTCCCAGAGCGCACAGACCGAAGCACCCGGTGCGCACCACCTTGGCCTCCTTATCCATGCCCTGAGCCACCAGCTGCTTCTCAAATTCCTCAATGATCTTGGGGCTCTCGGAGGAGGAACAGCCGGTGCCGGTACACACCAGAATGTGGGAACGAACCAAGCTCATCTCACTGCCCTCCCCTTATTCCGCCGCGCCGATGGTGTATTCTTCCACCACCCGGCCGTTCACCAGATGCTCGCTGACGATAGAGGCCACCTTGTCGGGGGTCATCTTCACGTAGGTGACCTTCTCCTGACCGGGTACGTAGACCTCCACGATAGGCTCCAGCCGGCACACGCCGATGCATCCGGTCTGGGACACTGTCACATTCTTCAGATCCCGCTTGTTTACTTCCTCCAAAAAGGCATTGAGCACCGGGCGGGCGCCTGCCGCGATACCGCAGGTGGCCATGCCAACCACCACGCGGATCCGGTCGTCACCCGATTCCCGCAAATCAATCTGCTTCTCCATCCGCTCCCGGATGGCACGCAGTTCCGCCAGACTTTTCATGCTTTCATCCCCTTATTATCTCGTAACAGCGCTTCCTGTTCCTGTAAGTAGTCACGGACCCAGAGGACCACCTCCGGCTCCGCCAGAGAAATGCCTTCCCCCAGCTCCTCCCGCAGCTGCCGGGTATCCAGCCCGATCTGATCCGTCCCCAGCCGGTGGGTATAAATCAGCTCCAGCTCCGGCGCGCCCTGAAGCAGCAGGGTGATGCTTCCGCCCATATCGCCTACCGGGGGGCAGTCGATGTGATCCGCCCGGAAGACGGCCTCCACTGTAGTCCCCACCCCTTCCGTGCTCCGGATGGTCAGACTGCCGCCGGTCTGCTCCGCCGCCATGCGCAGCAGAGGCAGGCCCAGGCCCATCTTCCGGGTCGTGCGGGTGGTGGTGAAGGGATCGCTGACCCGGGCCAGCAGTGACCGGCTCATCCCCTTCCCGTTGTCGGCAATGGTGAGGGTGATGGTGTTCCCCTCCTCCGCCAGGGTGATCTCCAGGCGTTTGGCCTGGGCGGTAATGGAGTTCTGTGCGATATCCAGAGTATAAAGGGCGATCTCCTTCATAAAGCCGTCCTTATTTGTACATGTCCAGAATGGGACCCACCTGATCGGGCGTGAGGCGGCCATAGACGTCGTTGTTGATCATCATGACCGGAGCCAGACCGCAGGCGCCCACACAGCGGCAGGAATCCAGTGAGAATTTCCCGTCCGGCGTAATGGTACCGGGCACAATGCCCAGCTTCTGCTCCACAGCATTGAGGATGGCGGCCGCTCCCTTGACGTAGCAGGCGGTACCCAGGCAGATAGAGATCTGGTATTTCCCCTTGGGATTCAGGGTGAACTGGGCATAAAACGAGGCCACCCCATATACCTCGGACAGGGGGATATCCAATCCCTCCGCCACCATGATCTGTACCTCCTCAGGCAGATACCCGAAAATCTCCTGAGCAGCCTGAAGCACCGGCATCGTCGCACCAGGCTGGCCTTTGTGCTCAGCAATGACCTGCCGCAGGCGCTCCTCCTGCTCAGGCGTACCCCGATAGGGAACGACGGTCTTGCAGTTTGGCATGGATGCGTCCTTCCTTTCTGAACCTCCCGGTCCATTGATTGCACTTTTGATTCTTACAATATCTGCTGCATCAGCTCACAGCCGATGCAGCAGAAGTTGTCTGTTCCATTTGTCAGGATAATCTTTCCTGCACCCAAATAAGACCTAATGTCATAACATTTTAATTGCCTAAAGTATACCATGTCCGCATTTCCTTGTAAAGAAAAACTTAGGCTTATTTTACTTTTCTGTTCCGGCCAGCCAGGCCATAACAGCCTCCCCTGTCCGCTCTGGCAGGTCCATGCTGCGCTCGGCTCCCCAGATCTGGTCCAGATAGTGGGCGTCAGAATTGGTAACAAAGCGCAGGCCCTCCAGATCGGGGCGGCGGATAAAATCCGCCGGACAGCTGTGGGACAGCTCAGCCAACGGAAAATTTAGGGACGAATCCCACAGGCCCAGCACGCCCAGCAGGGAGAATGAGGGCCGGTCGATGTGGGCGGGGAAGGCAAAGCCGCCGTACTCCGCCGCCAGGGCGGGTACCTCCTCCACAGAAATGTCGGTGCTGGCCGCCAGCATCCGCTCCTCTTCGCCCAGAATGTTATCCTCCCCGTCCATATAGAGCTGCCGCCCAAAAACCTCCGGATCGTTGGAAAAAGGGGGCAGATGCTCAGACACGTAGGCGCTGAACCGCTCGGCATGCTCCGGGTCGGGAAACAGGCAGACCACATGGATATCCTCCTGGGTACACAGCTCCATCCCCGCCAAAGCCAGCAGGCCCCGCTCCTGAGCCGCCTGGCAGAAGGCAGCGCAGTTTCCGCAGGTATTATGGTCAGTAAGGGCCACGATATCCAGCCCCGCCAGAGCGCACATGGCTGCCAGGTCGGCGGGGGTCATCTCATCGCTGCCGCAGGGCGACAGGCAGGAATGGAGGTGGAGGTCATAGTAAAACTTCATGCCTGCCCCTCCTTTCCGGTAAGTCCGCTCATTTCAGGCAGTCTCCCAGGCGGCAGGCCGCGGAATAGGTGTCCTCTCCGGTACCCAGCAGGGTCACTTCCTTCTCCTCCGCCCGGCGGAGCAGGTCGGCGTCTGGTTCTACCCCTTCGGTGAGCACCACACAGGCCACGTCGGCCATCAGGGCCACCGCCGCCACGTTCTGGTTGGACATGATGGTGAGCCAGGCACAATCCTGTCCCGCCCGGCCCATGACCCAGCTCAGCAAATCCCCGGCATAGCCTCCCTTCACCGGCCGGTCCGGGTCCGCCATATGGAAAACCTTCCAACCCAGCGTGTCCTTCAGCTGTGTTACCGTCATCTTCCCAATCCTCCTCCATGGTATAAAACAGGCCGCCGTGACGCGTCTGGTCAGGCGGCCTGTGGCTTATCGTCTGGATGTATCGGTCTGACACCGCCGGAAGGGGGGCGGCAGATAATCGTCCGCCTCCTCCTTGCCCGCCATGGTGCGCATCCGCTCCCGCACCTTGAAGATGCAGTCGTCCACCGAAGCCCGGCCCAGCACCACGTCCTCCGCAAAAGCGTGGCAGGAAGGCGCTCCGCAGGAACCACAGTGGAGCCCCGGCAGATGGGATTCCAGCTCCTGAATCCGCCGCTGCTTGCTGATGGCCATTTCCCGGTCGTGGTCCAGCACAAAGGTGGGCAGATATTGCAGCTGCTTATCCCGCCGGACGATGTCCCGGTCGGCTCCCTCCAGGGTAAAGCGGTTGCGGGACACAGGCTGACCCTTCATCAGCCCCTTCATCCGCATCTTGGCACCATAGGGATTCTCCACCGTGAAACAACCGCCCACGCACCCCTGGGTGCAGGCGGACAGTTCCAGAAAATCCGCCTCAGGCAGGCGGCCGTCCTCGATCTCCTCCAGCATACGGATTACATTCTCGATCCCATCCACCGCCACGCAGCGCTCACCCAGCCGGGCAGTGCTCTCGCCGCCGCAGGAGGCCCAGCCCAGGCCCATGATACCGGCGGAGGACATGGGCTCTACCTCCTCCAGCTCCCGCATGGGGCCCAGCAGCCGCAGATAGATGTCCCGGATGGCAAAGGCACCATCCAGCACCGGCCGGCTCAGGCCCTCAGACACACGGGCAGCCGTCACCTTGGAGGAGCAGGGCACAATGGCAAACACACCGATCCGCTCCGGGGGCAGGCCGGTCTCCTCCGCCGCCTCCCGCCGGGCCAGAATAGCCGCCAGTTCCATGGGCAGGATGGTATCCGCCACATGGTCCATCAATTTGGGAAAGCGCATGCGGATGAGCCGCAGCACCGTGGGGCAGGAAGACGAGATCCGGGGCGTTACCGCCGGAGGGCCCTGCTTGATGGATTGCCGCTCGTAGTCGGAGAGGAGTTCGGCGGCCTTGGCCACCTCGTACACCTTGTGGAAGCCGATCTTCAGCAGGGCGTTGAGCACCACATCCACATTGTCCAGATGGTGGAACTGGCCGTACAGCGCCGGCTCCGGCAGGGCCACGCAGTACTCGTACTCCTTCAGAATGTCCATGCTGTCCCCCACCGACTTGATGGCCTTATGGGGGCAAACCCGGATGCAGTTGCCGCAGTCGATGCACCGGTCGGGCAGGATGGTGGCCTTACGGCCCCGGACCCGGATGGCCTCAGTGGGGCAGCACTTGATACAGGAGGTACAGCCCCGGCAGCGCTTGTTATCCGTTACCACGGAATGCCTCATTGCCATGTGCCATACCTCCCTTCCTCACCTGTATATGCGTTCACTGGGGAATCTTGATGCGCACCGTTACGGTGGTTCCCTTCCCCAGCTCGGTCTCAATGCTCATCTCGTCGGAATACCGCTTGATGTTGGGCAGGCCCATACCCGCACCGAAGCCCAGCTCCCGGGCGGTCTGCCCGGCGGTGGAAAAGCCCTCCTGCATAGCCTGGGCCACATCGGGGATGCCGGGGCCGGTATCCTGCATGCGGATGATGATCTGATCGGTATCCACCTCCACCTCGGCCTGTCCGCCATCGGCATGGATGACCATATTGATCTCGCCTTCATACATGCAGATAGACGCCCGGCGGATCACGTCCTGAGGAAGTCCCAGCTTCTTCAGGGTCAGCTTCATCTTACTGGAGGCCTCCCCCGCTTCAATGAGGTCGCCGCCCTCCACAGGGTATACCAGTTTAATCGTCTCCATCGCAGTTCCCTCGCAATCCATTGGAATATAGCAGTCCGCACGCCTCATACATGCGCTTGGGGCAGGTCATCACCACGATGTCCCGCTCTTTGGCCAGATCAACGATGCTCTGCCCGGGCACCTTGCCCCGCACAAAGATGATGCATTTCATCTCCAGCATATCCGCTGTACGCACCACCTGGGGATTGACCAGTCCCGTCAGCAGCAGCGCCTGGTTCTTTACAAAGGCCAGCACGTCGCTCATAAAGTCGCTGCCGCAGGCGGAGATAACCTCCCGGTCCAGGTGCTCCTCCCCCCACAATACCTCGGCGTTCAAGATTCGTTTGATGTCGGACAGCCGCATCAGCCTCTCTCCTCTCCCCCATGGGGAAACTAAACTCTCAATTCAAAAGCATTGTATCATAAATTCCTATCCATGCAAAGGGTTCGTTGAAACATTCACAAAGTTTTTCCCCCTGCGGCCCCGCTTTTGGTGATTACACGCTATTGACAGGGACATGCATTGTTGGCTATAATGGTCTTTATCCAAGTAAAGTGTGTTCGTCACACGTGGATTCACAAAACAGAAAACGAGGAGGCCATCATCATGGGAACCCAGCGCGTGTACAATTTTTCCGCAGGTCCGTCTATGCTCCCCCTGGAGGTGCTGGAGCGTGCCGGTGCCGAGATCACCAACTATCAGGGGTCCGGCATGTCCGTTATGGAGATGAGCCATCGATCTAAAGTGTTCCAGAAGATTTTTGACGACACCCAGGCCAAGTTCCGCAAGCTGCTGAACGTACCTGAGGGATATAAGGTTCTGTTCCTGCAGGGCGGCGCTTCCACCCAGTTCTCCATGGCGCCCCTGAACCTGATCGGCAAGACCGGCAAGGCCGACTACGCCGTCACCGGCAATTTCTCCAACATCGCTTACAAGGAGGCCAAGAAGTACGGCCAGATCAACCTGGCCGCCTCCTCCGCCGACAAGAACCACACCTACATCCCCACCCAGGACCAGATCACCCTGGATCCTGAGGCCAGCTATTTCTACTACTGCGCCAACAACACCATTTACGGTACCGAGTGGCAGTACGTCCCGGAGACCAATGGCGTGCCCATCGTGTGCGACATGTCCTCCGACATCCTGTCCCGCCCGGTGGACGTGAGCAAGTACGGCATCATCTTCGCCGGTGCCCAGAAGAACATGGCTCCCGCCGGTCTCACCGTGGTCATCATCAAGGAGGAGCTGGCCGGCCAGGAGCTGCCCTACACCCCGCTGATGATGAACTACAAGACCATGATCGACAAGGATTCCATGTACAATACGCCCCCCTGCTGGTGCATCTACATGCTGGGTCTGGTGCTGGACTGGCTGGAGGAGCAGGGCGGCATTCCCGGCATGGAAGCCATCAAGCACGGCAAAGCCCAGATGCTGTACGATGTCATCGACAACTCCAAGCTGTTCACCTGCGCCGTGGAGCCCGGTTCCCGGTCCGACATGAACGTGGTCTTCCGCACCGGCAATGACGAGCTGGACGCCAAATTCGTCAAGGAGAGCGTGGAGGCTGGCTTCACCAACCTGAAGGGCCACCGCTCCGTGGGCGGCATGCGTGCGTCCATCTACAACGCCATGCCCACCGAGGGCGTGGAGAAGCTGTGCGACTTCATCAAGGCGTTCGATAAGAACAATTAAATATCGGGATCCCCGGCAAAGCCCAGTGAAACGGGTTTGCCGGGGAGAGGACGAGTACCGGAATGATTGAGTTTTCGCCGCAAGGCGGAAACGAAGGATATGGAGGTTACGAGGACGATGTTTCGTATCAAGACGTTGAATAAAATCTCCCCCGCGGGACTGTCCGTGCTGGATCAGACTCGCTATTCCATCAGCGGCGACGTGGAGAATGAGGACGGCATCCTGGTCCGCTCCGCCGACATGCACGACTATGAATTCCCCGACGCCCTGCGGGCCATCGCCCGGGCGGGCGCGGGCACCAACAATATCCCCATCGACCGCTGCTCTGAGGCGGGTATCGTGGTGTTCAACACCCCCGGCGCCAACGCCAACGCGGTGAAGGAACTGGCGGTGTGCGGCATGCTGCTGGCTTCCCGCAAGATCACCGAGGGCAGCGCCTGGGTCAAGGAGCAGGCGGCCGAGGGCGCCGACGTGGAGAAGGTTGTGGAAAAGGGCAAGAGCCAGTTCGTGGGCCCCGAGCTGTCCGGCAAGATGCTGGGCGTCATCGGTCTGGGCGCCATCGGCGTGCAGGTGGCCAACATCGCCACCAAGCTGGGCATGACCGTGTTCGGCTACGACCCCTTCCTCAGCGT